>NZ_JBFANH010000018.1:0-192474 GCF_040674755.1 Nocardia sp. NPDC049737 | reverse complement strand
AGCCGAAACATCCTCGGCCACAACATCATCAAGCACGCGCGACAAACTACAGCAGGATCAACTATCTTGCAGCACAACGAAATACAACTGTCGTGCTAGGCCGAGACTCGCAGTGGCTCACCAGATTCCAGACCGACCGCACAAGCAGGGCTTGACAGTACGGCGCTACGTACCTCAACGTTGTACACGTAAACGATGTGCACCTGATCGATGTGCACATGAATAGTGGACATCGATATTGTGCACTTATTTGATGGCGAGGAATTGAGTTCATGAAAAAGTCCAAAAACAAGGCACCCGCTCAGCCGACCATCCAGGATCGCGTCGTGATCAAGATCCGGCGCTTGGACAAGAAGGAAACGACCGGCAGTACCTCGGCGTCGGGCGCGTAGGCGTCACCGCAGGGTGCGCCTTCCATCCGGAGAGTCGCGTGGAGGTGCACCCTGCCTGGTTGGCCAGCGGGCGATGCCGCACCTCGGCGAGCGAGCCCGATATCGGGAGTCCCCTTGATGGACGGCACAATACGCGCCTCGGGCATGGTGCGTCCGCGGGTCAAACCGGAGCATGTCCCGTATGTCACCGTGGACGGCAATGTCAGGATCGGCGCGACGGTCCATGGCGTCGGTGCGGAGATCGAAGATCCGGACGGTTGGGTCTGGGTCCTGGTCGGGGCGCTGGACGGAACCCGGTCACCCCAGGGGGTGCTGGCCGTGGTGAAGTCCAGCCATGGGGATGTGCCGGATGCTGACGTAGCCGATGCTATGCAGCAACTCCTCGACGCCGGATTCGTCGAGGACGCCGGCGTACCCGTTCCGGCTCAGCTGTCCGAGCGTGAGCTGGAACGCTACTCGCGCGGCATGGCGTTGTTCCACTGGCTCGACCAGACACCCCGCTCGAGCCCCTGGGACATCCAGATCGAATTGAGCCGATCCCGGGTTCTCCTGATCGGCGTCGGCGGCACCGGCGGAGCTGTCGCGCAAGGGCTCGTCGCCTCAGGCGTCGGATATCTGCACTGCGTCGACTCCGACACCGTTGAACTGTCCAATCTCAACCGGCAGGTCCTCTACCGCGAGGATGACATCGGGAAGTCCAAGGTCGACGCCGCGATGGCGCATCTGCGCGCCCTCAACTCCGATGTGGAGGTCACGGGCGAACGGCGGCAGGTCGACGGACCGGCCGACATTGCCGACCTGCTCCGGCCCGGATACGACCTCGTCGCCCTCTGCGCCGACCAGCCGCGCGCGATCCGCAGATGGGCGAACCGTGCCTGCCTGGCTGCGGGCATTCCTTGGGTGACCGGCGGCTATCACGGCCCCATCACCTCGGCCGGCGCCTATGTCCCCGGTAAGGGCCCATGCTGGGAGTGTCTGCACGATCAGGAAATCGAGCAGGCCGATATGCGCCTCCCCCCGGACGTGCCTTTGGACAGCCTCGGGCCGCGACTGCCCTGGCAGCCCGCCAACGTCGTGTCCGCCGCTATCACGGGCAACCTGCTCACCCACTTCGCACTCGCCGTGCTGACCGGCGCGCCGCCGGTCGAGCCAGGCTTTCAGTACGGCGTGAACCTCGCTGTACCGGGTCTATCGGCCCTGAAGCGATACCCACGCCGACCGGACTGCCCTTCCTGCGGGGATACTCGGTGACCGAACGGCCCGTGGCCGACATCCTGCCGGCGAGCCAGATCCGCCTGTACGACTTGGCGATCCGCCCGGATCATGGGGAATGGATCGTGGGCCGGTTCGAGACCCGCCAGTTCGTGGCGCTTCCGAGGGCGGGCGCGGTCGCGATCGACCTGCTCGGTGCGGGGCTCACCGTCGAGCAGGCGGAGGTACGTCTGGCCGACGAAGAGGGCTGCGAGTTCGATGTCCTGTCTTTCGTCCGAGAACTGATCGCGCTGGGCTTCGTGGCCGAGATCGACCACCACCCCGTGCCATCCGAGATGCCGCAGCCGGCGTCCTTTCCCCGAGTGCGCCCCGAACACGTCCGATTCGCGCTCAGCCCGGTTCTGCCGGTGTTGTTCGGCAGCTTGATGCTGGCGGCAGTGCTGGCACTCGCCGTGCGGCCCGACCTGCTGCCAAGCTTCCAGGACCTGCTCTGGAGCCCGCGGGGCAGTCTCGTGCTGGCAGTCGGCTTCGTCGGCGGGTGGTCGTTGGTCTTCGTCCATGAGCTTGCGCACTTTGTCACCGCACGGGCCACGGGCGTCCACGCTCGGATCCAGCTGGGCACGCGGCTTCAATTTCTGGTGGCCGAGACCGATATCAGCGGGATCGAAATCGCCTCGCGCCGGCATCGACTGACAGCCTATTCGGCTGGCATGGCGGTGAATCTCTCGGTCGCCGCGACAGCGGTCTTGCTGCTGACGGTGACCGTCGAGACCACAACAACGCATAAGATCCTGGCCGCGGTTATGGTGCTGGCGTTGCTGGCGCTGCCGTTCCAGTTCTTGGTGTTCATGCGTACAGACGTCTATTTCATCCTGCAAGACCTTACTGGCTGCCGCGACCTGTTCGGCGACGGCAAGGCGTATGCGCGCTACAGCGGGAATCGGCTGTGGGGCGCCATTACCGGGCGCGGGCAGGCTCTGCAGGACCCGAGCCATTACCTGCCTGAACACGAACGTCGCGCAGCGCGCGTCTACAGCGCTTTCCTGGTATTCGGCACGACGCTCTGCCTGGCCTCGATGGCGGCGTTCACCATACCCGCCGACGTCACACTCATCTCCCGCGCCGTGACCCGACTCGGCCCCGAACACCCGATGACGACCAACCTGGACAGCATCGTCGTCCTCCTTGTCCTTGGCACAGTGCACACTCTCTGGGCGGTGACATGGTGGCGAAGGCGTCGGTGAACAACATCGTTGACGGTACCGTGCTCTCGCGATCCACCGGAGCTACCGAATACACCAGCACCGGGAGCACACCCGTACCGGTAAAGGAATGGCTGGCCGATCAGTGCAGGAGGGCAGACCCCGCTGGACTCGTCTGCCCGGGTCATCCGCTCACGTAGCCCTGCGGACGGCTGGGTTGCCGCTGCTTACGGTGCGCGCCACCCGAGCAGGGGTCCAGGCCGTGGCGCATCGCTGCCGCCCCAGCCGCGTCTACCAGTCACTGGGCCGGACGCATTGGCTGGCGCAGTACTGCTGCTGCTCGGAGCCGTGCTGGTCCAAATGGCCGGGCCCGAAGGGGTTTTCCGCGGACGCGGCCCGATTACGGATTGCCTCGATCTGATGGACGACCCGCGTGGGCGCGGCCGGGCGCGTTCCACCGCTGTCGGCCCGATTGCCTACCGATGCATCGCCGATACCTAATCCTGTCGGCGATCCCGACCGGCGAAAGCGCTGGTACGAGTGCAGTTTGTGTGGCATGTGCGGCAGGGCCCAGGGCGATAGGTAGTTAGTGGTAAACCGGCCGGCTTCGCCATGGCGGTTCCGGGCCCACCGTGCTACTCCTGCACAGCTATTCGATGGACGCCGAGATATTCGCCCCGCAGGTGCGCCTGAACTTCGACAGCGCCCAGGGTGTTCCTTAGAGCTACTCGGATTCCGCGAACCGGCGGGGTGGGACGAGGCCGAGACTGTGCGCTTTGCGCAATGCCGAGACGCGGTCGCGCACGCCGAGCTTGCGGTAGATGTTCTCGGTGTGCTTGGACACGGTCGCTTGGGTGATCGCGAGTCTGGTGCCGATGGCACGAGCGGTCAGCCCTTCGCACAGCAGGGGCAGGACTGCCAGCTCGCGTGGGGTGATCTTGTGTTCGGCGGGGTCCCCCGGTGGCGTGCGGCCGATGACAACTGTCTCGTGGGCTTCGACGGTGTCGAGCAGTGATCTGGCGAGCACGGCGTATTCGAGGTCGCGATCGCTGAATCCCACACCGCTGCGGCTCATGATGACACTTCGGATTCGGCCCGGCCGCGCGGACAGCGGCAAAGCGAGTTGGCGGTCGATACCGATGGCGTCCTTACCGGCGCGATACCCCTCTCCTTTCCACCAGCGGTCGTCGGCGACCTCGTCCATGCTCAGCGGTGTCAGGTCCCGAGTGTCTGCGTAATGTCGTAGCAACGGATGGGATCGCATGTGCGCGTGGATGAGTGCGTCCAGTGGTGCCTCGTGCAACCAGTCCGGGGCACCGGTGAGCGCGTGACCCGTGCCTGCGTTCCAGTTCAAGTCGACCAGCACGGCCAGGTCGCATGGCAGGTCGGTGGTCAACCTGTGCATCAATAGCGGCCAGACCCGCACCGGCTGTTTCTCGGTGATGATCTCCAGCGCTAGGTCGTGAATCTTCTTGGCGACCCCACCCGGCCGATCGGACACTCCTGCATTGTCCACCAACAGATCTCGCATATCAGCCGAAAGACAAGACTGCTATACGCAAGTCTGCGTATAGCAGTCGGCGCGGCGCGAAAACTACCGTTGTATTGCACGTAACCAGTTGACCGACAAGCGCTTTCGAGGAAATTCGAGGCCGTAGGTGTCGGGAGACCCGAAAAGGGGAGAATCATGATGCGACGGATCAGGGTAACAACAGGCTCGATATCGGGGGCGCACCGAGATGCACGTTCCCGTCGTCAGCGGCTGGCGATCTCGGCGGCCACGCTCCTGGCTGCCGCAGGTATAGCGGGGACCACTCTCACTGCCGCACCCGCCGCGCAGGCCGACGTTCCGTCGCTGTACCCGCTCTACACCTGGTGGAATCCGGACCGCGGCGACAACTTCACCACCGGCAACCGCAACGACGAGAACAGCGCCACCGCCGCCGACTACCTGCCCATCCGCAAGGAAGCCTTCGTCTACGAGACCCAGCAGCCGGGAACCGTACCGCTGCACCTGTTCTGGAGCAACAGCCGCCAGGACAACTTCAGCACAGCGACACAGGCAGGTATCGATTCCGCCTACAGTGCCGGATATACCCACATCGGCATTCAGGGATACATCAACACCAACCAGGAGCCCGGCACACGCCCGCTGTATCAGTTCTGGAGCGAAGCGCGCCAGGACAATATCGTCGCAGTCGATCAGACCACCATCGACTCCGCTTACAGCGCAGGCTATGTCCTCGTCCGCGTCGAAGGCTACGCGCCGTACTACTGACGCCCGACACGCCCGGAGAAGATTCCAAGGATCCGCATCAGCCATTACGGGCGGTGACCGCTAGCCGCCCGCAGTAGTCGCAACTGTCCGATCTCGGTGGCATTCTTCATCAGTTCGGCGTTCACCCATGCGATGGTGTGAGCCACGGATTTGTCGGGGTCGTTCTGCCATGGAAATGCGGTTGGCGCGTCTAGATCGGATCGGTCGAGGACCTGCAGCCAGTCCTGGCGCAGGTTGTGCAGCCAGTCAATGCTCGCGGGTCCGGGTCCAGGCCAGATGATCTCGGTACGGTCCGGAGGGGTGTGTCCGCGCATGTGGTCGATCGTCACGCTCCACCACCATCCGATGTGCCAGCTGATCCAACCGATGGTGGGAACGGGGATCGGATCAGGCTCGGAGTCCGCCCAGTCCGGCACCCACATACCGGTCTCGTCCTGGCACATCCTCCATGTCAAATTTGCTGGCTCCCAGAGGAAGTCGTCCGGTTCCAGTCGCTCGAGATGAAACTCGAACAGCGACCAGACCAGTTCGAACTGCCAGCGCAGCACAGCGGAACGCGACGCAACCATGCGCGGCATCCTGCTCGGCCGCCACCATTCCGACAACCGATTTCTTCGACCGGGCTCAGCCGAACAGACCGGCGCGCGCCGCGGTCAGCGCGACTGCGGCGGCCGCGTCGGCGGTGCTGTCGTTCACCGGCTCACGGGTAATCAGCACACGGAAATATATCGGCGCCACAAGCGTTTTGATCAGTTCGACGGGGTTTGTGCCAGCGGGGAGTTCGCCGCGTTCGACCGCACGCGTCGCGACGGGCAGCGCCTTGCGGATGCGGTCGCGGAAGGCATGGCGCGTCCGGTCGGGTGGCGCTGCATTGGAGAGCATGACAGCGAGGACCGCCCGGCCGGACGGGCTGCCGATCCACGCGACCAGACCGCGGGCCAACGCGCGAAGGTCGTCCTCTATCGAGCCCGTCTCGGGGATAGGGATTTCCGCTTCGACGCTCTCGGCCAGCGCATCGGCGATCAGGGCATCCCGATCGGCCCACCGCCGGTAGACGGTGGTCTTGTGCACACCGGCACGCAGGGCGACGTTCTCGACGGTGAACGCGGCGTACCCGTGCTCGCTCAGCTCCTCGACGGTCGCGGCGAGCACGGCGGAGCGAACCTTCGGTCCACGTCCGAGGGGTGCAGTCATTGCAACTCCTTGTTGCGATATCGGCGTACAGCGGGCATGCTGACGATATCGCAACTCGATGTTGCGATATGAGATGGGAGCTCCAATGTTGTCGAAATCCGTTCGGGCCGGGGCACTGCTGTTCCCAGGCCTGCTCGCCGGGGCATTCGGGTATGGCGCGGTGAATGTGCTGTACGCGTTTCGCGAAGTGCCCCTTGATGTTCGGTTCACCTTTCATACCGCGCTGATGCGGGTCAACGGGCCAGTGATGCAGTCGCTGATGGGGCTCGCCGTGCTGAGCACGCTGGTCTTGGCGGTGCTGTCGAAGTCGTGGCCGCGGTGGGTCGCGGCGGGCGCCTCGGCGCTGACATTCCTCTCCTTCCTGGTGACCCGCTTCGGGAACGTACCGATCAACCAGCAGATCAAGCAGTGGGCCGTGGGGACCCCGCCCAGCGACTATGCCGACATCCTGCGGCGTTGGGAACTGTTCCATTTCACCCGGACCGGCTGCGCACTACTCGCATTCATCCTGGTGATCACGGTCGTCGTCGGCTCCACCCGGCCCCGCAATGAGGCCGCGCGCCCGAGCTCAGCCGCGGACGAACCCTCGGCCGAGGTCTCCGTAGCGACGCCGTGACGCACCGTCCGCAAACGCCGGTCGGTGCTCCCGGATTCCATGCAGCAAGCATCATTCGACGTAGCCACGTGCCCGATGGCGGGCTGCCCGTAGCCCTCTGCCCAGCAGAATGAACCTCGCGGAATAGTACGAGTTGGTCTCGAGTCGGGTCACCAATCGTGATTGCGCGCGAGCTCTGCTTTTGCTTGCGATATCAAGTCGGATTGAAGTGGCCGACAATGTGCCCACCAATCAGGGTGGGCCACAGGGTCGCGCACAGCGTCGTGCAGCCCCCGAGCATGGGCGACCATACGGTCCCGCAAGGCATCTGAGCAGATGAGCTCGACCCGCTTCTCTGCTAGCCAGACGCTCTCGATCATGCGCTTCATGTCGTCCGGAGCGCCGCCTCGCTCTCGGACATCGAGCTCTCCCTGTAGTCGCTGCGCCGTCTCGAAGTAGTCGAGTATGGCGGACTTCAGTTCTTCCCGATGCGCGAGGCGACTTTCAGCGCGAAACTTGAACTTCGCCTCGCGCGCCGAATTCCGTTGCACCAGAAGCGTTGCCGATGCACCGAGACCAGCGCCCAGCAAGGGCATCAGACCCGTCACCAACGTCGAAACCACACCAGAAGACATGGGCCCGATTCTTGCAATCGGCAGCCCACCCGCGGGTCGATTCCGCGCGCTGCTGTCGTTTCCAGCCGGCTAGGGTGTCGATATGGAGTGCATAGTCGGCGACGTTTCCGTGCATTATGTCGAGTACAGTGCGGGCACTCCGATCCTGATGATCTTCGTTACTCCTTCGGACAGTGATCGACAACACCTGTGAATGCCGGTGGTCTGGCTCGCCTATCCGCAGATCGGTTGGCAGCCAGCATCATTCGTCGTCCACGTATGCCGACGAGCGCACATCGGTCCGCTGTCACAACCGTCGACCGCGGGCCCCGGTCTCGGGTCCGGGATCGCACGCGAAATGGCTACGTCCAACTTCGATCACCGGCCGGAGCGGGTGCGCCTAGTCCAGTGAGCGCCTGCGGCAATGGACCCTGGTGCAGCACGCCGAGGCGTTGGGTGGCACGGGTCAGGGCGACGTAGAGTTCGGCAGCGCCGCGCGGGCCCTCGGCGAGGATCCGCTCCGGCTCCACGACCAGGACCGCGTCGAATTCCAGCCCCTTCGTCTCCGACGCGGGCACCGTGCCCGGCACACCCGCCGGGCCGATCACGATGCTGGTGCCTTCGCGATCGGCTTCGTCGCGTACGAATTCCGCGACGGCAGTGGGCAATTCATCCTCGGTAACCTGCCTGGACCAGGGCTGTACACCGCACGCGCGGACCGACTCCGGCGCCTGCACCCCGGGTGCGAACTCGGCGAGCAATGCGGCGGCGACGGTCATGATCTCCGCCGGTGTGCGGTAGTTCACCGATAGCGACCGGTAGACCCAGCGGCCGGGCACGTACGACTCGAAGATCGTGTCCCACGAGATCGCACCGGCCACCGACCGACGCTGCGCGAGATCGCCTACCACTGTGAAGGATCGGCCCGGGCAGCGCCGCATCAACACCCGCCAGTCCATTTCGGACAGTTCTTGGGCTTCGTCGACCACGACGTGTCGATAAGTCCAATCCCGGTCCGCGGCAGCGCGTTCGACGAGTTCGCGGGTGTCGCGCTCGAGGAAGCGCTCGGCAAGGTCCTCGGCGTAGAGCATGTCCTGGGCGAGCAGGCCGATGTCGTCGTTAAGGTCTTCGCGCGTGATGAGAGTGTCGAACACGCCAGCGGCGTACTCGGCCTCGGCCTTGCGTTCCCGCTCAGCGGCTCGCGCGGCAGCCTCATCGGCCGCCTTGTCGCGGCCGAGCAGGTCGACCAGTTCGTCGAGCAGCGGAACGTCCGACACCGTCCAGGTCTCGCCATCGGCGCGCCACAGCGCCCGGTCGGCACCGGCGGCACGCAACCGTTCAGGAGACGAATACAGCTGTGCCAGTATTATTTCCGGCGTCAGTATCGGCCAGAGTTCGTCTAGCGCGGCGGTGAACTGGTCGGTGTCGGCGAGCTCGGCGACCAGGTCCGTCCGTAGGTTCTCCCATGCTTCGCGGTCCTTCCGGGTCAACCAGCCGCGGCCGATCCGGGCTATCGCCCGTTCGGTGAGCACATACGTGACGATCTCGCTGAATACCGCGCGGGCCTCGTTGTGCGGCAGCCCGCTCGCGCGTGCCTCCTCCCTTGCCCACTCCGCGGTCTCGGTGTCGATCCGCACCGTGACGTCTTTCAGTTCGATCTGCACCGAATGCTCCGGCACCCGCTGCCGATCGGCGATCGCCGCCGCGAGCACGTCCAGGATCTTCAGCGAGCCTTTGAGCCGCGCGGCATCCGGCGTGTCTTCGGCGGTGACGCGAAACCCTGGCATCAGATCGCCAGTGGTCATGAACACGACGTTCGTCTCGCCCAGCGACGGCAGAACGCGGCCGATGTGGTTGAGAAATGCCGGATTCGGTCCGACGACGAGCACACCGTGGCGTTCCATCCGCTCCCGCTGGGTGTAGAGCAAGTACGCGACGCGGTGCAGCGCGACCACGGTTTTGCCGGTGCCCGGGCCACCCTCGATCACCAGCACCCCGGGGTGATCGAGGCGGATGATCTGGTCCTGTTCGGCCTGGATCGTCGCCACGATGTCGCGCATGCCCGAACCTCGCGGCGCATTCACTGCCGCGAGCAAGGCCGCGTCGCCGCGCTCGCCATCACTCGGGCGGCCGAGCACTTCATCGGTGAAATCGACCACTCGACGCCCGCGCGTGTGGAACTGTCGGCGGCGGCGCATGTTCTCCGGTGTCGCGGCGGTCGCGACATAGAACGCGCGCGACGCCGGTGCCCGCCAATCGAGCAACAGCGGCTCGTACTCGTTCTCGTCGTCGAAAATGCCGATCCGGCCGATGTAGGAATGTTCGCCCGAAACTGTGTCCAACCGGCCGAAACACAGACCGTTGTCGGCCACATCCAGCCGCTTGGCCTCCTTGGCCAGCGCGCGCACCTCGAAATCTCGTTCCATGGGTGTCCCGCCGGTTCCGCGCAGTGCGGCGGTGTACTTGCCCTTCACTCGCGCGCGTTCGGCGTCGAGCCGCGTGTAGAGCTCGGCCACATAGCTTCGCTCGGACCGCAATTCGGTTTCGTACCACTGAGTCGTCATATGCCCCTTGCTTTCCTGGCTCTATGGGTTCACACGGACACGGTTTCTCGACTGAGCGCGTCGAGCAGCAGCGTCGCGGCCACTTCGCCCCGTCGGTGCGGATCGTGTCGGTCGGCCACGGCGGTCGCTCGTCCCCGGGTCTCGGGGATCACCCATACGTCGACAGCAATACGCGCATTTCGTAACCCCATTTCCGCAGGTTCTGGCTTCGGTCAGTGATTCTGCGGTACGACGGGGGTCTTGCCGCAAGCCCCCGGGTGCGCTATACGTTGAATATGGAAGGGAGTTCCCCTCCCTGCGTCTTGCGAAGTGCGTATCCCGGTTTCCCGGCCCCAGCGGTTGATCCTCACTTCGGTATCCCTCACCGACGACCTGGCCGTGTGCTCCTGAGGGCGTCCTACTTCATGAGACCCAGCAGACCGAGGTGCGGCTCGAGCGCGCCGTCCTGGCCGAGCGCCAGGAAGTCCGGCTCAACGTCCGCGAGCGCGAGCTTCCCGGCGCGTACCGCGCGGTAGCGCACAAACGACCAGAGGAAGACGTCGAGATTGTCGAAGCGGGTGCCGCCTTCGAGCACTTCTTCCTCGTGGAACCACACGGCCACTTGACCATTGGTGAGTACGACATACAGATTGCCGCCGCCGTCCGCACCGATCGAGTACACATCGTCGTCGGTCAACTCGGTCGTGTAGTCCGAATCAACGATGCCGCAGTCGTTTCCGGCGAAATCGAATCCGTAGGACCAATCGAAGATGTCCAAGAACTGCGGCAGCATGCCTGAGCGCACACGGCGGTCGAACGCGGCCAGCGCCGCAGAGTCCGCGGGAGCCAGGCGCGCGAGAAACGGTGCCACCGGCCGGGTCTGCTCGGGAACCTGGACGGGTGCGGCGGCGGGAAACCACCGCGCCAGATCGGTGTCGAGATCGCGATCGATGTAGCCGACCAGGTCGGCAAGGGTAAGCGTCACGCCGGGATTGTAGAAGTACCTCAGGACATCCTGCGACGTCGCTGTGAGCCAACGGTTGATACGCAATCGCGCCGGTACGTCTGAATCCGTGTACAGCAGGAATATCGGCTCGGTCCGAGTTGGTGGTGAGCCCGCTGATCTGCCCGATTAGTCCGTCGTTGGTCGGTCGTTGGTGAGTCCGCACAGAGTTGGTGTCAAGCCGTCAGAAGGCCGACACCGATTCTCACGAAGGACACCACCATGAAAATCACCTACCGCGCCAACGCCGTTCGCCGTCTGGTCCCGCTCGCCGCGGCCGCTCTGACACTCGGCACAGTCGCGGGTGGCGCGATGATCTCGGCCGCTCCGGCATCGGCGACACCGAGCTACGACTGCCCGGGCGGAAAGTTCTGCGGCTGGGACGGTGCGAATGGCACGGGCGAGATGCTCTTTCAGTATGGCGCGGACTGTTTTCTGCACGACATCGGCAATGGCGGTGTCGGCGACCGTCTGACCTCGTACTGGAACCGCACCGGCGTAACCGTCGCGGTGTACAACTGGACGGGCGAAAACTGGCAGTTGCTCGCATCCGTTCCGAACAACGCTCGCGGCACCCTGCCATCCAGCGCGGACAACAAGGCCGACGCGGTCGAGATGTGCCGCTGAACCGCGCCTCGGGGATGCAGCCGAGATATCGGTGAAAAGCCATGTCGCGAACCGGCCTTTCGAAAGGCTTGTGCTTGGCTGAATCTCATGCGGAAACGGACTTGGCTTTCGACGACCGGTCTCGTGCTCTTGCTGCTCTGGGGCGAGTGGGAGAACTGGCGCGCTTCCCACAGGCTCGTGGGATCGGCCCCGGGCACTTCCGAGGCCATCGTTGTCCTGGGCTATCGCAATGCGGGCACACGCGCGAACCTCATGAACCGGTGGCGGGTGCGGGCCGGTCTGCGATCCATCGACCCCGCGGTCAGCACTCGTCTCGTGCTCTGTGGAGGGGCGTGCGCGGGTCCGCGAACCGAGGCTGCACTGATGGCTCGATACGCCACCGAGACCTGCGGGTACCGCGGCGAGCTCGTCTTGGAAGATCAGAGCCGGACCACATGGGAGAACATCGGTTTCGCGATCCCGTACCTGGAGGACATCGACCGGATCAAAATCGTATCGATTCCCCTCCATGCCGAGAAGGCGCGACAATACCTTGCCCAGCAGCGCCCGGAGCTGGGGGCGCGTCTGGTGCGGGGCGCGGATTATCGGTTCGGTGAGTGGACGCTGGCAAAGCCGGTGGTGGCGATCTACAGCCTGTGGAAGGACGCCCGCGACCGCTCACGCGCCGACCGGAATACCCCCGCCGAGCCCGCGGGTCGCGGACCTCGTCAACGCTCCGACGACCGAGCCCACCGACGGCGGTAAGCCGAATACGACAACTTAGCGGCCGCTGATCGTTTGGTCCGCAACGCGTTTGGGCTCGCAAGAGCCTCGATGCACACGCCGACGGTCACGCCTGCACGCCAGGTGAACGGTATTACGTCGGAGGTAATCGACGCGGCGCAGCGGCGCGGGCATGGTGGCAGCCATGAACGAACTCGGGACGATCAACACCCGCACCGTCGTCGAGGAATTGCTGCGCCGGATCGGTGCGGGCGATCCGGACGCCACCGCCGCGCTCTACGCCCCGGTCAGCGACTGGAAACTCAATTGGCCGGACAATGAGCACGACCGACCCGCCACCCCATGGATCCGCCACCGCGCCACCCGCGCCGACGCGGCCGCGCATTACCGCCAACTCGCTCACCACCACGTGCCCGAAGAGGCCGGCACCGTGATCGAACGCATTCTGGTCGACGGCCCAGATGCAGTGGTACTCGGTGAAATACGCCAAACTGCCCGACCCACCGGCCGCGCCTACCGCTCCCGTTTCGCGCTACACCTCACCATCGAAAACGGCCTCATCACCCGCCACCACGTCTACGAAGACAGCCTCGCCGTCGCCCAAGCCTTCGACACACGGAAACCCGAGCGCCACCAAACCGGCTCGAACACACCATAATCCCGCCGATCGTGTCAGCGGAACCAGCAGATCAGTTGGCAGCCAATGTCACTCGGTATCCGCGCCCGCCGAATAGTGTGGGCTCGACGGCGACGGCCGGTATCGAAAATTGTTACCGTCAACCGCTTTCGAACCTCTATCGGCTGATCCGACGCGGAACCGCCACCGTAACGAGTTTGTCCGGGTTACGGATGGCGTAGAAGTTGGTGATCTTGCCGTCGACGATCTCCATCAGGAAGACACCTTCCAGGTAGTCGTCGCGGTAGACGGCCATCGCGGGCGTGTGGTTGCAGTTGAGCATTTCGATGCCCAGGTTCGGCGTCCTGCTCGCCTTGTGGAACAGTTCCACGAGGCATCGGGCTACCTTCTGCGCGCCCACGACCGGCCGCCGCGTCGCGACGGCCTTACCGCCACTGTCGGCGGTCCAGGTGGCGTCCGGAGCGAGTAATGAGAGCAGCCCCTGCGTGTCACCGGTGGACGCCGCTGTCATGAACTGCTCGGTGATCTCTGCGATTTTCGCCGCGTCGACTGGCACGAAGCGTTTACGCCGAGCCTGCACGTGTGACCGGGCGCGATGGGCGACCTGGCGCACCGTCATCACGGATTTGCCCACCGCTGCTGCGATGTCGTCGTAGTCGAAGCCGAATACCTCGCGCAGCACGAACACGGCACGCTCGTCGGGAGTGAGTGTTTCCAGTAGCACGAGCATCGCCATCGACACCGATTCGGCGAGCACCACGTCGGCCGACGCGTCGTGCTCATCGAGCAGCAGCGGCTCGGGCAGCCACGGGCCGATGTAGTCCTCGCGACGGCGTGCGCCGGCCCGCACGGCGTTGAGGGCCTGACGGGTCACCAACTGCGCCAGATACGACTTGGTGTCGCGCACCGTCACGAGGTCCACCTCGGCCCACCGCAGATAACTGTCCTGCAGCACGTCATCGGATTCGGTTGCCGAGCCGAGGATTTCGTAGGCGATCGTGAACAGCAGCGGCCGCAGCACGGTGAACCGCTCGGCGTGCTCGTCGGTCGTCACGAGGACGTGACCGCCGGCGCAGCGGAGGTCGGCTGCTCGGGACGCGGGCCGCCCTTGGGCCAGATCAGGGAACCCGGCTTGCGGGCCTCACGGCGGATCTTCCACACCGCGACCTTGCAGGTCATCTCCTTGATCCGCGCACCCATGCGGCCGCCGATGTAGAGGTTCACCGCGGTGTCGTCTTTGCGGGCGAGTTGTCGGATGCCGACGCGACGACCGAGGCTGACGCACGCCCCCGTGAGGGCCAGGTCGATTGCCGCGGGTTCGGTCCCCGCGATGTGACTCAATACCGTATCGGCGGCCTGCGCCCCGAGCGGCCCAGCGCCCTGGCAGCTCATCCGCAGCGGCTGGCCCGACGGTGCGGCGGCATCGCCGGTCGCCATGATCCGGTCGTCGTCGATGCTGGTCAGCGTTTCGTCGGTGAGCAGGCGGCCGAGCGCGTCGGTCCGCAGCCCGCTCGCGGCCGCCAACTGTGGCACGCCGAATCCCGTGGTCCAGATGGTGAGTGCGCTCGGACGCACCCCACCATCGGCGAAGACGACCGCATCCGGCCGGACCTCGGTCACCACATCGCCCTCGAGCACGGCGACGCCGTGCCGCGACAACCACTTGGCGACATATCGGCGACCCGGCGCACTCAGTGACGGCATCAGCGTTGCGCCACACGCCAGCGTGACCGTGCGTCCTTGTGCGGCCAGTTCGGCGGCCGTCTCGATGCCGGTCGGTCCACCGCCGACCACGGTGACGGCGGCATCGAGGGGCAACTCGTCCAGCTTGGCGCGCAGCCGCTGCGCGGACTCGAATTCGGCGATGGGGAAAGCGAATTCGGCCGCGCCGGACACCGACGGTATCGCAGCGGTGCTGCCGACTGCGTAGATGACATAGTCGTAGTCCAGCATGCGCCCCGACGCCAGTCGCACTGTGCGGGCAGCGGTGTCGATGCCCGTGGCGCTGTCGACAACCAACTCGATGCCCGTTCCGAGCAACGTGGCGTAGTCGATCGTCGCGTCGCCGGTGCCGGCCGCGAACTGGTGCAGCCGAACCCGATCGACGAACTTCGGGCGGGGATTTACCAGCGTGATGTCGACATCGGTGCGCATCCGCAGATGGTTGGCCGCGAGTGTCCCGGCGTAACCGCCGCCGATGACGACGACCTTGTGGAGCGTGTCGTGTTCAGTCATGCCCACAAGACACCGCGGACCGCCGAAATATGACATGGATACAACGTGACGTGCGTCACATCAATCTAAGACCAGTCGGTGATCGGCATCCGGCCAGGAGGTGGCGATGTGGAAGTCGGCATTGCCCCGTGGGCGGCGATCTGTCGGAGCACGCCGTTAATCTGCGAGCATGGTCAGACCTGAGTCGGCGCTGCGCCGCCTGTTGCGTGAAACAGGAAAACTGTTGCAACCGTATGGTTTTCATGGCTCTGACCCCAGGTGGATACGGGTCGAGCCAGGCGGTGTCGCCGCCGTCGGCCGCACCCGAGTTTCCCGCACGTGGACCAGTGGACAGCAGGTGCTCGGATTCGGCTTGGAGCTGAGTGCCACCCCAACCGCCTGGTGGGAATACCGCAATTGGCGCAACGCACAGCTGGGCCTGCCGCCCACACCACTGGAAGAGGCCACCGGCCCCGACCTGATCAATACCCACACCCTGCCCGACGAACTGACCGCATCGTGGTCGATAGGGCTCGACCCGGAACAACCCGGTCATGTGCTGCAAACCGATATCGATACCATCCGCACCGAACTCCCCCGGCGCGTACACGCTTACGCGCGCCACGCATTACGGCTGGTGGAGCCGGATCGATACCTCGACGAGCTGCTCGCCCACCCTGAACCGCACACCGGCACCTGGGAGGCGATCGTTGTCCTGCTCGCTGATCGGGGACCGGGACCACAACTGGAGGACGCATTCGACCGGCTCCGAATGCATTTCGCGGAACGAGATGCGTCCCCATACGCGGAAGATGTCATCGCGTACGCACGAAACCGCGCCGCCCTGGTCCACTGAGGCTTGCAGGAGACGACTTGATGGAGCTGCCGCCGGCTACGGCGCGGCTACTTGTGGTCGGCATCGTCGCGGATGTCCTGGACGCCACGCCATCCCGCCAGGGTGACCCATCAGGTTCAGGGGCCTGGTGACGGCTAAACTGCCGATCGAGTCAGCAGTGGTTCGCGTTGCATGTTCATCGGCGTCCAGCTCGACCGGCCGCGTGAATTACTGTCCCGTCGTAGGGAGGTGCTGCGGTGTCTGTTCGTCGAAGCGTGCTGGTAGCGGCCGTGCTGTGCGCCCTGCCGGTGCTGGGTGGGCCGCAGGTACAGGCCGACCCGCCGAGCGCCGGCAGCGGTGGTTGTCGGCAGGGCAGTTCGATGACCGGCCGGTTGGTGCCCGGCACCGGTAGCGCGGGGCAGAACATCCGGCGTACAGCCACGCTGCGGGGATGCGTCAGCTCGTTGCTCCCGGGTATCGATTCCGGACAGTTCGACGTGACCATTCCGTGGAACGCGCCCGGTACGCCCAGTTCGGCCCAGTTCTCATGGTCGGATGGCAGCATCAGCCCGGCGACCGGGTACGGCAATGGCCTGTGGTTGATCACCGACGGTCCGGCGCGTGGCCATGCGATCCAGGTGATTGTCGCCGATACGTGGAACGGCTGGTATTACAGCTACGCCGATGTGGCCGTGACATCGGCGATCTTCCAATCCTGAGTTCAGTGCGCGCCGAGGGCATCGAGAATCATCGGACGCGCCGACGCGAGCGCTTGCTGCCAATAGGGCCAGGTGTGCGTGCCGTTGACGACGTCGAATCGCGCGGCAATGCCGAGCTCGGCCATTCGATCACGCAGCATCTGGGCGGAGGTCAACGTCATCGCTTCGAGAGCCATCCCGTTCATCGTGTTGCCGATTCCGTACGGCAGGTCGAGCGGACCGGGCTGGCCATTGCCGGTCCAGATGTAGACCGGCAGCCCGCGCAGCGATTCCGCCTGGACGGTGGCATCGTTACGGCTCCAGGCGGGGTCACCGGCCAGACCCCACATATCGTCCACATTGAAGTTGCCCTCGTCCCACATGGCGGCGCGCATCGCTTCGTTCCAGAGCGGAAAAGTCGGGTGCACGAAGCCGGAAAATGATCCGGCGAACTTGAATTGGTCGCGATGCTGGCCCGCCATTATCAGTGCGGCATTGCCGCCCATAGAGGCACCGACGATCGCGTTGTTGGTTCGCGAAACGCCGTACCCCGCCAGGTATGCGGGCAACTCCCGGGTGAGGAATGTTTCCCATTTGTACGTCGTCTGCTGACCATTGGTACTGCTGGGTCGGTACCAGTCGGTGTAGAAGCTCGAGCGACCGCCAACCGGGAACACCAAAGTGACGTTGTCGCCTGCGAATTGGCGTAGCGCGTCGGTATCGCTGACCCACTGACTGTGATCGGCGGGCGCGCGCAGACCGTCGAGCACGTAGACGGCCGCGCTCCCGCCTCGGGCCGCCCACTGCACCTGGACCTTGATCGGTCCCATGCTCGACGGCACGAACAGGTCCTCGTAACCACCCGCGGGGGTGCGCAGTTTCGGTGTGGCGCCGGCTTGCGCCGCACCGATCGATGACAGCAGAACGGCGGCTGCCAGCACAGCGCCGATCTTGCGCAACCAACCCCAATGATTCCCAGACCGTGCTGCACCCACCCGCACACCTCCTACCGATCGGAAAGATCATCATAGTTTGCGTGACTGACTATCGCTCTCGCCTCAGCTGACCGCCTTCTCAATGAGCGCGCCGAGCCGTTCCTCATCCTCGGCCGTCAACTTCGTCAGCGCGAAGGCGGTCGGCCACATGGTGCCTTCATCGAGGTTCGCGATGTCGTTGAAGCCGAACGTCGCGTACCGCGACTTGAATTTCTCGGCGGTTTGGAAGAAACAGACGACCTTGCCGCCCATGGCATATGCGGGCATACCGTACCAGAGTTTCGGTGTAAGAGCTGGTGCGTTGGCCTTGACAATGGCATGGATCCGTTCGGCCATGGTGCGATCCGGTTCCGCCATCTCGGCGATCTTGGCGATCACGTCGGCTTCCCCGTCCGCTTTGGCCGCCCGCGAGCCGCGGCGCGCGGCGGTCTTCAACTCCTGGGCGTGCTCCTTCATCGCGGCCCGCTCTTCTTCGGAGAATCCGACCGAGGCCCGGCTCTTCGCGGTGGTCGCCTTGGTGGGCTTCTGCGCTTGCTTCATTGTCTTTTCCTCCGTGATCGTCTCGCTTTGGGGACGTTTCCAATGCTATGGAGCCGGTCCCGCACGGGGCTTCTTCGAAACTGATCAATCGATGGGAGCCAAAGCTTCGGCCGGCGGACGGAGCGCGTCGCGGATCGTGTCGCGCAGCCAGCGCTGCGCCGGATCGGCGTCGAGGCGTGCGTGCCAGAGCAGTCGCACTTCGACCTCCGGGAGGGGTGCCGGGATCGGAAACGCGCGAAGGCCGAGGGATTGGCCGTACTGTTCGGCGAGACGCTGTGGGACGAGCCCGACATACCGACCGGACGCGACCAGGAGCGCGGCAACAGCGGAAGTGGGCACGACGGCAGCGACGTGGCGTTGCAAGCCCGCAGCGTCGAGTGCATCGTCGAGCGGCCCGCGAGCGTGACCGCGCCGGGAGGCCGAGACGTGGGGATGGCGGCACAGTTGCCGCAATGTCGGGCGGCGGCCCAGTGGGCTGTCGGCACGGACGATGCCCACTATTCGTTCGCGATACAGCACAGCTGACCGAAGGTCGGGAGCGACGATGTCGCCCGCGCCGATATCCAGATCGACCGAGCCATCACGCAGCGCCTCGATGCTCTCGCTGCCCTCGGCGACGAAGCGCAATGTCACGCCGGGGGCGACTGCCGCGGTGGCATCGACCGCCACTGCCGCCAGGGTCGCGGCCACACCGTCGTTGATGCGAATTGTGAAGGTGCGCTGCAATTCTGCGACCGTGATCTGGCGATCGGCGCTGATCAGTGCTGATGCTTCGTCGAGCAGGGACCGCACCCGTGGCGCGGTGCGCAGCGCGAACGGTGTCGGAGCCATCCCACGACCAGCACGCACCAGGATCGGATCGCCCATCGCCCGCCGTAACCGTCCCAAGGCCCGGCTGGTCGCCGGGATGGACAGATGTAGGCGCTCGGACGCCCCCGTGACGCTGCCGTCCTGGAGCAGGGCGTCGAATACGCGCAGGAGATTCAGATCGAGCTGCTCTACCACAGTTGCATCATACGCAATAATTAGTTATGAAAGTTGCGTGGCACACAGACCACCCACGTCCATACCGTCGTGGCCATGCAATTCAATGTCCTGGATCAGGCTACGGCCCTGCCATCGCGTCCGGCCTCGCAGCGCGGACTGCTCGCGGTCGTCTGCGCCTGCGTCGTGCTCGTCGTCGGTATGGTCGCCGCGATCAATCTCGCCGTCCCGATGCTCGCCGCCAGCGCACTGCACCCCTCCGCGTCCGCGCTGGTCTGGATCGTCGACACCTATGTGATCGTTTTCGCCTGTCTGGTGATACCCGGCGGAGCGGCGGGAGATCGCTTCGGGCGCAAGGGGATTCTGCTCAGCGGACTGGGGCTGTTCGCGGTGGGCGCGCTCATCTCGGCGGCGGCACCGAATGTGGCACTGCTGCTCGCCGGGCGTGCGGTCACGGGTATCGGTGCTGCTGCCGTCCTGCCCAACACACTTGCCGTCCTGCTGCACGCTGTTCCCGCCGAGCGCAACAGCGCGACAATCGCGGTCTGGGCGTCGATGACCGGCATCGGTGGAGTTGTCGGCAATGTCGGTGGCGGGGTGATCCTTTCGGGCGGCTCGTGGCGTTGGTTGTTCGCCGCCGCCGTGCCGATCGCGCTGCTGCTCGCTGTGCTTGTGGGATGGATCGCGCCCGTGTCGCCGCGCCATGACCGCCGTCTCGACCCGCTCGGGGCCGTATTGCTCGTCGGCGCGTCGGTCGCGCTGCTACTCGGCATCGTCCAAGGTCCGGAGTCGGGCTGGTACAGTGCGCTCGTCCTCTCCGGATTCGCCTGTGCCGCAGCACTGTTCGCCGTATGGACGATAGTCGAGCTGAAAGTCGAACATCCGCTGCTGGATCCGCGGTTGTTCCGTCTCCCGGCCCTGCGCAGCGCCTGCCTCGGCATGACGGCTGTGTTCTTCGGCATGTTCGCGCTGTTCTACATCAACGCATCATTCCTGCAGTACGGCAAGGGATTCGGCGTGCTGCGGACCGGCCTCGGGATCATTCCGCTCACCGTCCCGATCATCCTCGGCGCGAAACATGTCGGACGACTCTCACCGCGAATCGGGCTCGACGCCACCGCCGCGCTCGCATTCGTATTCGTCGGAGGCGGACTGCTCGGCCTGTCCACGAGCGATGCGCAGACACCGTATATCGCATATGCCGCGTGGCTCGTAGTGATGGGAGTCGGAGTGGCGCTCGCACTTCCGACATTGTCCGGCGCGATCGCCGGGTCGCTGCCGCCGGAGCAGGCCGGGGTCGCAGCCGGATTGCAGGCCACCACCCGCGAGTTCGGCAGCGCACTCGGCGTCGCGGTCATCGGCACGGTGCTCACCGCACGATTCGTCGCCGCACTACCGCCGGACATCCGCGCCGACCACGATCCGCACACCGTAGCGCGAGCTCTCGCATCCGGGCACACCAATGATGTTGTCGCAGCGTTCGTTTCGGGCGCGGACGCCGGACTGAGGGTGATCGGCGTGCTCGTGCTCATCTGCGGCGTGCTCGTCGTGCTGCAGTCGCTGCTGTCCCGACGTGGATCCGATCGTCGGGCGTAGGACCTCGCTCTGCGGAATCTTCTTGTCACAGACGCGACATCATCACCGGGTACCGCACCAGCCGGAAGTCCGTGAAAGCGATATCACGAACGTGACTGAAATCGGACCACAGCAGCCTGCCACCACGCAGCAACCGCATCGGACGAACCCGCCGCCGAACCTGATCGAGTTCGGCGGCGGTCGCAGGCCGTCTGGGGCCGACCGTGCCGTACAACCGCACTCCAGGTGCAGCACTGAATCGTCCGAGCAGCAGCGAGCGGAACCAGAAGAACGATCCACTGTCGACCGCCATCAGACACACTCGCGGATTCGCCTCGAGGTTGGCCGCCAGTGCACTGGTGTACTGGTCGAAGTAGAAGCCGGTGCAGTCCGCACGAAGGAAAACGGTCCCCACCGGTGTGACATTCGGCATGCCCTCGGTATCGACCGACGCGATTGCGAAGTGTCCGGTAGAGCGTCGCCCCCGAGCCACGATTTCCCGGATCTGGTCCCAATGCTCGTCGAGCCTCATCGTCGTCTCCCCGCCCCACTTCATAGGCCGAAGGCTAACAGGCCGTTGATCGTGTCGGACGGTGTGCGGGGTGGCCCTTGCGGGCGACGATGGCAGAGCGCAGGTACCAGAGTCCGCTGGGTTCGGCTGGGTCGCAGCCGGTGAGATGGGCTATTCGGCGGAGTCGGTAGTCGACGGTGTTCGGATGGACGCATAGTTGGCGAGCCGCGCGCGTTCGGCTCAGGCCGGTGTCGATATAGATCTGCAGGGTTTCCAATAGGTCCGGATATTCGTTCAGTGGGGTGAGTCGGGTGGCGAGAGCATCGCGACCTATTCCGGGTCGAGTCAGTTGGTACTGCAGTGCCAGTTCGGTGAATCTGTATACGCCGGGCGCCAATTCGAGTTGTTGCACGGTGTCGAGGAGTTCGTGGGCATGACGCGCGGCGGCGGGCACCTCGTCCGGTCGGGTGGTGACAACGGCGACGGTGAGCGGCACCTGCGTGGCCGAGGACATCCGTTGCACCAGGTCGTCGAGATCGGGATCGGTCCGCACGGTCGACGGGAGCAGAATCGTTCCACCGTCTACGGATAACAGTGACAATGCATGGCCTCCGAAGATGGTCGCGAGTGCGGCCTGCAGGCGGCGGAGCTTACGGCGTGCGACGACCTGCCCGTCGAGCCGCGGATGACGCTCATCGGGATGCGCCGGAATCGCGACGGCGAGCACCGAGTACTCCTCGGCGATCGGTAATCCGCTCTCCCGCGCCGCCGCGGAATCGAGATGACCGGCGAGCAATGCCGAGGTCAGGCTTTGCGCGGCGGTCTGATGCGCGGCGGCGACGGCTTTGTGCTCGAGAACGTAGGCCTTGCTGACGGTGGCGGTAATCAGTTTCGAAAGCTCCAGCACCCTGGCGGTGCCCGTGACAACGCCGACGACATCCGCCGGACCCGTACGAGCGAAGATCAGATCCATCCCCACTTTGAAGCCCTCGTGAACGGCATGCAGAACGGTATCGACCGGGATCCCCTCCCGGGTACATCCGGCGGCCGCAATCGCCAGCCGGTCGGTGCTCGTCGGCAGCACATGTCCGTTAACGCAGTGGATCAACCATCCGAGGCAGATCCGGACCACGGCCTTCACATCGCGAACCAGCGTTTGTCCCGGCAGTGCGCCGCACTGTTCGTCCGACTCCGCGAGATGTGCCATCACCTCGCGGGTCAACCTGTCGATATCGCGTGCGGATGGCGAAATCGGCCGATCCAGCCCGTTGCGTTCGGGCCGGACGAGACTCTCGGTCGTCACGTATGACCTCCTTGTCACCGTAGTCACGCGGTCGCTACGACCAGGGTGAACAACTGCCGCGCCGAGAACTTTGCTGTTACCGGCTGTCTGCTGTATCAGGAAACGTTAAGCCGAGCGGTAGCTCACCTTCTACTCCTCTTTGAACAATCTGCAACGGCCGCAGATACCGTTGACTATCAGGCAAAATGCTGATTCTCGATCGACGCCGAGGAGCGCTCACGCACCAATAGTTGGGGAGGTACTCACTTTTACAGCCGCCGAGGGCGACGTCAGGCCGCCTTGGCCTTGATCTCGGCCTCGGCCATGGCCGTCATCATCCGCGCGGTCATCTCGATCGCCTCTTTGCGTTCCTGGCTGTCGACCTCCAGCGCCGACGCACGGAGCACTGCGGCAAAACCGGTGTTGATCAGCACGAATGTCATCACGTCGTACTCGTGATCGTCACCGGGGCCGAGCAGCTGGATCACCAGCAGCTTGACCAGCAGCCGCAGCCGCGGCTCGAATTCGGGGATACCGCTGCTGTAGAACTGGACCCCGGCCACCAGCGCCCGCACCAGCCGGGCGTTGACCACCAGTTCGTCGGTGATGACTTCCAGGATGCCCGTGATCATCTCCAGGATCGGCTTGTCCGACAGCCCGAATATCCGCTCGGTAAAGCGCCTTTCGACGTTTTCGAGCAGGCGCCGCAGCAGCTCTTCGACGATGACCGAGCGGTCGGCGAAGTACCGATAGACAGTGCCGATGCTCACCCCGGCCTCGGCCGCGATCCGGTTCGTCGAGGTGTTGGCGATACCGCGCTCCCCGAAAAGCTCTGCGGCGGTGTCGAGTATGTGTTCTCGGGTCGCCTTGGCGCGTTCCTGTGTCGGACGACGGCGCTGCCCAACGGTTTTCGATGGCATCGCACGCTCCTGCCGAACTGTCCTGAGAAGATGAGCGTGGCTCAGTTTAATGGCCGCGCCAATTTCATGCCACGAATTCCTGATCCGATGACGCCGCAATGGGGTGGAATGTGGTGAGTCCAGCTGTACAAGCGTTGCCGATGGAGGTGCGATAGTGGCCGGTCGGGTGCCGAAGAGTCGTCTCGCGCGGGGCGGCCGGGTGGGCCGATTGGTTGCGGGACAGGCCATCCGGGAAGTCGGCACCCGCCTGTCGATGATCGGTCGAACCGAACAGGCCCGGCAGTTGCTCGCCGAACGGTCCACACTGCGCACCGCACAGCAACTCGTCACCGTGCTCGGCGCCATGAAGGGCGCGGCGATGAAGTTCGGACAGATGCTGTCGGTATTGGATGTCGATCTGCTGCCGGAATCGCACCGTGAGATGTTTCGCGATAAGCTCGCCGAGCTACGCGATCAAGCGCCCGCATTCCCGTTTCCGGCAATGCGGCAGGTGCTCGAGGACGATCTCGGACCATTGGCGCGGGCATTCGCCGAATTCGACGAGACGGCGATCGCCGCGGCTTCGATCGGCCAGGTTTATCGCGCGAAGTTGCACGATGGACGCACAGTCGCGGTAAAGGTCAAATACCCGGGCGTGGACGAGGCCGTCGAGGCGGATATGCGCAATCTGGCTATGATCAGCAGACTCTGGAAATCCATTCTACCGAGCGCGGCGGACAGCGATGTGCTGGACGAAATCGCCCGCAATATCGGCAGTGAACTCGACTACGTGCGCGAAGCACGGACCCAGCATCGAGTCGCCGCACGCTACCTGGACCATCCGTTCATCACGGTTCCGGACAGTGTCGAAGAGCTCTGCGGGCACCACGTTTTGGTGACGGAGTTCGTCGACGGGAAGTCGTTCCAGCAGATCCGGGACCTGCCTGCGACCGAACGCGATGGGATCGGCGAGCTGATCTATCGCTTCTATGTCGGTTCGCTGTTTTCGGATTTCGAATTCTGCGGAGATCCACATCCCGGCAATATCATGCTCGCCGCGGACGGTCGCGTCGGCTTCGTGGATTTCGGACTATACAACAATATGGATCCGGTGCATGTCGAACTCGAGCGTGCGTGTCTGCAGGCCGCCGGTGAAAATCGGGCTCAGGACCTTTATGAGGCGTGGGTGGACCGCGGCATTATCGACCCGGAATCGGATGTCACGGCAGCCGAATGCCTGGAGTATGTGTGGGCGGCCGCGGGCTGGCATCTGACCGATGAGGAAATCACGGTCACACCCGAACTCGCCACCGGCGCAGTGATTCTCGCGGTCGACCCCAGGGCCGCGGAGTTCCGCGGTATGCGACAGCAGTGGCTCCCGCCGGAGCATGTCTTCTCGCGGCGAGCAGACCTGTTCACCCTCGCCGTATTGGGCCAATTGGGGACGACGAACAATTGGCACCGGATCGCCCGGGAATGGCTCTACCACGAACCTCCGGCAACCGAGATCGGACGGGCGACAGCGCGGTGGCGCACCGACCGGTAACACCTTGGTGGTGATCCGGTCCACCTTGGGGGAACGAGCTCAGCACTCGGGGACCTGATATCGGCGGCCGATGCGGCGGACAGTTAATCAAGTCACCGCAACCGAACCGGAGCACTCCATGTCGATCACCAGCACCATCGCCACCTCGGCGGAACGTCGTGCCACGGTCTCGACCGAGGACGGCGTGGAACTCGCGGTTCGCGAGTACGGCCCGCAAGATGCCGAGCTCACCGTCGTCCTGCTACACGGACACTGCCTGCGCACCGCGTCGTGGACCTACGTCCGCCACGCGCTGCTGCGCCAGTACCCGGGTGCGCGGATCGTCTGCTACGACCACCGCGGCCACGGCGATTCCGCCGCCGCGTCCCGGCGGACCTACCACCTCGAGCAACTCGGCAATGACCTGCGCGACGTCCTCGACGCGGTCGCCCCCACCGGGCCGGTCGTCCTCGTCGGCCATTCGATGGGCGGCATGACGGTGCTCACCTACGCCAGCCAGAACCCGCTCGAGATCGGCACGCGCATTACCGGCGTCGCCCTCATAGCGACCGCCGCGAGCGGACTCGCCGACGCCGGTTTCGGCCGTCTGCTGCGCAACCCGGCCGTTTCCGCATTCCAGGCGGCCGTCCGACGTGCTCCGGGCCTCATGCATCACGCGAAACTCATGGCCTGCAAGGTCTTCGCCCCGATCATCCGTACCGCCGAATTCGGCGATCGCAAGGTGAGTACGCGGGTCCTCACCCTCGCCAGCGCGATGCACAACGAGACGCCGATCGTAACGATGGCGAGCTTCCTGAGCGCCTTCATGGCCTTCGACCAGACCGATGCCCTCGCGGTCTTGTCGAAGATCCCGACATTGGTGCTGTGCGGTAATGCCGACCTGATGACGCCGCCGTCGCATTCCATCGCGATGGCCGCCGCCGTCGAGTACTCGGATTTCGTCCTGGTCGACGGCGCCGGTCACTCGGTGATCCTCGAGCAGCCCACCGAGGTCGCCGAGGCCATCACCCGCCTGATGGCGCGCGCCAGCGGCACCGGCAAGGTCGCGGGCGCGCGCCTCGCCCTCGCCGCGTAGTGAGGGCGGCGAGCAAGCTGGTCGGCATCGACGCCGAATTGGTAAGCAGCGTAATGGGAATCGTCAGCATCGGTGCGATCGACGAGCTGCGCTGAGTCATCCTTATACGAAATGGGTCATCCTTATAGGAAATGGTTGGGCGCGACGGCCTCCGGGCTGATAGCGTGCCGGAGACCGTGACATCGCGCGAGGAGGTGAGACCCATGAACGCTGTATCCATGTGGGTACTCCCCTTCGGTTCACGGTAGGGCGATTGAGGTAGCTGTCGCCGGGAGTGCCTCTGAGGCAATCCCGAAAGGCAACAAACCCTATGCATTTCACCTCGCAGACATCGTCGAACGGTGTCATCGAACGCGACTTCACGCTGGGTGAGGTCCCCGGCTTACTCTTCTCCCCCGCGTCCGGCCCCGACCACGCACCGCTGATCCTGATGGCGCACGGCGGCGGCCAACACAAGCGAGCACCGGGCATCCTGGGCCGCGCCCGCCACTACGTAACCAGCTGCGGCTTCCATGTCGCCGCCCTCGACGCACCCGGACACGGCGACCGGCCCCGCACAGCGACCGACGAGCAGCACGTAACCGCCCTGCGGCAGGCTCAGGCGGCGGGCGAGCCAATCGCCGCGATCGTGGTGCAGCTCCACCTCGCCCTGGCGGAGCGTGCTGTACCGGAATGGCAGGCAACAATCGACGCCCTCCAGAAACTGCCGGAAATCGGCACCGAAGCGCCGATCGGCTTCTGGGGCATCATGCAGGGCACCGGCATCGGCGTGCCATTGACCGCCGTCGAACCAAGGATCACCGCCGCTGTCTTCGGTTGCCTCGGGCACGAATACTTGACCGAGGCCGCAGCCCAGATCACCATCCCGATCGAATTCCTGCTCCAGTGGGACGACGAGCACATCGACCGCCAATCCGGTCTAGCGCTTTTCGACGCCTTCGCCTCGAAAGAAAAGACCTTGCACGCCAACGCAGGTGGACACGCCGCAGTACCCAGGTTCGAGGTCGATAGCGCGGGACGCTTCTTCGCCCGGCATCTCGGCCCGGACGGCAAATAACCGGCCTGCGGATCAGGTATCGGCGGCCGGCTTCGAGCCGTTCGCCGATACCGGTCGTAGATTTCGTCGGACCGGATCGCGGCACGTTCGGATCGAGCGCAGGCTCTACAGCGGCCGGGCGACCGCGACGGCGCTGTAGGGCGTAGTCGGAGACTGCGGTGTGGTGAAGCGAGCGTTCGGCAGATACAAGCGATTGCCGAACGCAGCGATGGTTGTCGGTGTGTCGAAGCGCGGATCGGTCACGCGCTGCTCTATCGAACCGGTCGTGCCCGCCGCGTTGAGCGTGATCACGGCGATCGCGTTGCGCCGGTTCTGGACAACCAAGAGCCTGCTCCCGCACAAAAGCAGTCCGTCCCCGTCGGGTACGGTCTCGGCGCCCAGGTCGATCTGGCGTGTCACCCCCGTCGAGGGGTCGACGCGGAACAGTTGGCCGGTCACCGACTGAACAATGATCAGCCCCGTGCCGTCGGGGGTGCGAACGATTCCGTTGGCGTTGAAGGCTCCCGGCACATAATCGATGTCGCCGCTCAGTGGGAGGCGCACCACCGCCTCGGGCGGTGGTAACGCACCGTCGCGGCCGACCGGTAGGTGGTACAGCGCCGGGGCGCGCGAGTCGGTGAACCACGCGCCGGTCGAGGTGAGCACCACATCGTTGACGAACGTGTCCGGCGGCGTGCCGAATCGGTAGCTCGCCGACACCACGCCCGTCCGGTTATCTACGACACGCGCATCGCCAGCGGTGCCACCGGCGACGAACAGCCGACCGCGGTGGTCGAGCCGGAGCCCGAGCGACGGTGAACCGTGCCCGGGGCTCAGGATGGCGCCCTGTCCGGTCATCAGGCTGACGCGGTATATCGAGCCGTCTACCTGCGAACCGAGGTAGGCGACCGGCAGTGCCCCGATCGCGATACCTTCTGGTCGAAATCCGGCGGGCAGGACGATCGTGGTGTGGAACGCGCCGTCTGCCGCCGCCTGATCCGCGGGTAGCGGCACGGCGACACCGAGGCAGGCGAGCGCGGCGAAGATGCCGCGGATTCGCCTCAGTACCCGACGGTGAAATGTTGGGTATCGCATGGGGTTTCGAGTTCGTCGAGGATTGCCACAGCGAGGTCTTCGACCGAGATTCGGGCTACGCCTTCGGCATCGGTCACGAGGGTGGTGGTGCCACGTCGGTACTTTCCGGTGCGATGTCCGGGTTCGAGGAGGGCGGGTGGACTGAGATAGATCCAGTTGGCCGGGTGTGTTCGGCAGGCTTCCAGTTGCGCGAGGCTGGCGGCGGCGATGGGACGGATTGCGGGCGGAACGTACTCCGGGCTGTCGATGACGAGCCGATCGGGATGTCCCGGGATTTGCAGCGGTGCGGCGCCCCCGACAACGAGGATGCGCGCATCGACTGCCACGGCCGCGTCGAGCAGCGGCTTCGTGGTCGCGGCGACGGTGTTTTCCTGCCCCGGAGCCGGACGAGTAGCCACCACGATCGCGTCGGTGCCACTGAACAGTCTGCTCATCTGGTCGGCGTCATGCGCGACGGCGGTCACCCCGGCGGGCAGCGTGGTCGGCCACTCTTTCCGAAATACCGCGATGAGGTCGTGACCTCGGCTTGCGGCTTCGTTGACGACGCGCGAACCGACCATGCCTGCGGCTCCGACAACGGCGATCTTCATCGATATGTCCTTTCCAGTACGGCGCGGGTGGGAACGGGAAGTTGTCCCGCGACTATGGCGGCGAGGGAGAGCCCGAACCCGATGAGCTGGATCGGGCCGAGTGTCTGGCCCAGCAGGACCGCACCGAGTACGGCGGCGACCAGTGGCGAGAACAGGGAGAGAATCGAGACCGAGTTGACGGGCAATGCGGTGATGCCGCGCAACCACAGGATGTAGGCGATCAGGCCCCCGATCAGTCCCAGCCAGAGGTAGCCGAGGACGGCAGGCGGGTCGATCGCGGGAGGTGCACCCTCGAAGAGGAGGGTGACGGGCACCAGGAACAGGCCGCCTGCGGTGAGTTGCCAACCGGCGAAGGCGGTGGGACTTACTTCGGCAGGGCGTCCCCACCGTTTCGTGAGGGTCACGCCCAGCGCCATCGTGGCCGCGCAGCCGAGACCCGCCGCAATCCCCAGGACATCGAGGGCCGCATTCGGCCCGATCACCACCAGGCCGACGCCGCCGACCCCCATCGCACCCCAGCCGATCCGCCAAGCCGACGGGCTCTCGTGCAAAACAGTCACAGCCAGAATCGCCACGATGAGCGGCTGAGCTGCCGCCAACGTCGCGGCGACGCCGCCGGGCAGGCGTTCGGCCGCGACGAACAGCAGCGGGAAGAACAGCCCGATATTCAGCACTCCGAGCACCGCTGCCTTCCTCCACCAGGCACCGCGCGGCACCGTCCGGGTGACCGCGAATGCGATGAGGCCGGCGGGCAGCGCACGCAAGAGTCCCGCGAACAGTGGATGTCCTTGCGGGAGAAGTTCGGTGGTGACGACATAGGTCGTGCCCCACGCCAAAGGCGCGAGCGCCGTCAGGGCGGCGCGAGGCAGGTTTCCCTTCGAAGCACCGGAAACCCCCTGTGCTACTGAACTTTTCACACGTGCAGTCTCACTCGCCGCAATCTATGAGTCCAACACATGTTTGTCAACGGATCAATCTCGATTCAAGATTGATCTATGGAGCTCCAGCAGATGCGCTACGTCATCGCGGTCGCCGAGACCAGCAACTTCACCCGGGCCGCCGAGCGATGCCTGGTCGTCCAGTCCGCTCTCAGTCACCAGATCGCGCGTCTGGAACGAGAACTCGGCGCACGACTCTTCGAGCGAACCAGTCGCCGAGTCCGACTGACTCCGGCGGGCGCGGCTTTCCTCCCCGCCGCCCGTCAGTGTCTGGACGCCGCCGAGCGCGCGGCCGCCGAGGTCGCCGCGGCAGTCGGTGAGATACGCGGACGGCTCTCCGTCGGCCTGATACCGACCGTCGCCGCGGTCGATATTCCGGGCGCGCTGCGCGACTTCCGTCGGAAGTATCCCCAGGTGCGCATCGACCTGCGGGTCGGCGCTAGCGACGACCTCGTCGACCAGGTCACCGACGGCGCCATCGACGTGGCCTTCCTCGGCCTGCCGACCACGGCACGACCCCAGGGCGTCGCCGTTCACGAACTCGCGCGAGACCGACTCGTCGCCGTAGTCGCGCCGGATCATCCCCTCGCTAGCGAAACGCTGGTCAACCTGCACAGACTTGCATCCGAGGTTTTCGTGGACCTCCCAGCCGGGACAGCCGGGCGCATCCAATCCGACCAGGCCTTCGCAGCCGCCGGTCTCGACCGTGACGTCGCCTTCGAAGTCACCAGCGCCGACTACATCGCCCGACTCGTCGGACCGGGCCTCGCCGTGGCCATGCTTCCCGCCGCCTACGCGCCGCAGCTCACCGGCGTTGTCACCATTGAGGTCACCGACGCACCGGCCCGTGTCGAGTACGTCATCTGGAGCCGCGTCGGCAGCACGCCCGCGGCGACCGCCTTCCTCGCCGTTCTCGGCATCCCGACCCACACTGGCAACTGAACGTCAGTCCCGCGCATAAGCGGGCATGTTGCGCGGCTCACACCCTGGAACCCCTTGCACTCGGAACAGTTGTAATTACACAATCATTGTGTGAATACAACTGTTGAAGAGTTGACGCCACGGCAGAAGTTGGTGGTGTTGGCGACGTGTTGCCTGAGTCTGTTGATCGTGTCGATGGATTCGACGATCGTGAATGTAGCGGTGCCCGCGATTCGGGCGGATCTGGGTGCGCCGCTGGCTCGGCTGCAGTGGATCGTTGATATCTACACGCTCACGATGGCGAGTCTGCTGATGCTCGCGGGCGCGACGGCGGACCGGTTCGGGCGGCGGCGGGTGTTTCGGATCGGATTGACGGTGTTCGCACTCGGCTCGCTGGCATGCAGCCTCGCACCCAACATCGAAACCCTGATCGGGGCACGGTTTTTGCAGGCGATCGGTGGGTCGATGCTGAATCCGGTTGCGATGTCGATCATTACGCAGGTTTTCACCGGAAAAGTGGAACGTGCTCGCGCGGTGGGCATTTGGGGTGCGGTGGTCGGCATTTCGATGGCGCTGGGTCCGATGGTCGGCGGTGTGCTGATCGATGCGCTGGGGTGGCAGTCGGTGTTCTGGATCAATCTGCCGATCTGTGTACTCGCGCTGGTCCTGACGACTTTGTATGTGCCGGAATCGAAGTCGGCCATAGTGCGCGGACTCGACCCGATCGGGCAGTTGCTGGCCATCGCGTTCCTGTTCACGGCGGTCTTCGGGTTGATCGAGCGGTTGCCGATCGCATTCGCGGTGTCGGCACTTGCCCTCGCAGCCTTCCTGTGGCAGGAATCGCGGCGCTCGGATCCATTCATCGATCTGCGCTTCTTCCGCAGTGTGCCGTTCGCCTCGGCGACGGTGACCGCGATCTTCGCCTTCGTCGCGCTCGGCGCATTCCTGTTCACCTGCTCGCTGTATCTGCAAGAGTTGCGCGGTTATTCGGCGGTGCACACCGGGGCGCTGTATCTGGCCATGGCGGTCGCGACACTCATCTTCTCGCCGCTGTCGGGGCGTCTGGTCGGTCGCTATGGCACCAGGCCTTCACTGCTCGCGGCGGGCATCGCGATGACCATCGCCGCCGCGCTGCTCACCCGACTCGATGCGACAACTCCGATCTGGCAACTTGTCATCATCTTCGCGATCTTCGGAATCGGATTCGGCATGGTCAATGCGCCGATCACCACTGCGGCGGTCAGCGGGATGCCGCTGGATCGCGCGGGCGCCGCGTCCGCGGTCGCCTCGACAAGCAGACAGGTCGGCGTGAGCATGGGTGTCGCACTGTGCGGCGCGCTGACCGGCGCCGGTCTGTGGTGGCTGATTGCGGTTTTCACGGCCGGGATCGCCATACTCGGCATAGTCGCGAACACCCGCTGGGCCGCGCGGTCCCGCGATCGCGTCGCCCCGATACTGGAAGAGAAGGTCCCCGCACATGCCGGATGACGTACCCACCGCCGACGATGTGTGGGCCCAGCTCACCCACCTGGTGATGGATACCCGTGACTCGTGGAAGCGGGCGGTCGCCGAGCGAACGGGCTTGCCGTTCAGTCGAATTCGTATTCTACGCCGCCTGCGCCCCGGCCCGCTCACACTCAACCAGATCGCGCAGGCCACCGGCATGGACGCACCCGCGACCACGGTCGCGGTCAATAACCTCGATGAACTCGGCCTCGTCGTGCGCGAGATCGATCCAACCAACCGCCGCCGCAAACAGGTCTCCATCACCACCGCCGGCCGTGCCGTACTCGCACAGGCGATGGCAACCCCCGACCCCGCACCGGCCGCTGTCGCCGCCCTGCCCCCCGACGACCTGCACACGCTGCACCGGCTCTTACGCAAGCTCGAGCACTGACACCGAACCCGCCGACGCATAGGCATTTCACCATCTCCGAGCGGCACATTGTGCTTCAATCGGTTGTAGAACGTGTTCCATCTCTGGGAGGTGGCCATGGCCACGCCGTCGATTCCCGCCGGATTCGATTTCACCGACCCGGACCTGTGGGCGAAACGCAGACCCACCGAAGAATTCGCGGAGCTGCGCCGAACCGCACCGGTCTGGTGGTGTGCCCAGTCCGACCGGTCCAGCGGCTTCGATGACGGCGGCTATTGGGCGGTCACGAAGCTCGAAGACATCAGGGAGATCTCGAAACATCCAGAGATCTTCTCCTCCTCCGCGAACAGCGCGATCATCCGGTTTCAGTCCACCATCACCCGCGAACAGATCGATATGCAGCGGCTGATTCTGCTCAATATGGATCCGCCGGCCCACACGAAGAATCGTCGCATCGTGTCCAAGGGCTTCACACCGCGCGCGGTGGAGGGTCTGCGGGCGGCGCTCACCGAGCGCGCGGCCCGAATTGTGCACGAGGCCAAGAAGTCGGGTAGCGGTGATTTCGTGGAGCAGGTCGCCTGTGAATTGCCGCTGCAGGCCATTGCCGAACTACTCGGGGTGCCGCAGCAGGATCGCAAGAAGCTGTTCCACTGGTCCAATCAGATGATCGGCGCCGACGATCCGGAGTACGCCAGCGATGCGCAGACCGCACAGCTGGAATTGAGCGGCTACGCCTGGACCATGGCCGAGCAGCGGCGCGGCTGCCCGGCCGACGATATCGTGACGCAGCTGGTCAATGCCGATATCGACGGTGAGCATCTGGGTTCGGACGAGTTCGCGTTCTTCGTGATCCTGCTGTCGGTGGCGGGCAATGAGACCACCCGCAATTCGATCACCCACGGCATGAAGGCCTTCGTCGACAATCCGGACCAGTGGGAGCTCTACAAGCAGCAGCGCCCGCGCACCGCGCCGGATGAGATCGTGCGCTGGGCCACCCCCGTATCGGTATTTCAGCGGACGGCGATGCGCGATGTCGAGCTCGGCGGACAGTTGATCCGCAAGGGCCAGCGCGTCGGATTGTTCTACAGCTCGGCCAATTTCGACGAGGACGCCTTCGAGAATCCGTTCACCTTCGATATCCTGCGCGACCCCAATCCACACGTCGGCTTCGGCGGCGCGGGCACGCACTACTGCCTCGGCGCGAACCTGGCCCGACTCGAGATCGATCTGATGTTCAATGCCATTGCCGACACCATGCCCGAATTGAGTCAGGTCGCCGAACCGGAGTATCTGCGCTCCGGATGGCTCAATGGCATCAAACGGTGGGAAGTACGTTTCGATTGATGCACGCGACTTCGGCAAAGCCGTTGCGAGCGCGCATCATGTAACTATGGATCCGGAACCAGTGCGGGTGCGGGTGATCCTGTTGTTCGGCGATCGGGCGCAGGTGCAGACACCATGGCATCCGGCACATTCGCCAATGTGGATACCGGCGGCCGATATCGCCGAACAAGCCGGGCTGCCACAGAACGAATTGCCGGGACGGGAGTTCTGGGCCACCGGTGATGAGCACGGGCTCACCGGATTTCGGCTGGTCTTCGATCCGCGACTCTGATACGCATGGGTTAGTTCGGCACGATGTCGTACTTCAGTAGTTCGAAGCCGGCGGGCACGGTGGCGCTCATCGAGATGCGATCTCCGGACCAGGTGCCGACCAATGCGACGTGGCCGTCGGCGCAATCCGCGCCTTCGGCGGTGAGCATCGGCAGCGGGTGGATGCGGTGGCGGTCGTCGCCGTGCCGGACCGTCGCCTTGTCCACATAGGTGCGTTTGTCGTGATTGAGGATGTAGCGGCCGATGAAGCCGTGCTGGGGCGCGACCAGAGGGGCGACGGAGGCGGCCTTGGCGTAGAGGCTGGCCTGCTCACCCACCTGCGGTCCGGCCCACACCACGCGTGTCGGCACCGTCAGGAGGCGCTCCACACCCTGGACGAAGTCGTCGCCGATCCAGGCGCGTTTCAGGAATCGGACCTTGGGTTCCAGATACCCGATCAGCTTGTGATCGGCGTCCAGGAAGACGGCTCTGCAGAACGGCCCCACGGGGTTGTTTTCCTTTCTGGGATAACGGCTTTCGGATAATCTAACCGTGCGGGCAGCGCTGCCGCTCGGCGGGCGGTTACAGTCGAGTTACCAGCATGTTCAGGTATGGCTCGAGATCACCGGAACGACTGGATCGACCCCGCGAGATAAGGTCCGACGATGCGATACGCCATTTCGGTTCCGCAGCTCATTCCCGACGGATCGTTCCAACCGGAAAATCTGCGGGCCTACCTGGATCGAGCCGAAGCGCTCGGCTTCGAGAGCGCCTGGACGACCGAACAGCTGCTCGGTTCCGCGCCCAATCTGAGTCCGATCGAGTTGTTGACCTACGCGGCCGCATGCAATGAGCGGCTGCGCTTCGGATGCGCGGTGTTCGTCACGCCGCTGCACAATCCGGTGCACCTCGCCAAACGCATCAGCACGCTCGATCAGCTCACGCGTGGCCGACTGGAGATCGGCGTCGGGATCGGCGGACGCAACCGGATGTTCTCCGCCTTCGATGTCGACCCCGCCGACAATCTGGTGACCCGTTTCAATGAGGGCCTGCGCGTCATGAAGGCGCTGTGGACGCAGCCGCGAATCGATATCGAGGGCGAGTTCTGGCAGCTGACCGGCGCCACCATGGAGCCGAAGCCGTTCCAGAAGCCTCATCCGCCACTGTGGTTCGGTGGCAGCACACCCGCGGCATTGCGGCGGGCGGTGCGGCACGGCAACGGATTCTTCGGTGCTGGTTCGAGTAGGACGGCCGAATTCGCCCAGCAGGTCCGGTACGTGCGCGGGACCTTGGCCGAAAACTCCGGCGACCCATCGGATTTCCGCATCGCCAAACGCGTCTACATAGCGGTCGACGATGATCCGGCGCGGGCCGAACAGCGCATGGGCACCGCTCTGATCGACTTCTACGGCGAATTCGGCGCAACCCTGCTGCCCGTCGCCGTACACGGCACACCCAAGGACTGCATCCAGGGCCTGCGCGCAGTGGCCGACGCCGGAGCCGAAACGATCCTGATCAACCCGTTGTTCGACGAGGGCGCTCAAATGGAGCGCATTGCCGCGGAGGTGCTACCGCACGTCGAATAGACCGTTCCAGCGTCATCGGGGGTCGGAGGCTTCGGCGGGTTCGTAGCCGAGCCGGACGTCGTGGTTTACTTCGCCGCCGGAGACTGTTACTCGGGTGGTAACGGGTGGGTAGCCGCGGGCTATCACCGTGTAGTGGCCTTCTGGGAGGTCGGTTACCAGGTAGCGGCCGTTGGCATCGGTGCGGGCGGTGGCGGTGAGGTCGCCGGCTGCGTCGAGGACGGTGATCTGGATGTCCGAAACGGCCCGGTCGCCGTCGGCCCAGGCGGATCCGGCCAGCACGGCCATCGATGCCATATCAATGTCGTGATGCAGGAGGCCGCTGTCGGGGATGGTGAGGGTGGTGGCGCTGGGGCGCATATGTTCGGCGACGGCCACCAGGGTGTAGGTGCCGGAGACGACGCCGTGGCAGATGTACGCGCCGTCACCAGCGGTAATGGCGGCACCGACGACCTCGCCGTGGATATCGGTGAGTGTGACGGTGGCACCCGGTAGCGGGGTGCCGCGACCGGCCGAGCGGACCACTCCGGACAATTCGCCGGAGCCGGTGAGGGTCAGGTCGAGCAGCTGTGGTCGCTGTCCGATGGCCACGCTGACCGCCTCCGGCCGGTGTCCGGTCGCCGACGCGATCAAGACATAATTGCCCGCGGCCGGTGCCTCGATGCGGTAGCCGCCGTCGGCATCCCCGGTCGCGCGCGAAACCTGGTGTCCCCGTTGGTCGATCAGGGTCAGCACCGTGCCGGGCACCGGTCTGCCATCCTCGCGTCCGATCCGCCCGCCGATCGACGTGCCTTCGTAGTCGAGGCCCGAATGCGACTGCGGCACAACGGCGGCCACATACACACCATTGCCGTCGTGATTCACCGAGACTCGGCTGACCGCGCCCGCCAGCACCGGTTCGGGTTCGGAGAGCACCTTCGCGGCACCCTCCCAGACCTGCGCCTCCTCCCAGCTGGATTCCAGGGTCACCGACTCCACGACGGGAGCCGGATTGTCCTGCAGCGGAATCTCTTTCATGAACATCAGCACCAAGCACGCCAGCAGCGCAACTCCCGCTGCGACATAGAAGACGCCGTGCATCGCATCGGTGAACCCGATCAGGATCGGCACCCTGAGCTCATCCGGCAGCGCCGCGATTCCGCTGGTATTGCTCTGCATGGTGCTCAACTGAGCGGCGTCGAATCCGGCGGGCAGCGCACCACCGAAGGCGTCGATGATCCGGTGCGGCAAGAGGTTGAACAGGATGGTGAGGAACACCGCGACACCGAGCGTGCCGCCCATCTGCCGGAAGAAGGTCGCCGATGCGGTCGAAACACCCATATCAGAACGCGGACCGGCATTCTGTGCCGCGATGATCAGGGTCTGCATGCAGCAACCGAGCCCGAATCCGATGACGCCGCCGTAGACCAGCGGCTGCCATAGCGGACTGTCGTAATGCACCTGCCCGTAGAGCGCCGCGCCGACGGCGATTATGAATGTCCCGATCACCGGCAGGATCTTGTAACGGCCGGTCAATTTGGTGGTCAGCCCGGCCAGCTGCGAACCGAACATGATCCCCAGTACCAGCGGCAGCATCAGCAGACCCGATTTGGTCGGCGAATATCCGCGCACCACTTGGAAGTACTGCGGCACCATGACGATCGCGCCGAACATCGCGATACCGACAATGAACCCACCCGCGATGGTCACGCTGAAGGTCGAATTCTTGAACAGTCGTAGCGGAATCAGCGCCGCATCCTTCATCAGGAACTCGACGAGCAGGAACAGCAGCAGTCCGCCCGCACCGATCCCATAGCAGATGAGCGCGCGCTGCGAACTCCAGCCCCAGTCCCGGCCCTGTTCGGCGACGATCAGCAGCGGCACCACACAGGTCGTCAATGCGACCGCGCCGAACCAGTCGATGCGGTGATCCTGGCGCTGATGCGGCGCATTGAGCACCTTGGCGACCACGCCGAGCGCGAGCACGCCGATCGGCACATTGACCAGGAAGACCCAGCGCCAACCCTCGAGACCCCAGAGCTGATCATAATTCGAGAAGAAGCCGCCGAGCACCGGGCCGAGCACGGTCGCCGTACCGAAGACCATCATGAAATAGCCCTGGTAGCGCACCCGCTCCCGGGCCGGCACGATATCGCCGATGATGGTGAACGCCAACGACATCAACCCGCCCGCACCAAGGCCCTGAAAGGCGCGGAATCCGGCGAGTTCGTACATCGAGGTGGCGAAGGTGCAGGCCACCGAACCGATGACGAACAGTCCGATCGCGGTGAGGTAGAACGGCTTTCGGCCGTAGATATCGGCGAGCTTGCCGTACAGCGGCGTGGTGATCGTCGCGGTGATCAGATACGCCGTGGTCGCCCAGGCTTGTTCGTCGAATCCGTCCAGGCTGTTGGCGATCCGCACGATCGCGACGCTCACGATGTTCTGATCCAGCGCGGCGAGGAACATGCCGAGCAGCAGTCCGGACAGGATGGTGAGGATCTGCCGGTGTGACAGTGACGCACCCTCACCGGCATCCAGGTCCGGCGACGTTGCCGGGGCCTGGGTCGTCGAATTCGTCATAATTTGAGCCCTAGTTCTGATCGGCTATCCGTGGTGGAAGTGTCTCGAAACCTGAGTCGAGCCGGTCGAGCAGTTGGCACACTGCGCCACAAGCGATCTGCCCCCACACGCCGATCACCCGTAACTAGTTGCGCTCGCTAATATACATACGGCCGCTCAGGGCGAAACGGCCTGGTCGGATCATCCCGACATCCAACACCTCAGCGGCCGTGAGTTGACCACTGTCTCCCGGGTCCGGCGCCGCAAACTCTTGGCATACTTGGATCTATGCTTGTCAATAGGGGTTGAACTGGCCACGCCAGCGCGGATTCAGTTCGTCGGCAAGCAGTTTGGGGGCCGAGATCTTGTTCGGATTGCCGTCGGAGGTGTAGCGCTGGTCGGGATGTTGATCGAGGCGGTCGAGCCAGTAGGCGGAGGCGAAGTCGACCTCACTCTTCCCCGACCGGATGCGCGGCACACCAGCGGGATCGAGCTGTCCGAATGGGGAGGGTGCGGGCTCGGCGCCGACCAGCAACACGGCCTCGAACGCGTAGTTCGTACCGTCCCAGCTTCCTGCGGTGGCGAGTACACGATCGGCCGGAAAGATGCCGAGCGGTAAGGCCATCGTGCGCACACGATTACCAGGCGCCGCGGTCACGATCGCGCGCAGGTTCTCGACCAGCTCACGCTGTACGCCGATGCTATCCAGGCGACCGAGGTTGGCGTGGCTCGCGGTGTGCGCGCCGATTTCGTATCCGTGCGCGGCCAGCCAGGGCAGTGCGTGCCCGTCACCGGCGAACGGCTCGTTATTGACATAGAACGTCGCGGTGGGCCGGAAGTCCGGATTGCGCGCTCCGAACTCCTCGAGTATCCCGATCGCGGTATCCGGGACCACCTCAGCGTCCTCGGTGAACCGAAGTTGGGTGATGGTGGAGTCGTCGAAGGTAAGCACCACCGGGTGGGTGCCTGCGGGGATGTCGATATGGCCGCAGATGTAATCGCCAGCGGTCACCGGTCGATAGTTCTCGCGGTACAACCGCTCGAGTTCGGCGCGGAACTTCTCCGGAGTCTGGTCGTATTCGCCCACCGGACTCGGTGTTACCTGGTGGTACATCAGAATGGGGACGAGTCCGAGTTCGTTGGCTCGCACTGCAATCGGGTCAGGCGTCCATGTGGCCACCGGAACCTTTTCGATGGCCGCCGGGACCGGATCCGCCGCCGCACCGCACGCGGTGCCCGTCGCGAATATCAAGGCCGACAGGACAACCCGAGTTCCGATAGCCGAGCACCGCACCACCGATCGAACGGTACGCGGCGCCAAGGAATCTCGGTTGCGAATCGGTATAACCACGCCCGGCAGCGCTGTCCGAGGTAGATAGTTAGGCAATAGCGACAAATGAAAGTTGGTGTGCGCGTTGAACAAATCGGTCCGGATCACCGGGCGGTGGCGGCTGGCGGCAATGGCGGTTATCGCAGCTTTATCAATCCTCATCGCATCCGTGATCATCGGCGCCAATCGGTCCGAACCCGCGGGGTTGGCGCTGGCCGGATTACCGGATGGAGTCGTCGGGGCAAGCACGCTGACCGGTCTGGCATTGCGCGTCGACGCCGAAGGCCACAACCCGAACGATATGCGGCTCGAACTCGACGGCAAGACGGTGACCGGCACGGTCGAGGGCGATTCGGTGGTGTACCGGCCCGGTCAGCTCGCCGATGGCAAGCACAAGTTCACCGCCGAGATCCCACGCGGGGGAATCGTCGGCCTATTCAGCGCCGGTCCGGGCGTTACCGCGACCTTTACCGTCGATACCGAGGCGCCGAAACTCGAGGTGACCCAGCCGGGCGGGCCCGGATCGTATCGTCAGCCGATCACGTTGCGCGGCAAGGAATCCGGTGCGGTACACGTCTCCGTCGGCACACAGTCGGTCACCCCCGCCGCGGACGGCACCTTCGAGATCACGCTGCCGCGCACACCGGTCGGCGAGGAGGTGACCGCAGTCGACGCGGCGGGAAATAGGGCGACGCAGGCGATTACGACCTCGGTCGATATGCCCCGGGTCAAGGCCGTGCACATCACGGCGTACGGGTGGGCATACGAGGGCTTACGCGATCCCATTCTGGATATGGCCCGCGAGGGACGCATCGATACCGTTCAGCTCGATATCAAGGATGAGGACGGGGTCATCGGCTACGACTCGCAAGTGCCGCTGGCACGGCAGGCGGGCGCGGCCGCCGATATCTACGATGTGCGCGCCGCACTGCGACAACTGCACGATATGAATCTGCGGGTGGTCGGGCGGATCGTGGCCTTCCGCGATCCGACTATGGCCGGATGGGCCTGGCGCGAAGGACATCCGGACTGGGTCATCCAGAATCCCTCCGGTCAGCCGTACGCCAGCAAGTACGGTGCGATCGCATTCACCAATTTCGCCAATCCCGAAATCCGCAAGTACAACATCGATCTCGCCACCGAGGCGGCCGAACTCGGCTTCGACGGAATCATGTACGACTATGTCCGACGGCCCGATGGTGCACTGTCGCAGATGCAGTTTCCGGGGCTGACCGTTACGCCGAGTGATTCCATCGCCGAGTTCCTACACGAGAGCCGGGATCCGGTGCGCGACAAAGGCGCGAATCTCAGTGCCGCGGTGTTCGGCATCGCTGCGACGCGGCCGGATGAGATCGCGCAAGACATACGACAGATCGCCCGGTACGTCGACTATGTCGCTCCGATGCTGTACCCGTCGCACTGGAATGCGGGTGAGTACGGTGTCACCAACCCCAATGCCCAGCCGTACGACATCATTTTCCGGTCGCTGGCCGACTTCTTCGAACAGACCAAAGGCACCGGCGCGAAAGTCATTCCGTGGCTGCAGGATTTCAGCCTTGGAGTGAACTACGGGGATGCCGAGGTCAAAGCGCAGATCGATGCCGCGGCCGCGGCGGGGACGAACAGTTTCTTCCTGTGGAATGCGGCGTCGCGGTATCACTCATGGGCAGTGGTTCCCGGTTGACCTACTGGTCCGCGTGGCAGGTGACGTCGGCGGCGGGCAGGGTGCCATCGGCGTAGTAGGTATTGATCGCGTTGTTGACGCAGGCGCTCAGATCCGGCCGGAAGGTCATGTGGATGCGGATGTCCTGCAGTGTGACCAAACGGGATGCGGACAGGTGCTGATGTAGTCGGATGCCGTGGGTGTACGGGGTTCGGGCATCACCGGTCGCCTGCAGGATGAGCACCGGAACCGAATTCCGGACGGTGGTGGCGGGTTCGACGGGTCTGGGCCAGAATGCGCACGGCTGGATGTTGTTGGCCAGCGGACCGAATATGGGCTGGGTGGCACGGCTGGCTTCGATATTGCCCGCATACCATGCCGAATCCGTCGGTGCCGCGGCATCGCCGCAGGCGATCTGGGCGAGGACGGAGTTCTCCTCGGATCGCAAGGCCTGCAAGACGATTTGCAAGCGTGGCGCTCGCGCGGCCACGGGAGGGCCGCCCGCCGCATCGGCGATCTCTCGTAGCGTTTCGGCCAGCACTTGGTTGCGCCGGAAGTCGGTCACCAGGTTGTGTAGGAGAAAGGGAAGCCAGTGATCGTTGATCGGGAAGTCTTCGATCACGATCGGTTGCCGTGCCACTGCGACGATCAGCTCTGTCAACCATGCCCGCACGTCGGTCGGGGACGAACCGAAGTGATACTTATCATCCTGTCCCGCAGCCCAATTCGACCATTCATCGATCGCCTGCTCGTCCGAGGCACCCCAATCCTGAACGAGGCCGGTCCAATATCGATCCGGATCGATCGCGCTGTCGAACACCATCCTGTCGCTGCGGTCCGGGAACATCTGGGTGAATACCGCACCGAGATATGTGCCGTAGGAGACGCCGTAATAGCTGAGCTTCGGTTCGCCCAGCGCCACTCGAATGACATCCATATCGCGAGCGGTATTGCGGGTGGTGAGCTGGCGCACCTTCACCGGATCATCGGCCAGACAGCCCGCTGCCATATCCGCCGCCAGTGCGGTTTCACGCGCGAAGCCTTGCGCATCCACACCCGCCGAATGGATCATTTCGCCGACCGGCCATCCGCAGCGCGGCGTGCGCCCGGAGTCGCCGACACCACGCGGATCCATACCGATCAAATCGAAACGGGCCCGCACCTGCGGGGTGAGCACGTCGCCGAGCAGATCCACGGTGTCCAGTCCCGATGCACCCGGCCCACCCGGATTGGCCAGCAGAACACCATGACGCTGATCCGGACCGCTGGCCCGAACTCGCGATATCGCGATCTTCAGCGTGCGATCGGAGGGTCGCAAATAATCGAGCGGCACCAGCACATCCGCGCATTCGGCCCCGGCCTTGTCCAGATCCTCGAGACCGCAAGCGTGCCAGTGCAGTCTCTGGTGATAGAACCGGTATTCCGGATCGACCTGTGCCCCCGGCACGGTGATCAGCGCCGCACCGACCACAACCAGCACCGACCACCGCAAAAGCCTCGCCGACAACCCACTCGCCTCTCACCGCCAAATCTCGCAACTTCGTACCACACCCCGCCGCAGGGCAGCCTTGCCACATTTGGTGGTGCCGCCGATACTCCAAGAGGGCCGCGCCACCGCCGGTTCCGCATCGAGGGGAGGAATCAATGCTTCGAAGCCAATTGAATTCACTACGCACAGTGGATGATTCGCTTATCTACGGGCAACCGTACGAAACATCCGACGGCACCACGATCATCACCGTCGCCAGGACCGGCGGCCTGCTGCACAGCGCGCGTCCGGTTGGTGCGTTCGTGGTCCATGAAGGCGCGGTCAGCTGGACACCCGCCGTCGATGCGACGCGGATCGCGCTGATGGGTGAAATGATCGGTCTGCTGGCCGCGGTCATCGCCACGCTCGCGGTGCTGCGCAGGCCGCCGTGGCCGGATCTATCGCGGGTGGTGGCAATCGGACGGGACTCGCGACACACTTGATCCCGTGAATCGCATGCCACTCGGACATATCGACCGGGGCGGTCCGCCGTGACCGCACTCGCACGCGGGGAGAATCGCCCCGCGCCCGGCGACCGGATGATCGTGACCGTCACCTGCGCAGCGCCGGTCGATGTATCGGCGCTGCTGCTCGGCGCCGACGGCAGGGTCCGCTCCGATGCCGACTTCGTCTTCTTCAATCAACCGGCCGGACCCGGTGTCACCTATCGGCACGGCCGCGGTGCCGGCGATATGGTCGATGTGCAGACCTCCGCGCTGCCCGCCGACGTCGACAAGGTCGTGGTCACGGCCAGCCTCGACGGCAGTGGGCCGCCGACCTTCGCGGGCGCGAGTTCGCTGACCGCGACGATCGGATCCGATGCCGCAACGCTGACCTTCCCGATGACCGGGCTCAGCACCGAGACGGCCGTTGTGTGCGTGGAGATCTACCGGCGCGGCGGTGCGTGGAAGGTGCGCGCGGTCGGGCAGGGTTATGACAACGGTCTGGCCGGAATCGCGACGGCATTCGGTGTGAATATCGACGACGAACCCGAAACAGCATCGCCAGCCGCTCCGGCTCAGCCGCAGTACCAGCCGCAGGCCACGGTGCCGCCCGCTCCGGTACCGCCGCAATACCCAGCCCAGCCGCAGTACCAGGCTCCGGTGCCCCCGGCGGCGCCGCAATATCCAGCCCAACCGCACTATCAGGCTCCGGTTCCGCCGGCCTATCCCCCGTCCGGCGCCGTGCCGCCGCCACCACCGATTGCACCCCAGCAAGGAGCGCTGCCGATGCAGAGCGAACTATTCAATCCGAGCCACGCCGAGGTCAACGGCATCGGCATCCAGAAGCAGGGCGGCAAGATGATCAAGGTCGCCGTCAACGGCGAGACCATGGCGCGGGCCGGCTCGATGGTCGCCTACCAGGGCGACCTGCAGTTCAAGGCGCTCGGTTCGGGCGGAATAGGCCGTGCGATCCAGCAGCGGCTGACCGGCGAGGGGGTGCCCCTGATGCAGGTGTCCGGTCGCGGCGACCTGTTCCTCGCCGATTCCGCCGCCGATGTGCACACCGTCGACCTCGACGGCACCGATGGCCTCACCATCAACGGCTCGAATGTGCTCGCCTTCGATACATCGCTGTCCTACAACATCCAAAGGGTCCAGGGCGCAGCCGGTTTCGCCAGTAACGCGGGTTTCTTCAACTGCGTGTTCAGCGGGCGCGGTCGCATCGCCATCACCACGCACGGCTCGCCCGTCGTCCTCAATGTCGACCAACCGACCTACGCCGATCCGCAGGCCGCGGTGGCCTGGTCGTCGAGCCTGTCCACCGGCATCAAACGGAACGACTCCTTCGGCCTCGGCCGACTCATCGGCCGCAGCACCGGAGAGGGCCTGACGCTGTCGTTCACCGGGCGCGGCTTCGTCATCGTGCAGCCCTCGGAACTGCCACCGGGCGGTTTCATCGGCGGCACCGGTGGCGGTCAGGAGGCCGGACAAAGCGGCGGCGTGCTCGGCGGCTTGTTCGGGTAGCGATCCCGCGCTGGAACCGGCTGCACCACAGCCGGTTCCAGCGCGGGATCAGTTCATCAGACCCCGTCGGACCAGCAGCGGTTCGATTTCGGGGGCGCGGCCGCGGAAGGATTCGAAGGCCGCGAGCGGGTCCTCCGAGCCACCGCGGGAGAGCAGTTCGCGACGGAAGGTCTCGCCCTTCTCGCGGATGGACCCGTCGCCCTCGTCGAACCATTCGACGGTGTCCGCGTCCAGCACCTCGCTCCAGATGTAGGAGTAGTAGCCCGCCGCGTAACCGCCGGAGAAGATGTGGGCGAAGTAGCCGGTTCGGTAGCGCGGCGGAATCGCGTCGATGGCCAGACCGGCCTTGCGCAAAGCTTCCTCTTCGAACGCCTCGGCATCGGTGTCGGCCAGCGCCTCGGGTGCGGGTACGCGGTGCCACGCCCAGTCCAGCAGTGTCGCGCCGAGGTATTCGACGGTCTTGAAGCCGGTGCCGAAACGCGCGGCCTCGGCCATCCGCTCGACCAGTTCGGTGGGCATCGGCTCACCGGTCTCGATATGCCTGGCGTAGTTGGCGAGTACGTGCGGTCGCGACATCCACATCTCGTTCACCTGGGATGGGAATTCGACGAAATCCCGCGGTACTTTGGTGCCTGAGAAGAACGGATACGTCACATCCGAGAACAGCCCGTGCAGCGCGTGCCCGAACTCGTGGAAGAGGGTGCGCACGTTGTCCCAGGTGAGCAGGGCAGGTTCGCCCGCGGGCGGCTTCACGATATTGAGGTTGTTGACCACCACCGGCCGCTTCCCCAAAAGCCGTGACTGGCTGACCAATGCGTTCATCCACGCCCCGCCGCGCTTCGACGGTCGCGCGAAGAAGTCACCGAGGAACAGTCCGAGCGCACTGCCGTCGGCGTCGAATACCTCGAAGATTCGCACCTCCGGGTGGTATCCGACCAGATCCTTGCGCTCCTGGAAGGTGATCCCGTACACCTGCTCTGCGGCGAAGAACACCCCGTCGCGCAACACCCGCTCGAGCTCGAAATAGGGACGCAACGCCTCCGCGTCCACCGAAAACCGTTCGGCCCGAACCTTTTCCGACCAGAACTGCCAATCCCAGGAGCGCAGCTCCTGCCCACCCATGGCTTGCGCCAACTCGGCCGCCTCCCGCTGCGCATTGGCCACCGCTGGTGCAACCAATCGCTCTAGCATCTCCTCCACTGCCGCAGGGGTTTTGGCGGTCTGATCCTCGACTGTATACGCCGCATGATCCGAATAGCCGAGCAGCGCGGCCCGTTCCGCTCGCAATGCGGCGATCCGCACGGCGAGCGCACCGTTGTCACCCAACCCGCGGCCCAGTGAAGCCGCCATCACGCGCTGCCGCAGATCCCGGTCGGCAAGTTCCGCCAGCACGGGTTGATTCGAAACATTCTGCAGCCGAAGCGCCCACGCGCCCTCGCGCCCCATCGCCCGAGCGTTCTCCGCGGCCGCGGCCACGGCGGCCGGCCCCAGCCCCGCCAATTCCGCTGCCGACTCGACGACCACCGTCGCACCATTGGTCTGCGCCAAAATGTTCTGACCGAATTCCGTAGCCGCCGCAGCGAGTTCCGCATTCAACTCACGCAACCGCGCTTGCCCCGCCGTATCCAATCGAGCCCCCGCCCGCACGAACCGAATGTGATACTGCTCCAACAGCCGCGCTTCCTCGGGATCCAAGCCCAATTCCGCCCCGCGCCCATAGAGCGCCTCGACCCGTGCAAAGAGTTGGGTATCCAAATAGATCACGTCCCGATGCGCTGCCAGCTTCGGCGATACCTCGGCCTCGATCGCATCGGTGGTCTCGCTGGAATCGGAGCCCGTGATATTGAAGAACACATTCGAGACCCGGATCAGCACGGCCCCCGAACGCTCCAAGGCCGCAATGGTATTCGCGAAACTCGGCTCCTCTCCGCTCGAGCTGATGGCGGCAACCTCTGCCAATTGCTCCGCCATCCCTCGCTCGAACGCGGGCAAATAGTGCTCCGTACCGATCTCGGCGAACGGAGGAAGCTCATACGGCAGCGCACTTGGCTCGAAGAACGGGTTGCTCGTCATAGGTCAACCCTATTGACCTATGACCTGCTTCGCACTGCCCTGGGCCACGAGCCGCACCAGGTTGTCCGCAGCGATCGGTAAGGTCGAGCGGGTGAGTAGCTGGGTACGCCGAAAGTTCTACAGGGTCGGACGATTCGATCGGGCGGTCGGCAGCGCGGTCGCCGAGTTGCCGGCCTCGATGGTCGACAGCGGCCTGCTTCGGCTCACCAAGAGTGCCAATTTCAGTGCGCTGTGGCTGGCCAGCGCCGCGCTGCTCGCCACCCGCCAAGGCACACCGCGGCGGGCCGCGCTGCGCGGAGTCGTGTCGGTGGGGGGCGCGAGCCTGGCCGTCAACCTCGGCCTCAAGACGCTCATTGCGCGACGCCGACCGGCCGCCGAACTATTGCCCGCATACCGGCGGCTGACGCCCGCCCCGAAGTCCTCCTCCTTCCCCTCCGGGCACAGCGCCTGCGCGGCGGCATTCGCCACCGCGGTCGCGCTCGAAAGTCCGCGCACCGCACTCGTTGTCGCCCCGCTGGCAGCCACCGTCGCGTACTCGCGGGTGCACACCGGCGTGCACTGGAGCTCGGATGTGCTCGTCGGAGCGGCCGTGGGTTCCGGTATCGCATTGGCCACCCGACGCTGGTGGCCCGTGCGTGAATCGGACGAGGCACAAGCCAGGCTGGTCCGTGAGGCGCCCGCACTAGAGGCGGGCGAGGGGCTTTTGGTGTTGGTGAATCCGGTTTCCGGCGATCCGAACTACGATCCCACCGCCGATATCATCGCGGCCCTGCCCGCCGCCACCGTTCTGCGCACCGAACCCGACCTGGATGCCGCCGAACAACTCGAACGGGCGCTCGCCGAAGGCGCCGGGCGGGTGCTGGCGTTGGGCATCGCCGGTGGCGACGGCACCGTGGCGGCCGCGGCCGCGGTGGCGCTGCGGCACGAGTTGCCACTAGCCGTCATCCCCACCGGCACGCTCAACCATTTCGCCCGTGATCTCGGCGTCTACGACCTGATCGAAGTGATCGATGCCACCGGTGCGGGTGAGGCGGTCGCGGTCGATATCGCGCGCGTCGAGTACGGTGACGAAACCGGTTCGCACACCAGGCATTTGATCAATACCGCCAGCATCGGCGCCTATCCTGACCTGGTGCGGCTGCGCGAGAAGTGGCAGGCGCGCTGGGGCAAATGGCCCGCCTTCGCTGCCGCGCTGTTGGTCACCCTGCACCGGTCCGAACCGATCGAGATCTATCTCGACGATCGCTGGCAGCGAGTGTGGTTCCTGTTCATCGGCAACGGCCCCTACCACCCGCACGGCGCCGTACCCGCCTTCCGCGACCGGCTCGACGCCGGACTACTGGATGTCCGCTGGCTGCGCGCCGATCTGCGCTGGTCGCGCACCCGCGCGTTGGTGGCGCTGCTGCTGGCCGCGATCGGCCACAGCAAGGTCTACGGCGAGCGCCGCCTACCCGAACTCTATGTGCAATTGCCCAGGCCGGAGGCCCTGGCCACCGATGGCGAGGTGATCGGCAAGGCCACCCACCTACATTTTGCGATGGCGGGCCAGCTCGCTGCCTACCGCCGCGACGAATCGAACCCGCGCTGGGCCGACCGGTTCCGCCCGCACCACCGCCGGGCGCCTTGGCTCCGCGATGCCTTCCGCACGAACCGGTGAATTTTCGACTTCGCACCCACGTTGCACGAGTTCTGGCCACGCAATAATGACGGAAGTGTGACGCGCTGGTCGGCGGGGACTTTCCGGATCGGACCGCGGGTTGTACGTGGGGCCGATATGAGGAGGTCAGGTGGCAAAGGAATACAACCGGAACCCCGCCGCGGTGGACGCGCTGTCGCCCGAGCAGTACCACGTCACCCAGGAGAACGGGACCGAGCGGGCGTTCACGGGCGAATACTGGGACAATCACGAGCCAGGTATCTATGTGGACGTGGTGTCCGGTGAACCGTTGTTCGCCTCGGTCGACAAGTTCGACAGCGGTTCGGGATGGCCGAGTTTCACCAAGCCGATCGAGGGCGAGAACGTGCTCGAAAAGCGGGATTTCAGTCATCTGATGATCCGCACCGAGGTGCGTTCGGCGCACGGTGACAGCCATCTGGGGCATGTGTTCACCGACGGACCGCGCGCGGCGGGAGGCCTGCGGTATTGCATCAACTCGGCGGCCCTGCGGTTCATCCGCCTCGATGACCTCGAGGCGGAAGGTTACGGTCGGTACAAGAGTTTGTTCACTAAGGAGGACGCATGAGCGAGCGAACAATCAGCACAGCCGACCTGTCGGTCGTGACGGAGCCGAGCACCAGCGAGGCGGAGTCATGAGCGACACGCGAAAGGCGATTCTGGCCGGCGGCTGCTTCTGGGGCATGCAGGATTTGATCCGTAAGCAGCCGGGAGTGATTTCGACGCGAGTCGGCTACTCCGGCGGGCAGAACGACCACCCCACCTATCGCAATCACCCGGGCCATGCCGAGGCCGTCGAGATCATCTACGACCCGGCGCAGACCGACTACCGGGCGCTGCTGGAGTTCTTCTTCCAGATCCACGACCCGACGACGAAGGACCGCCAAGGCAACGACATCGGTGCCAGCTACCGTTCGGCGATCTTCTATCTCGATGACGAGCAGAAGAGCGTCGCGCTCGAGACCATCGTCGATGTCGAGGATTCGGGCCTGTGGCCCGGCAAGGTGGTCACCGAGGTGACCCCGGCCGGCGAGTTCTGGGAGGCCGAGCCCGAGCACCAGGACTACCTGCTGCGCTATCCGGACGGCTACACCTGCCACTTCCCGCGACCGGGCTGGAAGCTGCCGAGGCGGCAGACCACCACGTAGTAGTTGGCCTTGTGCCGCAAAATTGGTTGCGGCACAAGTATTCGACGCGCCGAGCACCACTTGACACCAGAGGTGCCTGGCGGACGCGATTCATCGCGGGCGCGCTGGCGAAGGTGGTGCTCGATGATGACAACGAGGATCGGGTGCGGCGAGCGGCGGGCGCGCTCACCGTGGTGTCCATGCAGAACACGCCCGAGAGTTCCGCTGGGGCAAAGGTAGTCGCTGGCGGCGAAGCTGATGGCCTAGCGTGTGTCGAACCCCGCGACGATTTCCTGCGATCGGGGTCGCGTGACTAGAAGAATTGCGCGGCGGCGAATCCTGTTAGCAGGACACAGAATCCGCCGATTTCGCCGAGGATCAGTGCGACCAGTACCCAGCGCATGGCCGGCGGCGGATTGTGCATCTGGTTGTCGGTGTCGCGGCGGATACCGTGGTTGATGTAGTTGGCGATGGTGATGACGAACATCAGGATCAGCACAGTGGCCGCGGTCGCGTTGACGGCGGCGGGCCAGTCGGATAGTTCCACGAAGATCGCGATCATCGCGGTCGCGAACGAATAGAGCAGGGCCGAGCGGTGCGCGATATCGACGTACGGGTGCGCCCGGCCATCGGGTGCGCCGACCATCGCCAACCATTTCCACACTCCGAGGCCGAGCGCCGTCACGAAGAGCAGGCCGGCGGCGAGCAGTACCAGTGCAGTCAGCGGGCCGATGGTCATGCCCGGACACCTTTCACCGACGTTGTCATGTCAAGCGTCGAGTATGTCTGGACGGGCGACCATCTGCCACCGGTGGGAACGACTATTAACTCCCGGTGCGGGATTCGAGCTCATTGCGCAAGTCCGCGACCTCGGCGGCCAGCTCATCACGCAACTGTTCGCGTTCCCGGAGGCTGGCGCGCAGGTTGTCCACCGTGTCGTTCATTGCCGCCAACTTCCGGTCGGCACCGGCCAGCCGCCACTCGACGATCGCACGACGGTCGACCTCCGCACTGGCGTACATCACCCAGCCCACAACGTAATCCAGCCAGTCCGGCTGTTTGGGCATGCGCTGATCCGTATCCCACCCGCGCCGCATCGACGGCTTCGACGACAGCACCCGATCGGCGCTCGGTCCCGTCAGCTGCACGAGATCGAACTTTCCGGCACTCGTCACGACCGCGGTCAGGCGGAAACGCCCGGCGAGGTGCATTCGCAACTCGGCCGCCCCCCGACTGTCGGTATCCATCGCACCGAGCCACGAACCTTCCGCCGCCGCGATGATCGACCCGAGCACCCCGAGTTGCCCGGCACTTCGACGCCCCCGCATCACCCGCTCGCGGAGGTCATCGGGCGTTGCGGACATCTGATCCCAGTGCATGTCGCCTCCCTGTCTCACGTTTGTGACTACCGACAGTTTCACCGCTCGGTCTCAGGTGTGCGGGCGCGGCGCGCCAGGGTCAGCCATCGGAGTTGCCCGGCCGCGGATACGGCGTCGTCAACTGACCGGCGTCCGCTACAGCTTCGGATGAGGAACGGGACCAGGTGCGCGCTCCGGCCCCCTCACCTCCGGTGGCGAATCATCCGGAGACGGAGCCTCGCTGGTGCAGGTCAGGATGGTGCGCAGGACCAACGCCGGGTCATCGATCATGGGGACGTGCCCGACACCGGGCAGAACCTCGAACGTGACACCTGGTAGGCGCTGCTGGGCGATCGCGCCATTGACCGCTACCGGAAAGATACGGTCGGCCTGCGACCAGGCCACGGTGATCGGGCAAGGTAGCCGCTCGAACTCCGCGATCGCATCTTTGGTATTGAGCAGATCATCGGTGACCGTGCAGCCGAGAAGATCCGCGACGATGCCCTCGGCGGCCGATGATTCGAGGCGATCGCCGTGTTCGGCGATGACCCGCAAGGCCAACCGCCGCACCAGCGATGACCGTAGCGTCAGCGGTGCGAGCGGCCGGGTCAGGCGCGCGAAGGTGACGTTGCGCGCGATGGTGGCGGAAGAATCGGCATGCCCGGTTCCGCCCGCATCCCAGAATCCGGCGGGTGAGAGCGCGCAGACAGTACGTGCACGACCCCGCCGCGCCAACTCGATGGCGGTCCACCCGCCGAGCGAATTGCCGACCAGATGTGCTGTCGCCCAACCATTTTCGTCGAGCAGACGTTCGACCTCGTCGACAAAGTCGGTGATCCGCGCCGGCCGCCGCGACACCACCGCCCCACCCCGATGCCCCAGCGCGGTCGGTGCGAGCACCTGGTATCGGGCGGACAACTGCGAAATCAACGGATCCCATACACGCGCCGACATCGCTACACCGTGCAACAGCACCAACGGCTCACCGCGTCCCGCACTGACATTCATGGCCTTATCTCCTGGTCGATGTCGCTTCGGTACAGGTCTACTCGACTTCCTCCCTGCGCCTGAAGCCGGGGGATTCAGACCGGACATACCGCGCTCACGTGCCGTTCCGGCGCGATTATGCCGTCCTCGACGAGGAACGATACGTACCAGTGGCGGCCGTCGCAGGACAGTGCCGCTGAGCGGATCGCGCCGCCGAGAGCGCGGGACCAACGGAACTGGACCCACGGGTAGCGGGCGTGCGCCCGTTCAACGGGCTCGAGTGACGATCCGCAGGCGCGACCATCCGATCAGTCGCGGTCGGTGTGTATGACGTGGACGGGGACGTCGTCGGCCCAGGGTTGGCGGGTCACCATGTCGGCGACTTTTACTGTGCCGCGTTCGAATTCGCCGGTGGCGGCGTCGACCAGGCGATATGACTGGGTTTGTTTGTGGATGGGTTGGGCATCCAGGAGGACTACGCGGACTTCGCCGGGTTCGAAGTGGCAGCGCTCTTGCATGGCGGTGATGAGTTGTTCGTTGTGCATGTGGCCGTCGCCGAAATTCCAGCCGAGGGCGGTGCTGCAGATGCGTTCGCCGTCGGTGAGGGTGTATTCGTCCTCGCGGCCGGGTGGCATGGCTCGGTGCACGAGGGTGAACAGGGCGCGGCCGTGGGTGTTCATGGCGCGGAAGGCATATCCCATGAACATCGGGATCTGGGCGCGGTCCTTGCCGTAGAACCGTTCCAGTTGGGCCTGCGGCATGCTGGCGATCGCGACGATGTCGCGCCCGATCTTTCCGGCGGCGGAGGGTTTGATGCACCACATCGTGGTGTCCCAGTTACCGGCGTAGTAACGCATGCCCGGTAGGAACGAAATCTTGTGCGGGAAAAGGTTCCCAGCGATCACGATGCCCGCGATGACCAGGAACAGCAGCACCACCGGAGCCGGGTGGTGCAGATCACCGAGGCCGAGATCAGCGTGCGCGAGGAACAATACGAGCACACCGAAGATCATGAAGACGTTCCATTCCAGCGGAACACCCATCGGAATGGCGGTCAGGATCGCCAGATGGAAACACACCATCACGAATGCGGCGACCGCTGTCAGCCAGCCACCGTGGGAGAAGAACAGCACCAGCGGAATGCACATCTCGACGGTCGTACCGCCGTGGGCGAAAACGCGGGACAGACGACCCGGCCGCAGGTCGTCGGGAAAGTTCTCGAAGAACTTCCGCTTGAGCGACTTTCGCCGGAACACCGGACTATTGGACATCATCGTGGACACCACGAACGGAAAGTGCTTGTTCAGCTTCGATGTCGCCGCGCCCATCCAGATCACCAGAAAGACCAGCTTCGAGGCGACGACCATATCGGCGGCGAAAAGGAAGGTAACCGCGAGCGTGGCATAGACCTCCCCGCGCGCCGCCAGGAATACCACCTTGTCGCGCAACCCGGTCAGCGCCAGCAGGCCGAGGATCACCGCGATCTGCCACACCGGCAGCAGCCCGACCGTCGTATCCAACTCGGGCACCGCTCCGGTTCCGTCGGATAGCAAGGCGACCACGGTCATCACCAATAGCGCTGCGTACAGCCCGATATCCACCAGCGAACGGCTGTTCCCCTTGGTCAGCGGTACTACGCTCGGCCATGGCGGCAGCCGAATGGTCTTGGGCCGCAACCAATACAGAATCGAACCCATCGGCGGAAAGAACCTGTTGTTCAACGGACCGAACCCGCACCCGAGACCGACCACCTCGAACAGCAGCGTATACAGCACAACCTTTTCGAAGACGATCGGCTCCGACCACCACGCATCGACATCCGCGAATCCATCGATCCCCTTGGTGGCCAACGCGATCAGCCAGCCACCGAGAATATAGAGACAGACCTTGCCGACATAGAACAAATGCAGCGCGACCGGCGTCCCGAATCCCACCTCCGCCCAGTGCCGCGCCATCGGCCGGATCCGCTCACTGCGAGTGCCCTTGCTCCACTCCGCCATATCGACCACAGGCAGGTCGGGTTCGAGAAACCCCATCAAGCACTCTCCGATTCGCCGGCACCGGAGCACCGAGCCGATCACGTACCCCGATGTGCTCCGATACGTTGACAGCTCGACCATTTGCTGTCAATAACGGGTCTCGACGAACGAAGATGATGGCGTGGACGGTTGGCGGGAGCTGCTTTGACGGCCCGGGGCTATCGGCGTTAGTTTTGTGCGGCCCTCCGGCCAGATCGAACTGCCCGGCGGGATCGTCGACAGCATCCAAGTTGATCGACTCCGGTGTCGGGTTGCTGGACTGTTCCCGCCGGCTGGGGCTGGCGTTGAACACGGTGAAGCGGTATTCCCGTGCGCCAGAGCCGGATTCGCTGCGTCGTCCGCCTCGATACGGACCTGGGCTGGTCGATCCTTATCGTGACCACCTGCGGGCCCGGCGGGTCGCCGAGCCTGGCGTGCCGGTCAGACAGCTGTTTCGGGAGATCAAGGCACTCGGCTACACCCGTGGGCTGAACCTCCTCGCGTTCGGACTCGCTCAACCGCTCGCCGGCGGCACCGTCTCGAGTCTGACACCGAACTCGGGGGCAACCTGCGCCACCGGACGCCCGGTCTCCCGTACGATCCGCACCGCACCCTCATAGAACTCTCGATCGAACTTGCTCTTCTCCGCCATCTGGCCTTTCCTCTATGGTCAGGCCTCCACGATATGAGGGGAATCGCACTCAAGGGCACAGCGGCCGGACAGCATGTTCGATGAGCTCGCGGATACCCACGGCATGACCGAGTGCGGCGTGCTGTGTGAAGCCATCGATGAGCGCGTGCAGGCCGCGCGCTGTAGGTTCGGGATCTACGTCGTCGCGGAATTCGCCGATGCCGCGACCGTATTCGATCAACCAGATGATCAGCTCCAGTGTCTCACGGTGAGCGGTTCGAATGGCCTCCGCGTACTCCGCATGTGTCGTTGCGTGAGCCAGAAAGGCCAGCCACACCCGCGCCGCGGCGCACTGCTCGGGATCGGCGATGGCGAGCTCCTGTAGTGTCACCGTCAACAACACGCGGGCCGACCCGGGCGCACCGGATGCTTCGATACGTTCGGTGGCGCGCTGTTTGATCTGCGTGGATATGTGGTCGAGCGTGAACCGCAACATGCCATCCTTCGAGAAGGCGCGCTGCACTGCTCCCATGGAAACCCCAGCACGGGCCGCGGTTTCGCGAAGAGTCGCCGCTTCGATCCCCCGCTCGGCGATCAACTCGCACACCGCCCGCGCTATCTCGGTGCGCCGGGCGTCGTGATCGACATATCGTGGCATCTACTGTCCTCACCCTCGCCGCTGTGACAACCCGTGACTCGCGTCGACCCTCATCCTCACGGTTATGGAAGCTCATCCTTGGTACTGATGCAATTGCATCGAAAAGTGTTTTAGGATCGCGTTCCGATGCAGTTGCATCATAATGACTAGGAGGACAGAGATGAGCTCGGAGAAGGACCGGACACGGCGGAACTGGTTGTGGCTGCTGGCGGCAATCCTAGTTGTGCAGGGATTCGGGTCGGGGATCACCGAGGCCCTGTGGGGTTCGTCGTTCGGGGTGTCGGGCATTCTCATCGGCGGACTGGGTGCTCCGGCGTGGGTCTCATGGCCGATCGGGGTCGCGGGACTCATCATGGCCGGGTGGGCTGCGTTTGGCTCGTCCGGCAGCCGGAACGAAGACCGTCGTCGCATATGAACACCCGTGTTCATACGACTGCGGTACTGAGCTTCGCGATGACGGCAATTCTTGCTGCCAGCGCGTGTACCGCCGGGGACACCGAACTCGGGTCGGACGACGGCGTGGTCGTCAGTACAACCGCAGGCATGATCCGCGGCACCGTCGACGGGTCGGGCCACCGACTGTTCACCTCGGTGCCGTATGCACAGCCTCCCCTCAACGAACTGCGCTGGCAGCCACCCCGACCGATGGCTCTGTGGGATGGTGTGCGGGACGCCGCTGCCCCCACGCCCGGATGCGTACAGGACCCAGGCCAAACTTCAGCGCAGGTACTGCAAGAAGACTGCCTCTACCTCAACATCAGCACGCCCGCACGGCTCGATCCGGCCCGTCCGGCACCCGTCATGGTGTGGATTCACGGCGGCGGCGGATTCGCCGGAGCCGGAGCCGACTATCGACCCACCGGGTTCGTCTCTCGGGGAGTAGTCGTGGTCACGATCAACTACCGCCTCAGCGTCTTCGGATTGTTCAACCATCCGGCCTTTGCCTCCAGCGGAGGCAATCTCGCCCTGCAGGACCAGCAGCTGGCGCTGCGGTGGGTTCGTGACAATATCGCGGCGTTCGGCGGCAACGCTCGCAACGTGACCGTCGCAGGCGAATCCTATGGCGGCATGAGTATTTGCGCACAGCTGGCCATGCCCTCGTCGGCCGGACTGTTTGACAGGGCCATCGTCCAGAGCGGGTCCTGCGCCATCGAATGGCCTTCCGGCGCACTGTACTCGGGTTCTCCACCGTTCGCGCCGTACCGGTCACGCACCGACAACGAAGCCACCGCCGTACAAGCAGCGACCGAGTTCGGTTGCAGCGACCCCGCGGAAGTCGAGCGATGCCTGCGCGCGCTGCCGACCGCAACTCTGCAAACCAGAACACCTAGCTTCACCACGATTACGTACGACACGCCGACATTGCCGCGTAACCCCTTCGATGCTCTACGGGTGGGCAAGTTCTCCCGCGTTCCCGTGCTGATCGGAGAAGTGACCAACGGTCATTCGCTATGGGTGGCAGCGATCGTGGCGACCCAGCAAGCTCCTATCACCTCCGACTCGTATCGCAGCATCCTGTCCACGGCTTTCGGCACCGTCGCGGCGGCCGTGGAAGCCGACTATCCGGTCAGCGCCTACCCAACACCCGCAGCCGCGCTCACCGCGGTCCTGTCTGATCACAGCTGGGCCTGCCCCATGCTCGACACCGCCCGGGCGTTGGCGGCGAGAGTGCCCGTGTACACCTACGAATTCGCCGACATGACCACCCCCGCCCCGTCGCCGTACCCGCCCAGCCTGCCGACCGGAGCCGCCCACGGTGCCGAACTGACCTACCTTTTCGACCTGACCCCCTCACCGGGACCCGTAGTCGCCTCGTCCCAACCACTGGCCACAGCGATGCTCGACTACTGGGCCCACTTCATCGGCACTGGCAACCCCAACCAACCTGGGCTACCGCACTGGTCACGCTCCACCATCAGCGGTGACGCGGTTCTCCGACTGACACCGGGATCTCACGGCATCACCACCGAGTTAGCCGACAACCACCACTGCAATCTATGGTGATACCTACGTCCCGAAACCTGGCGCGTTGTGAACATCCTTGTGCGGCAACGACACTGCCCGGGATCTGTTCGGTCGGGAAGTGCCCTCGGGCGCGGATCGCGCGCCGGTAGCGGGCGTTCAATGATTCAATTGCGTTGGTGGAGCAGGTGATTCGCCGTATCTCGACGTCGTAGTCGAGGAACGGCACGAACTCGGTCCATGCGTTGTCCCACAACCGCACGATCGCTGGGTACTGCTCGCCTCATCTGGCGGCGAACTCACCGAAACGTTCCTTGGCGGCCGCTTCGGTCGGGGCGGTGTAGACCGGTTTGAGATCGCGACTCATCTCGGCCCAATACGTGCGGGATGCGTAGCGGAATGTAGTGCGCAGCAAGTGAATAACGCATGTCTGTACGACAGTTCGTTCCCACACGGTATTGATCGCCTCCGGCAACCCCTTCAGCCCGTCGCAGACCGCGATGCACACATCGGCGGTGCCGCGGTTCTTGATCTCGGTCAACACCTGCAGCCAGAACTTGACGCCCTCACCGCCGTCACCGGCCCAGAGTCCGAGGATGTCGCGTTCCCCGGCACATGTCACGCCGATAACGACGTATACGGGCCTGTTGGTGACCTGACCATCCCTGACCTTCACATGGATGGCATCGATGAACAGCACCGGATACACCCGCTCGAGTGGCCGGTTGCACCACTCGGCCATCTCCGCGATCACCTTGTCGGTGATGCGTGAGACGGTGTCGCGCGAGACCGACGCGCCATAGATCTCGTCGAAATGGGCCGAGATCTATCGGTGGTCAACCCTTTCGCGGTCAACGACAACACGATCTCATCGATACCGGTCAGACCACCGAAAGTGCGACAGAGCCGAAAGTGCGACAGAGCCGTTTACTGGACAGACCCCTCTACGGCGGCGACTTCGTCCCATGGGCAGGCGGTGTTCTGATCACCGACGGCGAGTTGATACTCGGCGCCGCAGGCGCATCCGGAGCCCACGCTCTCGAGACGAAGCGGCCGTACAAACAGCGGTGCGGCGGTGGCAGGATAACCGCTCGGCTCGATAGCCGGAAGGTGTCAGCCGATCCAGTCGGTCAACAGCTGATTGCTTCTGCCGGTGCGGATTTCGGATTCGAGCCAGGTGTTGACGACGGTGTTGAAGAGGGTGTCGCCCTTGGGCAGGAGGTAGGCCTTCGGAGCGGAGTCGAAGGGGGTGTCGGGGTGTAGGACCTGGAGGGTCGGGTGGGTGCGTTGACGGTAGCGGCCCTCGACCGAGTCGGTGACGAAGACGTCGGCATTGTGTTGTTCGAGCTGGTCGTAGATGGTGAGGTTATCAGGCCAGATGGTGAGTTGGGCTTCGGGGAAGTTGGCGCGGGCGAAGGCTTCGTTGGTGCCGCCGCGGTTGACGATTACCCGGACCTCGGGCCGGTTGATCTGGTCGACAGTGGCGTAGTCGTCGGCGTCGGCGCGACGGACGACGGGGGTCTTGCCGTCGATGGAGGTGGGGATGGAGAAATCGGCGACGACACGGCGGGCGGGGGTGTCGGAGATGCCGCCGACGGCGATATCGCAGCGTGCGAGGAAGTCGTCGGTCAAGGTGGACCAGGTTGTCGGAATCCATTGCGGAACAACATGCAAAGTGGCGGCGAGGTCGGTGGCGAGAGTGATGTCGACGCCGCGGTGGGTGCTGTCGTCTTCGCGCAGGGTGTAGGGCGGATAGTCGCCGGTTGTGCAGACGCGCAGCACTCCCGACTGCTGCACAGTGATCAGATGCGACGCCTCCTGTGCGGTCGCGACCGGCCCGGTGGCGAGCAGCCAGGTCAGGGTCGACAGGACGGCCAGCGGCAGATATCGGAGCGGTCGGTGCATCGGGACAGGCTAACCGACCTGATAGTCGACTGAGAACCCGACGAATACGGCACTTCCCAGCCGGTGCCGACCGTTGATACTCGTAGTTGGCCACCCACGAAGGAGTTCGACATGAGCCTTATCGGCACCTTGCTCGGGTTAGCCCTGACGGTATTCATCCTGCTGCTGCTCGCCCGGCTGGTACTCGATTGGGTAGGGGTGCTCGCTGAGGGCAGGCACCCGGGGTGGGTGAACCGCGCCCGCGACCTGAGCCACGCCGCGACCGAACCGGTGATCGCCCCGGTGCGCCGGTACCTGCAGCCGGTCCGGCTGGGCGGACTATCCATCGATCTGGCGTTCACCGTGGTGTTCATCGTCGCCCTGGTCCTGCGTCAGATCTTCTTCAGCCTGTAAGCGATGGAACCCATCGCCCGCGGCCCACACCGCGACCAGGTGGCCGACCTGTATCTGCCCGCACAGCTCGTGGTGGTGCTGCACGGGCGGATTCTGGCGCGCGTTTGAACGAACTCAGATTCGTTGCGCCGCATCTGCATTGACCAATGCCAGCAGGAATTCCGTTGGGACGTCCGGCCATTCGGGACACCAACGCCCAGCGAGCTGGTCTGCGTACACGGCCGCGAGTGTGGCGATCACGTGTGGCCCCCCGTCCAGCAGATAGCGGACCGATCCGAGTTCGGCGCACTGGGCGGTTACCGTTGCCAGCAAGGTCTTGGCCTCGTCGATGCGGCCCGCGGCGGCGAGGCAGGCGATCAACATTCGGCGTGCCTTCAGCAATTCCCTGGGTCGCTCGACTGTTTCGAGCAGATCCACCCATTGCTGGGCCCATGTGCAGGCGAGTTCGGTCTTTTCCGGCGTTTCCGCGGCGAGCAGCAGCCGGATAGCGGTGAATTCCTCATACAGTACGGTGAATTCGTCGATCGGGTCGACCGGCTCGCGGCGACTTCCGTATTCGACAACGGGTAGTGGACCGAATTCCGGATGCGGCGGCAATCCGAGTCGCAGCCGCTCGTTCTCCACCTCGGCGCCCAGTCGCGGCAATGACATCGAACGCGCCACGCGCGCACCTTCGTTCAATCTGCGAATCGCGGCCGCCCGATCGCCGCGCAACGCCTTGATGCGGGCCCCAACGACATAGCGCGCCAATTTGAAATCGACGACACCCGCCTCGGGCCCCAACTTGTAGCCCTCATCGAGCAGCCGCTCCGCCTCCGCGACTTCCCCACGCTCATACAGCAATTCGCCCAGCAGGGATCCGGCCAACCGCGCGCCGTAGGAATGACTGCCGCCGGATTGCTTGGCCACCTTCATCGCCTTGCGGAAGTACTGTTCGGCACTGGCGATATCGAGTCGCAGGCTCGCGGCCAGCCCGAGAAAGCACAGTCCGTGAATGTTGTTGTAGAAGCCCTTGTTCTGGCGCATATACGGTGCCGACCACTCCTGGATGCGCAGGGCCTCGTCGAAGTCGCAGCGATACCCCGCGGCGAAGGTCGCGACATTCGCGCCGATCGCCACCACATACGGTGACAGTTCCTCGGCCCGGAGAAAGCAGGGTGCCAACAGGTCGTCGACGCCGGCCAGCGCATCCGCGCGCACCGCGACCACCGCATGCACCACACCGGCCTCGGCCCGCAGTCGCGCGGTGTCGGCTTCGTCGAGTTCACCGAGGTCCAGCGTCGATTCCGCAAGGCGCAGTGCACGTTCGGCCGGTGCGGCCCGGTGCAGCAGGATATTCGCCCAGGCCAGATCCAGTTGCAGCCGTGGATGCGTTTCGATGATGTTGGCGGGCAGCTTGTTGACCAGACCGATGAGACTGGCGAACTGCCCATATTCGAGCAGCGACATCCCGTCCCGCTCGACTATCTCGATGGCCCGCTGCTTGTCCCCGGCCAGCAGGGCGTGATCGACCGCCTCGCTGACATGTCGATGCTCGGCCAGCCACCGCGAAGCCTCCCGATGCAGTTCGGTTATCCGTTCGGGCCGATCGCGTTCCAGCCGCTGCTGCAGGAAATCCTGGAACAGGTGGTGGTAGCGGAACCAATTGCCGTCATCGAGCTTGCGCAGGAACAGATCCTGGAGTTCGATCTGCTCCAGCATCGCCTGCCCGTCTGGTACACCGGTCAGCGCCGAGGCGAGTTCACCGCAGATCCGCGGCGTGATGGAGGTCGCCACCATGAAGTCGAGGATTCCAGGCTCGAGGGTGTCCAGGACGTTCTGCACCAGGAACTCGCTGATGGCGTGGTGACGGCCGGTCAGATGGCTGATCAACTCGCCGGGATCGTCACTGCCGCGCAATGACAGTGCCGCCAGTTGCAGCGCCGCGACCCAGCCTTCGGTGGATTCGGTGAGATCCTCGACATCGGCACGATCCAGGTCGAGTCCGCCCAGCTCGACCAGAAAGGTATATGCCTCCGCGACATCGAAACGCAATGCGCTGGGGGCAATTTCGACCAGTTCGTCGCGGGCCCGCATCGAACTCATCGGCAGGCCAGCCTGATTGCGGCTGGTGATCACCAGATGCAATGTGGGACTGCAGCCTTCGAGCAGAAAGCGCAGTGCGCGCGTGGTGGCGGAATCGGTGGCGCAATGCCAATCGTCGATGACGACGACCAGTTCCTCACCGCGGCGGTCGATATCGTTGATCAGCGAGGTCAGTACGTAGCGTTCGGATTCGTCGCCGTGCTCCTCGAGCAACTCGCCGAGTTCGCGTGCGAGCGAGGGTCGCGCGGCGCGTATGGCTTCGATCAGATGCGAGAGGAACCAGACGACATTGTTGTCGTCGTGATCAACGGTCAGCCAGGCCACCGCAATGCCCTCGGCGGTCAGCGCCGCACACCATTGGGCGGCGAGGGTGGTTTTGCCGAATCCGGTGGGGCCGTGGATGACCGCGAGCCTACGGTTGCGACCGTTGTGCAGCAGCGCGAGCAGGCGCTGGCGATCGACCAGTGGGCGATTGGCCACCGGCGGCCGCAAGCGGGTGGCGGGCACGGGTGGGGTGACGGTCGATGACGTCGCCGAGGTGCGGCGGCGACCGGAGGTGGGCGTCGGCGATGGCCGATGCCCGACGGGTTCGGCGGTGGGTAGCGGGACCGGCATATCGTCGGGCGGCAGGCCGTGCCGCTCCTGGATCTGGCGCAGTTGCTCACCGAATTCGGCTGCGCTGGAGGGCCGTTGCGTGCGTTCACGCGACATCGCGGCTTCGATCGCGGCGGTCAGGTCCGGGGGCAGGCCCGCCTCCCCCAGATCCGGTATCGGCTGTTTGGTGATGCGCAGGAACTGGGCGACCAACTGCTCGCCGTTGCGTCGCTCGAAGACCGCGTGACCAGTGCTGGCGCAGAACAGAGTCGAGGCCAGGCTGTAGATATCGGAGGTCACGTCCGGGACATGACCCTGCAGCACCTCGGGCGCGGTGAAAGCGGGCGAACCGGTGATCGTGCCCGCCGTCGTCTCGAAGCCGCCGACCAACCGGGCGATACCGAAATCGGCCAGCTGCGGTTCACCGTATTCGGTGAGCAGGATATTGCCGGGTTTCACATCGCGGTGCAGCAGGCCGCGCCGGTGCGCGGTCTCCAGTGCGCCCGCGATTTTCACGCCGATATGCAGCGCGTCCTGCCAGCCGATCGGACCGTGCTCCTGGACGCGGGTATCCAGTGAGCCGTGCGGGTGGTATGGCATCACGATGTAGGGCCGTCCGGTCGTGGTGGAGCCCACCTCGAAGACGCTGACGATATTGGGATGACCCGACAGCTTGCCCATGGCGAGTTGTTCGCGCACGAAGCGTTCGAGATTCTCCGATTCCAGATCGGCGGTGAGCACCTTGATCGCCACCATGCGCTCGAGCGCGGGCTGGGCACACCGATAGACAACACCGAATCCGCCACGTCCGATCTCGGCGGCATCGGTGAATCCGGCAGCGGCCAGCTCTGCCGCGAACCCTGAGGTGAGGTCGCGTTGCGTGGAAAGCGGATCGATATGCGACACGACGACCCCGATTACAACTACCAGCCAGCTACTTCGAGCATATTCCCGTCGCGACGATTCCGCGCGTGCTCGCCTAAGATGCCGCCGCATTGCCTGCGGTGCAGGCGATTCTGGTCACTGAATGCCCGGACCGCCGAAACTATTCGCGCCGCGCACGCCCGGGGGCTACTGGTTGGCGAACTATGTCACGATCCGTCCACGGTGAGCCAGAATCCGGTTCGCTCGCGCCACAGGTCGAGCAGGGCACTGTCGCCGCTGATTTCGAGCCTGCCCGGGGCTGGGCGCTGGTAGACGAACCGAAGGAGATCGGCGGCACTACCACGTAGCATCACCGATGCCGGTTCGTCGGCGCGGCGGCGACCTCCAGCCACTCTTCGAAGCCATCTGCCACGACATCTTCCGGCACGTCGAGTTCGGCCTTTGCGGCCGCCGCGGCATCCCAGCCGTGCACCACCGCCTCGTGCAGTGCGCGCCGCGCCCAGAAGACCGTCGTACCACCGGGTCCCGGTGTCCAGACCTTCGTCTCGGGCCCGGACGTCGACAGGGTTTCGGCCAGCCGGGTGGCGCCTTCGGTGAGCCACGGCACGACGGCGCTCGGATAGTCGGACAGATCGTTGAACTGTGCATCCGAGACCGGTCCCGCGGCGCGGGTGCGCACGATCGTCTCCATCCAGCGGTGGTAGCCGCCGATATGCCGCAGCAGCTGTCCGAGATTCCATCCCGGGCAGTCCGGCACCGGAAGCGCTGGATCGGCGTTCTCGACAAGCGATGCGAGCGCGCCGGTCTGCCTTGGGATTTCGGCACAGAGTCGGGCAAAGTGCAGCAATGCCTACCCTTCGGCGATGGCGGCGAGTCGGTCGATGGATGCCTGCAGCTTGGCGGGCGTGGTGGCGCGGGCGCGTGGGAGTCGGTTCTCGTCGGTCAATCGCGACCAGTCGTAGGTATGCGTGACCCGAGTGCGTGCCGCGTCCACCGGCTCGAGCTCCCAGCGCCACAGATGACCCGGCGGTTCGCTCGCCGGTTCCGCGGGCAGCCAGGCGATTCGGCGGCCCTCTTCGAATTCCACGATGTGGTTCTCGCGGATGTGGCCCTTGGTGGTGGTCATGGCGAAGACCTCGCCGACCTTCCGGACGCGTTGACCCGCCGGGGCTTCGGCCAGATTATCGTTGCCATCCCATCGCGGCTGTTGCGCGGGCTCGGCGATCAGCTCGAAGATTTCATCCGCCGCGGCCGCGATCTCTCGGCTGGCGGAAACAATGCGTGGCACCTCGCTGTCGTCGGTCATGCCATGATCGAAGCATCCGAACGCGACTCCCGCCAGGGTTGTGTGGCGATTCCAACCGGGGCAATCAATTCGGGCTTTCCGAGGGCTATTCCGGCGAGGTGCCGGGATCAGGCCTGCGGCGTCGTGGGCTCCACATCGATCCGTGGGAACGGATTCTCCGCTTCCAGCAGGTACCCGATCTCCAGCAAGGTGCGCTCGTCACCGTAGGCCGCACTGCACATGACGCCGATCGGGACACCGCTGGAGCCGATGCGCATCGGCATCGCTAGGGCGGGCGAGCCGGTCACATTGTTCATCGGGGTGTAGCCCACATACGTCCGCAGCCGCTCGATCAGCTCTTCGGACGGCACTTTTGGATCGAGATAACCCAGCGGCGGGACCACATGGGTGACCACCGGCGAAAGGACGACCTCATACCGCGTGAATACCTCCGCATAGATCCGGTACGCCCGGCGCAGCCGGTGAAGCGCGGCCGGTGTGCGCAGGATGCGCTTGCGGTGATAGCGGCCGAGACCGCGCGTGAGATCGTCGAGCGCATGGCGATCGAATGACCTGCCGTGCAGGATCTTGCCGCCGATGGCCGACATATCGGCAAGGAACGCCCAGTACAACAGGAAGTCGTCGGCCAGGTGCGGCGGGAAGGGGACGGCCATCGGCTCGATGTGATGTCCGGAGCGTTCGAGCAGCTTTGCCGCGAACTCGACCGCGCCGCGGGTTTCGGCATCGGGTTCGGCACCGGTTCCCGCGGTGGTCAGCAGTCCGATGCGCAGGCGGCGGTCGGCCGGGCCATGCACTTCGCCGATCGGCACGAGATCCGGATTCCGCCAATACCGTTCGGCGGCGGCGGTATACGCGGCGGTATCGCGCACCGTCCTGGTCAACACGCCCTCGGAGATGAGCCTTATCGGCAGATGCTTGTCGAGGACGTTGTCCAGGTGTCGATATCGACTCGGTTTCAGTGCGACCAGTCCGGCGCATGCGGCCGGGATCCGCAACGATCCCCCGCCGTCATTGCCATGGGCGACCGGCACCACACCGGCCGCGACCATGGCGGCCGAACCGCCGGAGGATCCCCCGACCGAATACTCCGGATTCCACGGATTCCTGGTCGGCTCGGCGGCTTGGAATTCTGTCGTCGGGTTCAGGCCGAACTCCGGCATCCGTGATTTGCCGAGTACCGTCACCCCGGTGCTGAGGAACTGCGCGGTGTAGGCGTCGTCGCGAGCGGCCGGACGGGCCACAAATGCGGCGCTGCCCTGGTTGGTCGGCATGCCGGCGACATCGGCATTGTCCTTGACGAACGTCGGAACGCCATACCAGGCACCGGTGCGCTCCGACGCGTATCGCGGCCGCTCGACACTCGAGTACGCGATGGCATTGAGCTGCGGCTCCACCAGCGCCGCCCGGTCGATCGCCGCGCGGGCCAGTTCCTTAGAACTCACTGCTCCCGACCGCACCATGGCCGCCAAGGCGACGGCATCGTGGTCGGCCAAAACATCATCGGAGAATGCGTGTACTCGATCGGCCATAACACTGCCCGCAGCTGCGAATCACGGGTTCGGGCGCGTCGAACCCTGTCTAGTGGACGTTCGTCCAGATAGGGGAAATGATACGCGCCCAGCCTCCGAATCAGAAGTATCGACGTCGCCTCAGGCCTGCACGGGCGTTTACTCTCTCCGGACGTCCTGCGGCGAGAATATTGTTGGCGGCGTTGCGGTCCCGGTCATGGACGCAAAATACCGTTCCGCCGCCTCCTTCATCACCGTGAGCAACACGAGGCCGATGGCAATTCCGATTGGGACCTGTCGTTGAACACCACCCTGGCACACCTGAATGCCCCTGCTGGACAGACGATCTGGCCTCAGCAGCACAGCCCGACGCGCCGATGCGATCGCCATTGCACCCGAGTGCGCATCAGAAGACTTGCAGCGGAGGGGATTTGGGGAAGGTGATGGGAAGGGCTACCAGGGCACGGTGGAACGGTCCCGGTCGCCATTCCAGTTCTTCGACAGGGACGGCCAGCCGCATTTCGGGTAGGGCATCCAGCAGTTGATCGATCGCGTCCTGTGCGATCAGGCTCGCGATCGAGCGGGCGGGGCAGGCGTGCGGGCCGACGCTCCACGCCAGGTGGGAGCTGTTGTCGGTGTACTCGCCGGTGGTGATCGCGGGATCGTTGTTGCAGCCGGTCATGCTGACGACGACCGGCTGGTGCGCGGGCAACCACGAGCCCTCGATCAAGATCGGCTGCCTCGGGAAGGTGATGCAGTAGTTCGATAGTGGCGGGTCGGTGAACAGCACCTCGTCCAATGCGTCGCGCGTGGACATGGTGCCGCCGAGTATCCCGCCGCCGAACCGGGTGTCGGTCAACATCAGCCGCAGTGTATTGACGATCAGATTCTGGGTCGGTTCCATACCCGCGCCGTACAGGCTCAGCACCTGGTGGATCATCTCCGGGTCGTCGAGCTTCGCCGGATGGGCGAGCAATCCGGAGACGATATCGTCGCCCGGCTGGTCGCGCTTGAGCTGGATCAGCTCGAACATCGAGTCCATGACCATTTTGTTGCCCTCGACGGCGGCATCCGCGCCTTCCATCAATGCGGCCATACCGGCCGCGGCACGCTGGCTGATCTCCTGCGGACAGCCGAGTATTGCGTTGATCACCGCGAAGGCCAGCGGCAATGCGTACTGCCCGACCAGATCCGCCGTGCCTTCCTGACAGAAGGTGTTGATCAGCGGTATGGCGATCTGCTCCACGGTGGTGTGTAAAGCGAACATGTCGACGACACCGAGGCCGGCAACGGTCGCCTCCCGGTAGCGGCTGTGCTCGAGGCCGCTGGAGCGAATCGCCGCCGGACGCCATTCCAGCATCGGCCGCACCGGGCAGTCCTCGGGAACGCCTTGCTGCCAGCTTCGCGAATCGTGCGGAAAATGGTCGGGATCATTGAGGATCTGCAATGCGGTGTAGTAACCGATCACCAGGGTCGCCGGTACACCGGGAGCCAACTCCACCGGCACCAGCGAACCGTATCTCTTCCGCATCTCGCGGTAAGCCTCGTGCGGGTTCGCGGCGAATTCCGCTGAGTAGAGCGAGATTCGGGGTCCGTTGGTATCAATCGGCGAGCCGTGCGGGACAGGGTGGGAGCGAGTGGTGGTTGCCGACTCTGGCGTGGTCAAGAGACGTGACTCCAGTCGTTGTGCAGAAGCGATGAGCATGGTGCGCGACCGCAGACGCATCCGTGCGCCTGCGCAGAGCAGAGCCAGCCTACGTGGGCTGTCCGGTCCGCGCGTACCGAGCGCCCCACCCTTGGCCATACGACATGTGACCGGCATTACAGTAGATAGGGGCGACACGAAGGACACCGATTGAGCACAGCAGCGCACAGCAACCCCTGGGTGGCCGTTCGACCAGAGGACGACCTCGCGCAATTGGCGCGACAGGTGTCCTGTGCGCATCGCTGCTTCATCGAAAGCGACGAGCAGCTGCCGATCGATCCGGTGCGCCCGGTGGTGCTGGATTCCTGGCGGCGCAGCCGCAGCAACGGCGTCGATCCGGATCGCTTCGGCGCCGGTGTCGACCTCGATGGCCTTGAACTGCAACGGTATCGGGCCACGCATCCGACCGCGCTGATTCGACCGGTGGTGCGCAAACTGCTGGTCGAAGATGCCGCTGATGCCGGACTGCTCGTCGCGATCAGTGATGCCGAAGGCCGTTTGCTGTGGGTGGAGGGCGATTCGAAGGTCAAGGACCGGGCGCTGGCCATGAATTTCATCGAGGGTGCGGACTGGAGCGAGGACCGGGTCGGCACCAATGCGCCCGGCACCGCGCTCGCCCTCGATCACCACGTGCAGATCTTCGGGGCCGAACACTTCAGTCGCGTGGTGCACGAATGGAGTTGTTCCGCTGCGCCCGTACATGATCCGCGCAGTGGCCGGATCATCGGCGCCATCGATATCACCGGCGGACCGCGTGTCGCGGCGCCGGAAGTGTTGTCACTGATTCGCGCGACGGTGTCGGCCGCGGAATCCGAACTGCGACTGCTCATGCTCGACATGCCGAAACCACTCGCGTCGACGGCACGCCTCGAGGCACTGGGCCCGGCCCGGCCGACCCTGATCCGCGATGGTGAGCGCATCCGTCTATCGCAGCGGCATGCCGAAATCCTTTTGCTGCTGGCCAATTTCCCGGAGGGACTGAGCGCCGACCATCTCGCCATGCTGCTCGACGAATCCGAACTGGATCCGGTGACGGTGCGCGCGGAGATGTCGCGGGTGCGAAAGATGTTGGGCGCCAATGGTCTCGGTTCGCGTCCGTATCGGCTGCTGATGGATCTCGATACCGATGTCGACGAGGTTCGGCGCGCTCTCGCCCGCGGCGATACGTCGGCGGCGTTGCGCGCCTATCCCGGCCCGATCCTGCCGCGATCGCTCGCACCGGGCATCGATGACCTGCGCGTCGAGTTGCGCGGACGCCTGCGTGCGGCCCTGCTGACAGCCGGTGACCGCCGCCTACTCGCCCGCTGGACCGGTTCGGTCGATGGCCGCGAGGACGTTGCCGCATGGACCGCCTACCTCTCCTCCCTGGACCGGCAGTCCTCGCTGTATGCCCAGGTAAAGACACAATTGCGGCTGCTCGATCGCAAATTGGGCATCTGACCAGTTTTTTGCAACTGTCGTGCAACATGGACGCTTCTAGTGTTCCGGATCACATCTGACGTAGAAAAGTCAGCAGATCGAGGAGCATTCGATGACCGTCTTCGCCCGTCCAGGCACACCCGGCGCCGCCATGTCGTTCCAGACCCGATACGACAACTGGATCGGCGGCGAATGGGTCGCGCCGGTCAAGGGGCAGTACTTCGAAAACCCAACGCCCGTAACCGGTCAGCCATTCTGTGAGGTCGCGCGCGGCACCGCGGAGGATATCGAACTCGCCCTCGATGCCGCGCACGCCGCCGCGCCCGCCTGGGGCAAGACCTCGGTCGCCGAGCGCGCCATCATCCTCAACAAGATCGCCGACCGCATCGAGGAGAACCTGGACGCGATCGCCCTCGCGGAGGCCTGGGACAACGGCAAGCCGATCCGGGAAACCCTGGCCGCCGACATCCCGCTGGCCATCGATCACTTCCGCTACTTCGCCGGCGCCATTCGGGCACAAGAGGGTTCGCTGTCGCAGATCGACGCCGACACCGTCGCCTACCACTTCCACGAGCCGCTCGGTGTGGTCGGCCAGATCATTCCGTGGAACTTCCCGATTCTGATGGCCACCTGGAAGCTCGCGCCCGCACTCGCCGCCGGTAATGCGGTCGTGCTCAAGCCCGCCGAGCAGACCCCCGCCTCGATCATGTTCCTGATCGGCCTGATCGGTGATCTGCTGCCACCCGGTGTGGTCAATATCGTCAATGGTTTCGGTGTCGAGGCGGGTAAGCCGCTGGCTTCCAGCCCCCGGATCAAGAAGATCGCCTTCACGGGTGAGACCACCACCGGGCGCCTGATCATGCAGTACGCCTCGCAGAACCTGATACCGGTCACGCTGGAACTCGGCGGTAAGAGCCCGAATATCTTCTTCAGCGATGTCCTCGCCGCCAATGACGACTTCCAGGACAAGGCACTCGAGGGCTTCACCATGTTCGCGCTGAACCAGGGTGAGGTCTGCACCTGCCCGTCGCGCGCGCTCATCCAGGCCGATATCTACGACGAATTCCTCGCCGCGGCCGTGGTGCGCACCAAGGCTGTGCGCCAGGGGGATCCGCTCGATACCGAAACCATGATCGGCGCACAGGCCAGCAATGATCAGCTCGAAAAGATCCTGTCCTACCTCGAAATCGGCAAGGGTGAGGGCGCGACATTGCTGACCGGAGGCGAGCGCGCCGATCTCGGCGGCGACCTGTCCGGCGGATACTACGTGCAGCCAACGGTTTTCGCGGGCAGCAACTCGATGCGGATATTCCAGGAGGAGATCTTCGGACCCGTTGTCTCGGTGACCTCCTTCGCGGATTACGACGAAGCCATCAAGATCGCCAACGACACCCTCTACGGACTCGGCGCGGGCGTATGGTCGCGCGACGGTTCGGTGGCCTACCGGGCCGGACGCGATATCCAGGCCGGACGCGTGTGGACCAACACCTACCACCAGTACCCGGCGCATGCGGCATTCGGCGGCTACAAGCAGTCCGGTATCGGCCGCGAGAATCACCGCATGATGCTCGACCACTATCAGCAGACGAAGAACCTGCTGGTCGGCTACGCGTCGAAGGCGCAAGGCTTCTTCTGATGGCCGCAGTTCCCCGGCGCGTGCGCGCCACCGCGGCGGCGATGGATCTACTCCGTCGCCTCCGCGGACTGCATGGTCCGTTGATGCTGCACCAGTCCGGTGGCTGCTGTGACGGATCGGCCCCGATGTGTTATCCCGCAGGCGAATTCATCATCGGCGATCACGATGTGCTACTCGGATTGCTCGATCTGCGGTTGCATGTCGATGAGTTACCAGCCACCGCACCGGAGCCGGCGGATATTGCGCCGGTGTGGATCTCGGGACCTCAGTTCGCTGCCTGGCAGCACACCCAACTCGTCCTCGATGTCGTGCCGGGTCGCGGTTCCGGCTTCAGTCTGGAATCGCCGGAAGGGTTTCGATTCCTCAGTCGTGGAAGGGTTTTCGATGACGACGAGCTAGTTGCGCTCGCCGCGGCCGAGCCGGTGACGGGCGCGGGCTGGGAGCGCGGGGAACGTCCGGCGGTGTCGAGCGAACCACAGGTAGTCGCCGAGGCAGCCGATGCCTGCCCGGTCCCCGGTAGCCGAACGCGGCCGTCGCTCGACAGCTAACTTTTACTGCGAGCCTGCCGTTTCCGGCTCAGACTCCAGTTCGCGGCTCGATCGCCACCAGGTCGAGTACCAAATCCTGGAGCACCCGGCGCGTGGTGTGAGCCTGTGCGATCAACGGTTCGGACGATTCCGTCTCGGCTAGCTCTACCAGCTTGTTGACTACGTGGCAGACCGCGACAAGTCGTCGGATCGCTTGACGTCGCTCGGCGAGATTCATGGTGTCGGTGGCCATATTCACCAGATCGCCGCAACACTCCCGAACCGTTTCGCTCAGGTTTGCTGGATCACCAAGCGGCACATTCAGCAATCGCGATGCAACCGTCGCTCATTCACCGGACTGAAGGGCCACTCGGGCGGCGGCGCGGGCGCTGTCCGGGTCGGAGGTCGACAGGACAGCGGCTGCGGCACGGCGACAGTCTTCCAGGCTGACCGTGGATAGGGCGGCACCCACGGCGGCCACCGCGGCACCGGCAGCGGAGAGCGAGCCGATGCCGAATCCGGTTAAGACACAGGCCAATAGCGGATCAGCGGCGGCTTCGCCGCAGACACCAACGGGCTTGTGCGCAGTCACGCCCGCGGCCGCGGTGCGGGCGACGAGCGCTAGCACCGCGGGTTGCCAGGGGTCGGTGAGTGCGGCGAGGTCGGCGGACATACGATCGGCGGCCATCGTGTATTGGGCGAGGTCGTTGGTGCCGATCGAGAGGAAGTCGACGTGTTCCAGAATGGCCTCGGCCAGTAGGGCGGCGGCGGGGACCTCGATCATGACGCCCGGGACCAGCCCGCGCGCTCGCACCTCGGCGGCGAACGACTTCGCCTCGGCCGCAGTGGAAATCATCGGGGCCATGACCCACGGCGTCGGCGTGCGGTCGGTGGCGGCCTGGGCGATCGCATCGAGTTGGCGGTCCAGGATTCCGGTGTGGTGGGCCGCGATGCGGATGCCGCGCACGCCGAGTGCCGGGTTCGCCTCGTTGGCATGGTCGGCGAAACGCAGAGGTTTATCTGAACCGGCGTCGAGGGTGCGGATCACCACCTTCGACCCGGCGTAGGCATCGAAGACCTCGCGATAGATCCCGGCCTGTTCGGTAACGCTAGGCTCGGATTCGCGGTCCAGGAAACATAATTCGGTGCGGAACAGGCCGATGCCCTCGGCCGGTTGTGAGCGCGTCGCGCGGGCTCCGGCCCCATCCTGAACGTTGGCGAGAATCTCGACCCGATGCCCGTCGGCGGTCGCGCCCGGACCGGTCCAGGCCGCAGTACGCGATTCCTGCTTGCGGTACTCGGCCACTGCGCGGGCGGCGGTTTCCGGGTCCGGGCCGATGGCGACCTGTCCGGCCGCCCCATCGATCAGCACGTCGACGCCAGCGGGCACATCGTCGAGCCCAGCGATCGCGACCACGCACGGGATGCCGAGTTGCCGGGCGATGATCGCCGTGTGGCTGGTCGGCCCGCCGCGCGAAGTAGCGAGGCCGACAATGAGATTCGGATCCAGACCGGCGGTATCGGCCGGGGCGAGGTCCTCGGCCAGCAGGATGGATGGCCGCGTGGGCGTAGGAATGCCCGGTTCGGGCGCTCCGGCCAATTCGGCGATCACCCTGTCGCATACATCGCGCAGGTCGGTGACGCGTTCGGCCATCAGCCCGCCCAGCTTGGTGAAAACCTCGGCGAATTGATCGGTTGCCGCGGTCGCCGCGACGGCGGCGGGACTGCCCGCGGCGATCAATTTTTCGGCGGCGGCGAGCCAGCCGCGATCGGCAGCCATGGCGGCATTCGCGGCGAGCACCTCCGCGGCCGCGCCGCTCGCACGGGTGGCACGCTCGCGCAAGCGCCGTGCAACCACCGATGTCGCGGCAAGGAAGGCTTCGTATTGGGATGCCCGATCGGACTCGGCGACCGGTTCGGAACGAAGGTCCACGCGGATCCGTGGCGCCGGACGCACGGTGGGCGCGGCGGCGATTCCGGGCACCGCCGGGGTGCCGCGCAATGTCATGGCACTGCGCGCTACCCGCGCGGAACCCGTGGCCTGCGGTGATCCGGACATTCGATTCCTCCTCCACGCCGATGTCGAGTGAGTGCAACCGATACTCAGCTCGGCTCGATGTGATCCAGACTACTCAAATCTCTTGACAAAGCAACACAGACGGGCATAAAACAACATAAACACACATTGCCAATCGGAGGGTCGGATGTACGCAGAGGAGCGCCAGCAGGCCATCGCCGCCCTGGTCGGGCAACGCGGGCGCGTATCGGTCGCCGATCTGTCCGAGCAATACGGGGTCACCACCGAAACCGTGCGCCGGGATCTGGCGGTCCTCGATCGGATGGGACTGATCCGCCGGGTGCACGGCGGTGCGGTGCCCGCGGCGGCGCTCACCGCGATCGAACTCGGAACCACCGAGCGTGAGCACACACGTGCCGCCGAGAAGGACCGCATCGCCAAGGCCGCCCTGGACTATCTGCCACCGACCGGCGGCAGCGTGCTGTTCGATGCCGGGACCACCACCGCGCGGGTGGCAGCCGCCCTGCCCACGGACCGCGAACTCGTCGCCGTCACGAACTCGGTGCCCATCGCGGCCCGGCTCAGTGGATTCGGCGGTGTGCGGTTGCATCTGATCGGCGGTCGGGTGCGAGGTGTCACGCAGGCCGCGGTCGGCGCGGAGGCGCTGCGCGTACTCGGCGAACTGCGGGTCGATGTGGCATTCATCGGGACCAATGCGCTGACCATCGGCCACGGACTGTCCACCCCAGATCCCGATGAGGCGGCGGTCAAGCGCGCCATGATCGCCAGTGCCCACCGGGTCGTAGTGGTCGCTGATGCCACCAAGGTCGGGCGCGAGGATCTGCTGAGCTTCGGCTCGGTCGAGGAGTTCGACGTGCTGGTCACCGATACCGGGCTGCTGCCTTCAGTGCACAACGAACTCACCGAGTACGGCATCGAGGTGGTCACGGCATGATCGTCACGCTCACCGCGAATCCCAGTATCGACCGCACCGTCAGCCTGCCCGATCCATTGCGGCGCGGCGCTGTACACCGTGCCGAGGCCGTGCTGTCGCAGCCCGGCGGCAAGGGCGTCAATGTCTCTCGGGTGATCGCCGCCGCCGGTGTCGAGACCGTTGCTGTGCTGCCCGGCAATGCCGGTGATCCGTTGCTGCGCATGCTCACCGATGCCGATATCGAGCACCGCGCGGTGCCGTGCACCTTCCCGGCGCGCACCAACCTCACCGTCGCCGAACGCGACGGCACCACCACGAAGATCAATGAACCCGGATCATCGCTGTCCGCCGAATGCCTTGCCGCACTGGCGAATCAGCTCGATGAACTCGCCGATAGGGCGAGCTGGGTGGTGCTGTCCGGGTCCTTGCCGCCCGCCGTCCCCACGGACTGGTACGCATATCTGCTGCACCGGCTGCGGGGCACTCGGGTCGCGGTGGACACCTCCGACGCTCCCCTGCTCGCACTGGCCGCCGAGCTGGAATCGGCTGCGCCGCAACTGCTCAAGCCGAATGCCGAAGAGCTGGCCCAGCTCACCCACGGCGACCCCGCCGAACTCGAGGATCCCATCGCCGCGGCTCGCGCGGCGAGCACGCTGGTCGCTCGCGGCGTCGATGCCGTGCTCGCGACACTCGGCGCGGCCGGGGCCGTGCTGGTCACAATGGACGGTGCATGGCATGCCGCCGCACCCGCCATTACCCCGCGCAGCACCGTGGGAGCAGGCGATTCCGCGCTGGCCGGATACCTGCTCGCCGATCTCGATGGGCTGGACGCACCGGATCGGCTGCGCCGCGCCGTCGCCTATGGCAGCGCGGCCGCCGCGCTGCCCGGGACCGGGCTGCCCGGCCCACACCACACCGACCCCCGCGCCGTGGCCGTCACGACGTTGGAATCCCTGCACAGTCGCTGAAGGACACTGCGATGGCCCACTCCCATGATTCGATCATCACCACCGAGCTGATCAGCCTCGATACCGACCTCGGCAGCGCCAAGGAAACGGTCATCGCGACGCTGGCGCAGCGACTCACCGACAATGGACGCGCCACATCTGCCGACGCATTACGTGATGCGGCGCTGGCACGCGAATCGCAATCCGCGACAGGGCTTCCCGGTGGGATTGCGATTCCGCATTGCCGGAATGCGGCCGTGACCAGTGCGTCGCTCGGGTTCGCCCGGTTGGAACCTGCGGTGGATTTCGGTGCTGCCGATGGGCCCGCCGATCTCGTATTCCTCATCGCCGCGCCGGAAGGTGCCGGGGCCGAGCATATGAAGTTGTTGTCGAGTTTGGCTCGGGCGCTTGTTCGGCCGGAGTTCGTGAGTTCGCTGCGGGGTGCCGCGAGCGCTGATGAGGTGGTTTCGCTGGTTACGGATGTGCTTACGCAGAAGCCTGCGATGACGCCCAAAACCCCTGCAGTGGGGTCTGTTTCGAGCGACGCCCGGGTGTCACGAGCTGCTTCGAACGGTAACGCCGCGAACGCCGCCGTTACGCAGGCCCCTTCCGGCAGCTCACCGACGCCCGAGGCAGCTCCGGACAGTGCATCAACGCCCCAGACAGCTCCGAATGGAACTCTACCGCCAGCAGCCGCTTCGATCGGCGCACCGGCACAGGATCCCGGTTCGAACCGTACTCCCACAGACGTAGCCGTTTCGAACGGCGCATCCGCGTCCCGAGCGGCTTCGAAAGGCACCACATCCGCACGCGAACCGGATTCGAACAGCACACCTTCGACAGCGGCCGGACGCGGCAGCTCGGACAGCGCGACAACACCTGCGCGCGACGGCGTTTCGGCCGACGCACCGGCCGGGCAAACAATCGTCGCGGTCACGGCTTGTCCGACGGGCATCGCCCACACCTACATGGCCGCCGACTCCCTCGTCGCCGCCGGTGACCGCGCGGGTGTCACGGTGCACGTCGAGACCCAGGGTTCCAGCGGCAGCACCCCGCTGAGGGCCGAAACCATCGCCGCCGCGAGCGCGGTCATCTTCGCCACCGACGTCGGTGTACGCGGTCGGGAACGATTCGCGGGCAAGCCGGTTGTGGAATCCGGAGTCAAACGCGCGATCAACGAGCCCGACACCATGGTCGCCGACGCACTGCGCGCCGCCCTCGACCCCACGGCGGCGACCGTCGCGGGATCGGCACGCAGCGATGGCGATTCAGCACCCGCCACACTCGGCTGGGGTACCCGATTGCGCCAGATCCTGCTCACCGGCGTCAGCTATATGATCCCGTTCGTCGCCGCGGGGGGCTTGCTCATCGCGCTCGGATTCCTGTTCGGCGGCTACGAAATCGCCGACCACGCCAAGAAGATCGTGCTCGACAACTCGCTGACCGCACTACCCGACGGCGGCCTACCGACCTATCTCGGCGCGGTGCTGTTCCAACTGGGTTCGCTCGCGTTCAGCTTCCTGGTACCCGCCCTCGCCGGATATATCGCCTTCGCCATCGCCGACCGACCAGGCCTGGCACCAGGATTCACCGCCGGTGCGGTGGCCGTCTTCGTCGGCGCCGGATTCCTCGGCGGCCTCGTCGGTGGTCTGATCGCCGGATTCGCGGCCCTGTGGGTGGCGAAACTGCCTGCCCCACAATGGGCGCGGGGACTCATGCCGGTCGTGGTCATCCCGCTGTCCGCCTCACTGATTGTCGGCGCGTTGATGTTCATCTTCCTCGGCAAGCCGCTCGCCGCGATCACCAGCGGACTCACCAATTGGCTCAACAGCCTGACCGGCACCTCCGCCCTCGCCCTCGGCGCCATCCTCGGCCTCATGATGTGCTTCGACCTCGGCGGCCCGGTCAACAAGGCCGCGTATTCCTTCGCCGTGGCCGGACTGTCGGTCACTGATCCGGCCTCGCTGCGCATCATGGCGGCCGTCATGGCCGCCGGCATGGTCCCGCCGCTGGCCATGGCGTTGGCCACGGTTCTGCGGCCCCGGCTGTTCACCACGGCGGAACGTGAAAATGGCAAGGCCGCATGGCTTCTCGGTGCCTCCTTCATCTCCGAAGGAGCGATCCCCTTCGCGGCCGCCGATCCGCTGCGCGTGATCCCCTCGATGATGGCCGGTGGCGCGGTCACCGGTGCGCTGATCATGGCGACCGGAACCACGCTCAGCGCACCGCACGGCGGCATCTTCGTCTTCTTCGCGGTCGGCCACATCGTCTGGTTCCTCGCCGCCCTCGTCGCGGGCACCGCCGTCGCCGCCCTCTGCGTCACCGCCGCAAAGGAATTCATCAAGCCACGCACCCCCGCCCTCGCCACCGCCTGAAGTCCCCTCTCACCCAAGGAGAATCCCCCATGGCCAGCACCACTGTCACCGTCGCCTCCGCCATCGGCCTGCACGCTCGCCCCGCCAACATCATCGCCGAAACCGTCACCGACTCCGGCGCCGAGGTCACCCTCTCCCTCGTTGGCGGCGACCCCGTAGACGCGGGCTCGGCCCTCATGATCATGACCCTTGGCGCGGCCCACGGCACCGACGTAGTCGTCACCAGCGACGACGCCAACGCCCTCGAGCTCGTAGCTAAACTCGTAGCTACCGACCTCGACGCCTGAACGACCGGTCCGTTGACGCCGATTCCCTTGTCTCATCGGCTGATTCGCGAACCTACGCGCACTCTCCATCGACCTAGGTGCGCGACGGCTCCAGCCGGCACAATCACGTGTGATCGGGCGTGCGGGAACGCGAGGGCGGCAATCGGAACAGGCCCTTCAGCCTGCGCAAGGCCTCGCTGTCCCCGGACGCCGACGCAGCACCGGTCTCGATCGCGTCGGCGAAGGTTCGCCCCTGACTCGTCACGTCGAGGAACGCTTCCTCGCTGATCGTGATAGTCGCATCAGGGTGCTGAGCAGGTCCGTGCAGCGCCTCGATCGTCCCGTCGTCGATCCGGGCATGGAAGATCTCATCGTCGATCCGGAACTCGTACACCGCGCGCAGCCCGGCGGCGACCTCGGCATCGAAGCAGGCCTGTAGGCCGAGCACCGCCCAGCCCGGATGGAACGTCTCGGTCTCGCGGCGTTCACCCATCGCCCACTTCAGGCCCCATCGAGCCAGTCCCAGGATCGGCGGTCCGAGTTCCTCGCCAGCCTCGGTGAGGGCGTACGCGGGGGTTCGGGCGGGCGGTGGGAGCGTGATCTTTTGTGCGAGTCCCTCGCGCTCGAGATGTTTGAGGCGGGCGGCCAGCAGTCCAGTGCCCAAGCCGCGCATGCTGGCCTGCAGGTCGCCGAACCGTTTGGGCCCGGTCAGCAGTTCGCGGATCAACAGCAGCGTCCAGCGCTCGCCGACAAGGTCGAGGGTGCGCGCGGTCGCGCAGTACTGGTTATAGGTTCGCTGGTCCACTTCCTAATTCTAGACTCCACGCTTCCCGTTCTTGGATGAACGAAGGCCAGGACGAACGGCTTGGCGCCCTCGTCAGATTCCAAACTTTAACCCATTGACTTCCTATTCTAGAAGTGCCAAGTTCTTTTACTGGTAGCTATCGAAGGGAGTTCAATATGACCGAGGCGCTGTACACGGCGGAAGCGCACGTCACTGGGGGAAGGAACGGCCGAGGGCACACATCCGACGGACGGCTGGATCTGGAACTACGGCAGCCCAAAGAGCTGGGCGGAGACGGTGCGGGAGCCAACCCCGAGCAGCTCTTCGCAATCGGCTACGCCGCCTGTTTCGGCACTACACTTGCCCTGCTAGGGCAGCGCGGGAACCTCGAGGCGAACGACGCGGAGATCGACTCATCGGTCTCACTGATCCCAATCGACGGCGGCCGCTTCGAACTCGGCGTCGAACTGCGAATCTCACTGCCCTCGCTCACCGGCGACCAGGCAGTCGAACTTGTCGAGACGGCCCACCAGGTCTGCCCGTACTCCAACGCCACACGCGACAATATCGACGTCGCACTGGTGGTCAATGGCACCCGGTTGTGACCACTTCCCCGCTCCTCTCCCGATGCGAGAAGCGGGGCATCACAACAGATTCAGTGCCGGAGCCGGTAACAGCCCGTCCAGAAGCTGGCGGACCGCGGTTTCAGAGGCTGTTCCCAGGCAGTGGATCATTAGCCGGTATGCCATTGGTAGCTCACCGCTCGGCCGCTCAGCGGTACATATTCAGTCGAGGACCGCGGTGGCTTCGATCTCGACCAGATGCTCGGGAACATCCAGCGCCGCGACGCCGATCAGCGTGGTCGGCGGCACCGGAGTGACCCCCAGCTTCGCGGTCGCCCGGGAGATTCCCTCCAGGAGCGCGGGCATCTTGTCGGCAGTCCAGTCGACGACATAGAAGGTCAGTTTCGCTACGTCGCCAAAGGAACCGCCGGCCTCGCCCAGCGCGGTGGCGATGTTGAGGTAGCACTGCTCAACCTGCGCGGCAAGGTCGCCCTCGCCCACCGTGACCCCTTCCGCGTCCCAGGCGACCTGCCCGGCGATGAAGACCAACTTCGAACCCGAGGCGATCGCCACCTGCCGGTAGACATCGATTTTCGGCAGTCCATCGGGATTCTTCAGGGTGATAGCCATGCTGTCCGCCTCCTTGTCCGGGCTCCTGAAGCCCGTGTTCGTCAAACGACCTTTGGTCTCTTGTAGTTACTCAGGAACTGTAGGAGAGTGTGCGTTGACATGGAAGAACGCACTTTTCAGTGACTGAGGAACCTTATGGTGACCAAGCAGCTCAGCGGCTCGGCCGAGGATGCCAACCTGCGGCGAGCCGACTCCCTGGCGCGGGAGATCTTCTCCGATGTCGCCAACAAGTGGGCGCTGTTGATCATCGAGGCCCTAGGGGAGGGCACCCTGCGCTTCAGCGAGCTGCGCAGCCGAGTCGAGGGCATCAGCCACAAGATGCTCACCCAGAACCTGCGTATGTTGGAGCGCAACGGCCTGGCCGAGCGGACCGTCCACCCCACCGTCCCGCCCCGGGTCGAATACACCCTTACCGAAGCGGGCCACGGACTTCGAGCGACCGTCGACGGAATGTGCGAGTGGACCTACCGGTACTTCCAGCACATCGAGTCCGCCCGGCGGCACTTCGAAGCCTAACGGTCGGTGAATGCGGAGCGCGCGGACTTCAGTGCCGAAGTCGGTGACAGCCCGATCGTGCAGGCCCTGATGGCTGGGTACCGGTTCACGCTCCGAGATCGGCGGTGGCGCGGAAATCGCTGGGGCGGATACCTCGATGGCGCTTGAACGCCGCGCTGAAACCGAAAGCGTCCGCATAACCGACAGCCTTCGCGACCTGCGCCACCGTGAGACTCCGGTCGGCCAGTAGTTCCTCCGCCTCATCCATCCTGCATTCGGTGAGATACGCCAGCGGCGACTGCGCCATGACCTCGGAGAACCGCCGGGCGAACAGCGCCCGCGATACCCTCGCCTCGGCGGCCAGCGACGCGACCGTCCAACCGGCGGCCGGCCTTCCGTGCATGGCCTCCAACGCCGGCCCGACCACCGGATCGGCCGGCCCGCGATACCAACCCGGCGCGTCAGCGTCCAGCTTGTCGAACCAGTTGCGCAGCGTGCACACCAACGCCCAGTCGAGCAGCCGGTCCATCATCGCCTGCGCTCCGGCCGGACGTCGGGCCGCATCCGCGGCGATCGACTCCATCCACGCGCACACCTCCACATCGTCGGTCACGACCAGGACGGGTGGTAGAGCACGCAGCAGCCGTTCGTGGCGCCGACTGGAGGCCCGATAGGCGCCGACAATCAGAGCGGTCTCACCGGCGGGGTCGTTCCCCCAGCGACCACTGTCCAGCGCGGGATCGCATTTCGCGTCCGGCGCGAAGCAGGCGACTTCGTACTCCTCGTGCGGTCGGCCGACAGTATCCGCGCGGTCGACTAGGACGAACGTTTCCGGGCCGCGCACGATCGCGGTGTCTCCCACCGTGATCCGATGCTCGAGACCGCCGGACAGCAGCAGTGTCCCCCCACCGCGCAGCACGGTGACCATGGTCAGCGGCGCTTCGTCGGCGAACCGGATGCTCCACGGTGCTTCCAAGACCGCGTTGGTGAGCACAGCTCCCTCGGCACGGATACCGCTCAGCAGTTTGCTCAATGGATCCACACCATCGACGGTAGACGAACTCCTATCGAATGTAGATCCTTACCCATAGATCGTCCATTGCCCGGAGTGTGGAATGAAACCCAGACCGCACAACCGATCGTCCGGAACTCCGGACCCACAGAGGAGGCACCCATGCAGCACAACTCGACCGTGGACATCGCGACCACCCGTACCGCGCTGGTCGTCGTCGCTCATCCCCGGCCCGACTCGCTCACGGCCCATATCGCCGAGCTGGCCACCCGGCGGCTCGCCGCGCTCGGCTACCGGATCGATCTGCTGGACCTGCACGCCGAGAACTTCGATCCCCGGATGAGCGCCGCCGACCTCCCGGAATGGGGCAACCGGGAGAAGGCATACTCCCCCGAAGTCGAGAATCACATGCGGCGCATCCTCGCCGCCGACGTGATCGTCGCGGTGTTCCCGGTGTACTGGATGCAGGTCCCGGCAATTCTGAAGGGCTGGATCGATCGAGTGTGGAACTACGGATTCGCCTACGGCCGCAGCAAACCCCGGCTCGCGGGCAAGCGGATGCTGTGGCTGGGCCTGGCGGGCGTGGCAGACGACGACGCGGTCGTCGAGCTCATGCAGGATGCGCTGAGCGCGCAACTCAACGACGGTATCGCCTATTACTGCGGCCTCACACAGTCCTCGGTGGGGTTGTTGCCCGGCGCGGAAGAAAAGCGGCAGCGCGTGGATGCCGCGGGCAATCTGCTGCTCGACGAGGCCCTCACCGGCGCGGTCCGCGAAGCCCACTATGCGGGCTTGGAAGAGCGGGCGCTCGGCTTCGTCGACGATTTCCTCGCCGCCGACAGGGTTCCGGCCTGACCACTGAAGGCATACCTCCCGGCGCTGGGCGCGGACCGAACCCGGCCACCGCCGCAACCGCGAGTCGGCCCCGTGTTCGACACTGAAGAGGAAATCCTATGCGGCGCAGAACTCGTTGCCTTCGGGGTCGCGCATAACCCACCAGTGACCGGCTGGTCCCTTATCGATTTCGCGGATCCGGGTTGCTCCCAATGCTTCCAATCGCGAGACCAGCGCATCAAGGGTGCCAGGCTCGCTGTGCACGTCGATGTGTAGACGGTTCTTACCGGATTTTTCCTCCGGAACGTCCTGGAAGAGCATTCGCCGCCCCTGGCCGACGCCGCTGATCGGGTCGAAGGGGTCGTCGGGGTGGCGGATGGCGGCGTAGCCGCGGAAGGTTTTGCGTCCGTGATGGTCGACGACCGCGGCCGCGGGGAGCTGCCCGGCGGCCAGTAGTCGCTCGACGAGGGTGCTCGGGTCTTCCACCTCGTAGTCCAGCGCCGCGGCCCAGAAATCGGCGAGGGCGGAGGCGTTCCTGGTGTCGACGACCAGTTTCCAGTTCAAAGCCACCGCCGAAACCTACCGCAACAGCGGGCGCACCTCACGGACGCCGGGTCCGCGATCGGTAACCGAACTTCACCATCGAATGGGCTGCCAACGCCCTGAATTCGCCCGCGAGATCATGCGAAGCGCTGCGATCGGGCGGACGTTTCCGGGACGATGAGCGTCATGGCAAGGACACTCGATCGACTCCGGAAGGATCTGCAAAAGTATGCGCGCCTGGCCGAGGTTCGCTACGACCCCGCGATCGCGGATCCGGTACTGGAAACACTGGCTGAGCTATGGACCAATTCGGTTGTGGGCGTGCGCACCACCACGCATCCGGTGCCCGAGCGCGAAGTCAACGCCCGGGTGATGCACCCCGGCGAGCCCACCGAGCTCATCGAGAAACTGCGTGGCGCAGGACTTCTCACCTATACGGGCCATCCGATGGAGCAGTTGCTTGCCGAGATCTCCGCCGAAGTCCCGGTCAGCTCGGGTGTCGATCTCGCGATCGCCAGTGGGGTGCAGAAGATCTGGCTGGTCTTTCCCGAACTGATCAGCGTCGAGCGGATTCTCGCCTTCTCCGGAATCCCGGAGTCCGCGCGCGCGCACGCGGACCATCTGTCCCGCTACGGCGGCCGAATCGGGATTCTCGCAGTAGATTTCGACGCCCGCACGATGAACCTGTACTCGAATGTCTTCGAGCCCGGCTACCTAACTCCCGCGGATATCACCGGAATCCTGGCCGAACTCGACTTCACCGCACCCACCGAAACCGAATTGGCCTTACTCGCCCGCACCTTCAACCTCTACCGCACCTTCTCTTGGACCTCATCACGCATGGAGCGCATCTGCTTCCCGGTGCGCTGCGAACCGTCCAGCTTCCCAACCGACCTCGACCCGGTCCTGGCCCGTTTCGTCGCCGATGCACCATTCGCCGAGCCCGAAACCCGCGGCTTCGTCTTCTACGCCACCTACGGCCCGACCAACCGCTACTACAAGGTCCAGGCCGAATACGCGGGCGTCCGCGTCGCCACCTTCCCAGGCGGCACCGCACCCCGCCCAACCTAGTATCTCGCCCGGATAGCTTCTGCCGTATCGAGCCTTGGTTCGGGGGTTCCGTCGAACGCAGTCCAATCGTGGTCGCCCACGCCGCATTCGACGGCCACATCACTACGCTCGGCGAACAGCCGGAGCGGGTGGCGCACAAGCCATCCGGACGAGGCGCTAGCTCATCGAATGTCAGCTGGCGATCTCGGTGATCTCCCGGTGCGGGTGCAGGCTGCGGAATTTGCTGCCGTGGAAGATCAGTGGTTCGGCATCGGCGCGGGCGGCGAGGCGGTTGATCCGGAGGATGACCACTGTGTGGTCGCCCGCGGGGATACGTGCCTCGACCGCGCCCTCGATCCACGCCGTCGCGCCCTCGATGAAGATCGCGTCGGCCGCGCCACGGTGCACCTCCACATTGTGGAAGCGGTTGCCGTTGCGGTTGCTCAGTGCCCGAGCCGCGTGCTCCTGATCGGTGCCGAGCAGGCTCAGACCGAGGTGCGTTGCGGTATCCAGCTTCGGCCAAGTCGCCGAGCTGTTCTGCACGCAGAACGACACCAGCGGCGGGTCCAGCGAGACCGGGACGAAGGTGCTCACCGCCAAGCCATGTGGCGTCCCTTCGATTTCGGCGCAGACCGCGACGACACCGCTGGGGAAGCTGGCGAAGACACGACGTAGGCCGGAACCGTCGGACGGGAATTCGAAGAGCTCACGCATGATTGGCCGCCTTCGAGGCGAGGGCAGCGGCGACCGGGCGCCAGCGTTCGGTGTAGCGCGCGATGGCGCCGTCTTCCTGAAAAGTACTGTCCGACAGGTAGAGACCGGGCAGCGCCGCCGTCGCACCGAGTTCGACCAACACCGGCTTGAGCAGCAGATCCGGGGCGAGCGCATGGACCGGGCCCGCGCCGAGCATGAGCGGCACCACCACCACATCGGCCAGTCCGGTACCGCCCTCGAATTGTTCGAGGAACAGCTTCAACAGCCCGGTGTAGGTGGCCTTGAAGGTGGGACTGGCGAAGACCACCAGCTCCGAACTGGCCACCGTGTGAACGGCGGCCGCGACCTCTGGATCACCCCAGGACAGCAGGCCCGCGCCGTAGGAGACCAGATCGATCACCTCCGGCTCCACGTCCGGGCGTAATCCCGCGGCGACCAGCGTTGCCGCGGTCAGGGTACGAGAGGCTGGCTTCGGATTACCGACGACGACCGTAACTTTGACATCCTCCCGGCTGTGAACGACCGGGATTCCTCCCGCGGCACCATGTGCCGCTCCGGTGGGTTCCTGTTTCACAGGGACTCGCCTCCCGCTAGGCGGCAGGACTTACGGTCCCTCCGCAGGCGTTTAAACTCTCGGCGCGTCCCGCCGCGAGAATGTTGACTGCCGCGTTCAGATCGCGGTCGTGGATGGTGCCACACGGGCACGTCCACTCTCGGACATGCAATGGCTTCTTCCCGCTGAGCGCCCCGCACACTGAGCACAGTTGCGTTGACGGGAACCAGCGGTCGACCTTCCCAAAATGCCGCCCAGACCGCCGGGCCTTCTCCTCCAACATCCGAGTAAACATGCCCCACCCGGCGTCGTGGACAGATTTCGCCATCCTGGTGCGTGCCAGACCCTTGACGCACAGATCCTCGACGAACACCGCTTGGTTGTCGCGGATGATCATCGTGGACTGCTTGTGCGCCCAATCCCGGCGTGTGTCGGCCACTTTGGCGTGAGCCTTGGCGACGCTCAGCCGAGCTTTCGCCCGGTTCGCCGAACCCTTGTCCCTGCGGAACAACGCTTTCTGCGCTCTCCGTAACCGGCGTTCCGCCTGCCGTAGGAACCGTGGCGACTCGATCCGCTTCCCATCCGACAGGACCGCGAACGTCGACAACCCCAGGTCGATACCCACCTCGGAATCGACCGGCGGCGACGGCTGATCGTCCACCTGCACCACGAACGACGCGAAGTATCGCCCCGCCGCGTCCCTGATCACGGTCACCGAAGACGGTTCGGACGGCAGTTCCCGTGACCACCGGACAGCCAATTCGCCGATCTTCGCCACATACAGCCGCCCGCCCGGCCGCAGCGAAAACCCGTTGCGGGTCAACCGGATCGACTGCCGGTTGTCCTTGCGAGACCGGAAACGTGGCGCGCCCAGCCTGGAGCCGTTGCGTTTGCCGGATAGGGAATCGAACCAGTTCCGGTACCCGGCCCGCGCATCCTGACACGCTTGGACGAGCACCACCGATGCCACGTCCGCCAGCCACGCCCGCTCCGGGCTGCGCTTCGCCAACGTGACCACCCGACGCTGAATCTCGGTGTCGGACACCTTCACACCGGCGGAATGTGCTTCCTGCCGCACCCGCAGGCAATCGTTGTACACCACCCGCGCGCACCCGAACCCCCGAGCCAACGCAATCTGCTGGCCCGGCGTCGGATAGACGCGGAAGTTGTACCGTAGCTGCACAATTCGACTTTATCATTGGTCCATGGTTTCGAATTCGGACCGCCTTCGCGACGGATGCCGTGGTTGAGTGAACCGGCACAGCATGAACGGAAACTTCTGGCCCCCGAGCTATTTCGCTGCCTCCTGCGGCGGCGCGCCACTGTCGATCATCCAGCAATACATCGAGCAGCAGCGACGGCCGCCCCGTACCCCAGGAAGACCGAAGTTGATGCGCTAACCCGACCCCGAAGGACCGGGCTTGCGCGCTACGTTTCTCGGTCACTTCCGTATCCTCTTCTCGCTCGATCAGATCACGCCGTGCAACGGCGGCGTGGTGTCGTGCAGTAGTGCCCGGCCGATGTGCTGATATTTCCACCGGACCGGGTCGTGCAGGGTGTGGGTGCGGGCATTGCGCCAGAAGTGGTGCAGGTTCAGATCCGCTGCGGCACTGCGTGTTCCGCCGACCTCGAACAATGCGGCCGAGACCTCGTTGGCGGCTCGATCGGCGAGCACCTTGGCGGTGGCTACGGCAAGCGATGCCGCAGCAACGGATTCGGTAGCGGAGACGGCGGCGTCGACGGCAACACCGGCGGCGGTGAGCGTGGCCTCGGCCGCTGTCACCGCGACCGAGAGCTCACCGAAACGCTGGATGAGCAGTGGATCGTCGATCGCCCTGTCGACACCCGATTCGAACCAGGGACGGCTGGAAGTGCGTACGAATTCCGTTGCGGTACTGAGCGCGCCACGAGCGATGCCGGTGTCGATCGCGGCATGCAGCAGTTGTGCGTAGGCACCGTAGCCTGTCGGCGCGTGCACGGCCGCCGAGCGGGCAATCAATTGAGTCGGCTCGACCGCGACTTCCGCGAATTCGATGGTCCCGCTGCCGGTGGTGCGCTGGCCGATGCCGTTCCAGTCGTCGATGATTCGTACGCCCGGTGTATCGGCTGGCAGATATGCGATGTACTCGCCCGCAGGCAGTCCACTGCGGCTCTCCGGATCATCGAGCCGGGTCAGCACCGCGAGCAGATCTGCGAAAAGCGAACCCGTACAGTAGAACTTGACGCCATCTATACGGAAGCGATCCCCCACCGGACGCACCGTAGTGGCGATATCGGCGACAGTCGCAGTGCCGCGCTCGGACTGCGCGTTGGCAATCCGAGCGCCCGCCAGAACTTGCCCGAAGTACCGCGCCTGCTGATCCGCGGTACCCGCCAAGCGCAACAGGTTCAGATACACGAAGTGGCTGTGTGGAATCTGCGCGATATTCGGGTCGGCGACCGCCAGAATGCGCACCACCTCCGCCACCGCACTCGGCGGCAGATCCGCGCCCCCGAATGCCGCGGGCACGGTGATCGCGAGCAATCCACTCGCCGCGAGTCGATCCACCTCGGCGAAGGGCAACTCCCGGCCGAGATCACGTGCCGCCGCGCCGTCGGCGAATTCCGAAGCAAGCTGTGCCGCCACCGAATACGCCTGCGCAGCGGATTCGATACGGTCGGCGACGACGGCGGTCATCAGTGCCCCACAGTGGCGGGCGTACGTGCGGCCTCCAGTTCGCGAACCAGCGGCAACACCTTCGCGCCGAAGTACTCGACCTCCTCCTGGAAGTGCAGGAAACCGGCCAGAATCAGGTCGACGCCGAGTTCCTTGTAGGCCACGATGCGCTCGGCGACCTGTTCGGGTGTGCCGATCAGCTTGGTACGGAATCCGTCGTTGTACTGCACGAGATCTTCGAACGTCGAATCCGCCCACATCCCCTTGCGGTCCTTCGATGACGCACCGGCTTGTTGCACCGCGTCCCGGAAGCCTTCCACCGCAGGCTTATTCGCCTTCTCGATGATTTCGCGCAAGGTATCGCGGGCTTCCTTCTCGGTATCGCGAGCAATGATGAAACCGTTCAGACCGAATTTGACCTCGCGCTGATTCGCCTGGGCGATACTGCGCAGCTCATCCAATTGTTCGGTGACGCCGTCGAAATCCTTGCCGTTGGAGAAGTACCAGTCGGCGTAGCGGCCACCATTGCGGCGCGCCGCGGTCGAGTTACCACCCTGGAACAGTTCGGGATTCGGACGTTCGGGGGTGTTCAGCGGCTTGGGCTTCAGCGTGAAATCGCGGATGCGATAGAAATCGCCACCGTAGTTGACATCATCCTCTGTCCAGATCTTGCGGATCACCTCGAGGAATTCGGCGCTGCGGCGGTACCGTTCGTCGTGCTCCAGCCACGGCTCGCCGAGGGCGGTGAATTCCCCTGCGAACCAACCGGATACGACATTGATGGCGAACCGGCCGTTGGAGAGGTGATCGGCGGTGGCACCGAATTTGGCCAGTACGGCCGGGTGCCAGAGTCCGGGATGGATCGCGGCGATCACCTTGAGCCGCTCGGTCGCACCGAGCAGCGCGAGACTGAACGAGGTGGACTCGTGCTGGTATTCCGCACCGTAGGAGGCTGTATAGCGGACCTGGGACAGCGCGTAATCGAACCCGTTGTTCTCCGCGGTTTGCGCCAACTTCTTGTTGTATTCGAAGTCCCAGCTGGTGCGTTGTTCGATATCACTGGTGACCAGCCCCCCGCTGACATTCGGCACCCAGTAGGCGAACCGGATCTGATCGGCGATGTGCTCTGTGGTCATACTTACTCCATTGGTGTCGGGGAACCGTCTATCGCCAGGAAGGGGCGCACCAAGCGCCCCTTCCACTCCAGCACCGCAAGCCCACCGACAGGAGGGTTTGAATCTGTGCGATCGGATGGGTGTAGCGATCAGGCGTTGGCGAGGCTGTAACCGGATCGGCTGAATCGACCGGCCGGTGTGAACCGTCCGAGCAGTGCCTCGGCATCCGCACCGGTGACCTGGGCGATGAATTCGGCGGCCGCTTCGAGCGAATCGACACCGAGGAATGGCTGCGGGCCGTGCAGCAGTCCGACGAGTGCGTTCGCGAAGCGCTGATCGACCGCGGCCGCGGCGAAGAGCTGATTGCCGATATCGGCCAATTCCGGATCGCCGAGGAACAAGCGGGTGACCTTATTCGCCGCATCCCCGCGCGCGGCGAGGAATGCGGCGTACTGTGCGCTGATCCAGTCCGCGTCGAACGGTCCCTCGTGCACGGCGGCCGCCGCGACCAGTCGTTGCGCCTGGATAAGTCCGCTCTGCGCGCCCTGCCCTGCGATCGGGTCGTAGGCGGCCGAGGTATCACCGAGCGAGGCAACAACATGACCACCGGCGGTCTGCCCGACGCCGGACCGGACCACCGGCCGGACCGCGCCCTTGAGCCAGGAGTGCGGATCCTCGGCGATCACCCGGGTTTCGAGCACCTCGGGCAGATCCCAATCGATGAAATCGCGGTACAGATCCTGCACGATCCGATGCGCCGATTCGGCCGAATCCGCTGCGGCGAAACGACTTTCCCATTCACTGCCCGGCCGCGCCCAGCCGAGGAATGCCCAGCTCGGACCCGCGTCCTTGTGCAGATACGGTCCCCACCAGCCCTCGCCCTGCCCGGCGAAGATGGAGAAGCCGCTGTGCGCACCACCGGCCCGACTGCGGTGCGCGAAAACGCTTTCGTCATGGCCGATTCCGGTCACGGTGACGGTAAGCAGTGACCGTTGTGGAGATTCGTAAGGGGTGCGTGCATGATCGATCGGGAACAGGTCGGACAAGCCGCCGCGCCCGGTGGCGACCAGCGTGAGATCCGCGGCCGCGGCGATAGTGTCGAGTTTATCGGGCGTCACCTGCTCGACGACGAAACGTCCGCCACGTTCCAGGAATGCGGTGAGCCGTTCGTCGGCCTTCAAACGGGTATCGACCGCAACCCCGACATATCCGTCGAAATGACCGTCGAATTGGATCAATTCCTCGCGCTCGGGTCCGGCAATGCGCACGCTCAGCCCGGTGTGCCGGGGTGCGCGACCGGTGTAGGTATCCAGACCGAGCGCGGATTCGGCCTGTTGGGTCTCCCCGAATTCGAGTGCGGTGCCGGTGGCCGGTACATCGTCGCGCAACGAACGCTGATCGCGGTCGCTGTAGAGCGCGACGTCGAATCCGGCGTCGAGTAATCCAAGAGCCGCAGTGACGCCGGTTTGACCGGCACCGATTACCGCGGCCGAACGTGTGGAGCGGGTATTCTGCGATGTCATGCCAATCATGGTCCGTCTACCGCAGCGATGATTGCAGTGTTGCGATCATCGAGAATCAATGGGGTGACCTGGAATTCGCGATCGCGCCGAACGCGTCCGATCGTGGCTGCCATAGGATTTCAGCCATGTCGTTCACTGTTGCCGAACTGACCGGTGACCGGTCCGAACAGTACCGTCAGCTCGTCGCGCAAGCCGAGGCGCTGGTCGCGGGCGAGACCGACCGGATCGCGAATGCCGCGAATCTCGCCGCGCTGGTCTTCCACGCGCTGACCGAGGTGAATTGGGTCGGATTCTATTTCTACGACGGACAGGAATTGGTGGTCGGCCCCTTCCAGGGCAAACCGGCCTGCGTGCGCATCGCCATCGGCAAGGGGGTCTGCGGCACCGCCGCCGAGACCCGGGAGACTCGATTGGTGCCCGACGTGCACGCCTTTCCCGGGCATATCGCCTGTGATGCCGATACTCGCTCCGAAATCGTGGTTCCGCTGGTACGCGACGATATCCTCGTCGGCGTCTTCGATCTCGACAGCCCACAACCGAACCGCTTCGACGATATCGACAGGAAAGGCCTGGAATCCATCGCCCAGGCCTTCCTGAATTCGCTCGATTAAGTGGCCGCGACGGAGGCGCCCGGCCTCGATTCGGCATCGGGCAATGCCGTCGATAATGAACCACCAAGGCGATATCGTGTGCCGCGGTGCTCTTGCGGCAGCCGATCTCCTTTGTCGAACAAGGCATTTCGCAGGGTGCCCGGTGTGTAGTCCGCAGCGTAGGCGCCACGCTCGGTCAGCACCGGAACCACATAGCGGACAATATCTTCGAAGCTTCCAGGGGTAATTGCGTAGGCCAAATTGAAGCCGTCCAGGTCGGTTTCGGCGACCCAGTCCTGGAGTTGATCGGCGACGGCAGCACCTGAGCCGACGAATACCGGCCCCATCCCGCCGATCCCGGCCCAACGACCGATATCGCGAACGGTCCATTCACGGCCGTCGTCGTCGAATTCCTGGAAGGCGGCCACGGCGGACTGGATGGCATTGCTCTGCACCTGGCCGATCGGATCGTCCAGGGCGTAACCCGACAGATCGATGCCCATCCACCCGGACATGAAGACCAGCCCGCCCTCGACGCTGGCGTAGGACAGGTACTCCTCGTATTTGGCGTGTGCCGCCTCGCCGGTCGCGTCGGTAATGATCGTGGCCAGTGCGTAGATCCGGGCCGAATACCGATCCCGTCCCGCCGCCTCGAGTGCGTCACGGATGCGAGAAACAGTCTGTGCCAGAATCCGTTTCGAAGGCCCGGCGACGAATATCGCCTCCGCATTCTCGGCAGCAAAGCGCACACCGCGCGGTGACGCACCGGCCTGATAGATCACCGGCGTCCGCTGCGGCGACGGCTCCGCGAGATGGATGCCAGGCACCTGATAGTGCGTGCCCCGATGGCCGATGTGATGCACTTTCGCAGGGTCGACGTAGATGCCCTGCGCGGCATCACGAACCACCGCGTCGTCCTCCCAGGAGCCCTCCCACAGCTTGTACAGGACCTCCAGGTATTCATCGGCCTGGTTGTAGCGCTCGTCGTGGTCCAGCTGGTCGTTGGCACCGAAATTCCTTGCGGCCGAAGGCAAGTAGCCGGTCACGACGTTCCAGCCGATGCGGCCGTTGGTGAGGTGATCGAGGGTGGAGAGTCGACGCGCGAACGGATAGGGGTGTTCGAAGCCGGTGCCGGTGGTGATGCCGAAGCCGAGATGTTCGGTGACCGCGGCCATAGCCGAGACCAGCAGCAACGGGTCGGCCACCGGAATCTGAGCGCCCTGGCGCAGCGCGGCAATGTCGTTGCCGCCGTATACGTCGTAGGTCCCGAGTACGTCGGCGATGAAGATGCCGTCGAAACGGCCCTGCTCCAACAGCTTCGCCAATTCGGTCCAGTAGCTCAGTTCCTTGTACCGGTGCGACTGGTCCTCGGGATGTCGCCACAGACCCGGTGATTGGTGCGCGACACAGTTCATGTCGAAGGCATTGAAGCGAATGCGGCGTGTCACTGCTGGTCTCCCGTCGCGGGCTTGCGCTCACCCGCGCTCCAAGCGAACGGCAGTTGCGTGCCGTTCAGCAGATAATCACCGATTGCCCTTGCCTTTTGGATGGCCGGATTGTGCACCGAGATGGTGCGGGCGTTGCGCCAGTGCCGATCCAGTCGCAGGCGCTCGGAGACGACCGACGCACCGCCTACCTCGAACAGCAATGTGGTGGCGGGCAATACGAGATCGATGACCGCGAGTTGTGCCTGTGCGGCGGCGAGTTCCGCTGCCACGATGGACTCTTCGTCCTGTGCACCGCCCGCGAGCACCTTGTCGAGCACATCGGCCACGGCGAGCACGGTCGCCTCGGCGGCGAATGCGGCGGCGGAAAGCCGTCCGATCACCTGTTGCACCAACGGATCCTGGCGTGGCAGGTCGGCGGCCGAATGGGTGTAGCCCCGGGTGCGCGCCGCCACCCACTCGCGGGCATCGCGCTCGGCTCGCTTCGCGATACCGGCGAGCACCGACAGCTGGACCAACTGCAGGTAGGAGGTCGCATAGGTCGGTCCGGGCGCGCCGTAGCCGGGCCCGAGAACGCGCTCCGGCTCGACCGCGACATCGGTGAATTCCGTTGTGCCGCTTGCGGTCAGCCGCTGACCGAAGCCGTCCCAGTCGTCGTGCTGGCGGACGCCGTCGGCATTCGCATCGACGAGCACGCCTACCCGCTCACCGTCGCGATCGGCCGCCGCGAGGATGTAGTCCGCGTAGAGCGAACCGGTGCTGTAGTACTTGGTGCCGTTGAGAAGCCAGCGATCGCCATCCTTGGTCAGCCGCGTGCGGTAATGGTCGACAGCCCCGATGCCCGGCTCGGTGATCGCATTGCCGACGAGCGTGCCACCGGCCGCGGCACGCAGCCAATGCTCACGGTTCTCCCCCGACTCGGCGAGCAACTGGTCCTCGACGAAGGAGAAGTGCACCCGCAATGCCTGCGGCAGATTCGATTCGGCGGCCGCCAATTCGATGAGCAACCGGAACAACTGTCGCACCGTGACGCCGTAACCGCCGAATTCGACCGGCACCCGCAACGCACCGAATTTGGCCTCGCGCAGCCAGCCCACCTCCTCGAAGGGCAGCCGACGATCGATCTCGCGCTCGACCGCGCCTTGCGCGATGCGGTCGAAGATCGGCCCGAAGATCGCATCCAGGTCGGAGTCTGTGGTGGATTTCGCCTCGATGGATGTCATCACCCCACGATCGCGCGGAGATGCCGTCAGCTCACCAGTTATCCGCACTGCGATCTAAACGCGCTGGCAGGAGGTAAGAACCACACAGATTCCAACCGGTGACACGGCTCAGCGACGCTGGCAGCATCGCGGTTGTCCGTGCCCGAAAGCGGCATCCGAACCGGCGAGGAGCAGTTGTCGATGTCACTGTCGTTCCATTGGTTTCTGCCCACCTACGGCGATTCGCGTGGCCTGATCGCCGGTGGTCACGGCACTTCGATGTCCGGTGACCGCCCGGCATCGCTGCGCTACCTCAACCAAATCGGCGCGGCAGCCGAGGACAACGGTTTCGAGGCGGTGCTCACCCCGACCGGCGCCTGGTGCGAGGACGCCTGGCTGACCACCGCCATGCTCGTCGAAACCACCGAAACACTGAAATTCCTGGTGGCGTTCCGCCCCGGACTGCTCAGCCCGACGCTGGCCGCCCAGATGGCCGGGACCTATCAGCGCCATTCCCGCGGCCGCCTACTGCTGAATGTGGTGACCGGCGGCGAACCACACGAACAACAGGCCTACGGTGATTTCCTCGATAAGGAGCAGCGCTACGCACGCACCGCCGAATTCCTGCACGTGGTGCGCGAGCTGTGGGAGTCCCGCGAACCGGTCAGCTTCGAGGGCACCCATATTCAGATCCGCGACGCCCTGCTCAACAACCATCCGGACCCGATCCCGCCGGTCTTCTTCGGCGGCTCCTCCGGCCCCGCCGGACCGGTCGCGGCCCGTTATGCCGACACCTACCTCACCTGGGGTGAACGGCCCGCCGCGGTCGGCAAGAAACTCGATTGGATCCGCGGGCTCGCCGCCGCTGAAAGCCGAGAACTCAGCTACGGCCTACGCATTCACGTCATCAGCCGCGACACCTCCGAAGCGGCCTGGGCCGTCGCCGATCGACTGCTGTCCGGCCTAGACCCCGCCGAAATCGCCCGTGTGCAGGCCAGTCTCGCGCGCAGCGAATCCGAGGGCCAGCGCCGCATGCTCGATCTGCACGGCGGCCGCACCGACCGTCTGGAGATCGCGCCGAACCTCTGGGCGGGCGTCGGTCTGGTCCGCGGCGGGGCGGGCACCGCCCTGGTCGGCTCACACGAAGAGGTCGCCGACCGGCTGATCGAGTACGCCGAGCTCGGCATCACCCACTTCATCCTCTCCGGCTACCCCCACATCGAAGAGGCCTACTGGTTCGGCGAGGGCGTGCTGCCCATCCTGGAACGCCGCGGCCTGTGGACGCACCCGAACCGCACCGAATCAGGACCGGTAGCAACGCCTTTCGCGACCGCCACGCACTAGCGGGTACCGTCCGGCGTTCTGTGGCGTGCCGCCGTCGGTGATCACGGCGGCGCAGTGGTAGGCGGCGCCGAGGATCAGGCCCGTTGGGCGAAGAGCTGGTCCGACCAGGGCAGGTCGATGCCGGTCTCGGCGGCTTCGCCGTCTTGGCGCTGCTCTCTGCGCCGGTTCTGGGCTCGGCCCGCGATCCGCTGGTCCGAGCTCACCGCCCTGGGCATTCACTCGGGGCCGGCTCACCGCGCAAACGTCCGTCGATCCAGCCGATCTCCCCGGGAAAGCCGGTGAACAGGGCGATGACGTGCTCGCCGGGTTCGGTGCGATGCACGGCGGGGACGCCGCGCGCGCATTGGTCGCGGTAGAGATCGTCACCGTTCTCGTGCGGGATCCAGAAGTCGCTTGCGGCGTGATAGATGTAGAGCGGCGCACCCGATTTACGGCCGGTCAGGCTGAGCTGCCCGAAGATTCGATCCGCGATACCGCTGGTCAGCGGGGCACTGATATTGGCGGCGACATCGATCGGAACGCTGACCACGCCGAGCGGGCCGTTGCTGTCACCGCAGGTGTCCTTGATCGGCGAGGTCGCCGCCCACTGGGCCAGATGATTCAAATAGCCGAGAATCTCCGGATGCTCCCGGCTCATCGCCAACGCGACAACCAGCAGAATGCCGGATGCGGAGTTTCCGTTGAAGCGGCTGGCGACCATTCGATAGTCGGTCACGAGTCCACCCATGGCCGCCCCGACCAGCACACCCGACAGTTCCGGCGCGTACTCGTCGAGCAGCATGGCGGCCGCATACGATGCGATCGCGCCACCGGAATATCCGGTAATCGCGAAACGACTGTCCGTGAACTCCGTCGGCAGCATGTTGCGCACCGCGCGAATCGAATCCAGCAGCACATGCCCGGCGACCTTCGGTTCGGCGTAGGCCATCCACGGACCCTCGTGATCGGGAATCAGCACCGCGTAGCCGCGGCTCAGGCCCCAGGCTGTGTTCGGCGGAAACAGATCACCCGCATTGAACTTGCTGTGCAACCCGTGCGCCATCGCGTAGCTCGGCGTGCAGCTGAGTCCGAGCGAATTGATCGGCAGGGCATTCACCAACACCGGCCGATCCCCCGGACCCGTCCATGCGGCGGCGGGAATCACCAAATGTCGCGGTCCCGAAGGATGGCACACCGGATGCGTCCGTCGTCCGGAACTTCAGCAGGATCGCACGCTGTATCGGCAAAATCGCCAGCGGTGCGGAAGTCGCTGTCACATCACGCCACTCGACGATATCGCCGGGAGCTAGACCGTCGAGCCCATCCGGCCACGCGTCGAACATCCGATCCCCCGACGGCGCGGACCGCACTGCCTGCCACAACGCCGCCAAGTCCGCGGGCACCTCACCGGACGGCGGTGACGCGGCAGGCGGAAACGATGGCGCGGGGATATGTGCGTCGATCCACCGCTGCGGATCGGACGGGCCGGGCAACACCGGCGCGGCCGGGCCTCCGGTCGGGTCGGCGTGTGCCGGCGCCGGCCCCACCAGCAGCGAGCAACCCAACGTGCTCGCGACGACGACAGCTCGGAGACTCGACATCTGACACCTTCCGAATTCGACACCCCCGACGGGGGCCAGACTATGTCCCGCCCCGACGGGGGCCAGACTATGTCCCGGTGGAATCACAGCTCGGATCTGTTTGGATTTGTCACGACTGAGCCCGCCCGACATGCTGGCCGAACCCAAAATTTCGAAAACCACTGGCGCACAAGCAACCTTCGATGATCCCCCGGCTCTGCCGCGACATCCGATGCACTGCCGATCACAGATGCTGGTCAGCCGCGTATCGTTCTTGGTGCAGTGGTCCGCGATGACCTATGCCCCGGCACTAGGAAGCTCATGGACATCGTAAGAGCGCCGCAGCCGCAATACCGGCAGGCACGCTTGGCCGACATCGAAGATATCGCGGCCATCGAGGCCGAGGTGTTCGCCGAGCCGTACCTGTATCTGATGCTGCGACAGCTCTACGACCTGCATGGATCCGATTGGCTGGTCGCTGAGCTGGACGGCCGGGTGATCGGCTATGCGCTGACGCTCCATAAGGCGGGCCGGGCGCTGCTGTTCACGTTCGCAGTGGCCGAGCAACACCGGGGCAAAGGCTACGGTCCCGCCCTGCTGCACCAGATGCTGCAGCAGTGCCGGACAGATGGAGCCGAGGTCGTTTATCTGACGGTACGGCCCGACAACCAGCCGGCCGCGGACTTGTTCAAGCGGGCTGGGTTCGAATTCGTCGAACATGATGACCAGTATTTCGGGCCAGGTGAACCGCGAGGTGTGTTCGAGTACCGATTGCGTAGCCGACACCTGGACTCCTGACCGTCAACATCACAATTCGCTCGAGCGCTCAACTAGAACCTGTTACAGTCTGCCGACTCGAGGCACTCTCCTATGCCTCACATCGGAAGGTTTTCGCTCATGTACGACCGACGCCCCTCGGCCAACACCGGCGTTCGCCAAGGGATGAATCGCCGGAAATTCTTGGCGGGCACTGCAATTGCGGCCGGGGCGATGGCGCTCAGCCCGGCCGCGTGGACCGCGAAGGCGTCGGCGGCACCCATCGGCAACGGGGATCACGTGCCGAATCTGATCATCGGCAGCGGCTACGGCGGCGCGGTCGCCGCGCTGCGCCTGTGCCAGGCGGGCAAGCAGGTGGCGATGATCGAGATGGGACAGAACTGGACCACACCCGGCTCGGACGGAAAAGTGTTCTGCACCATGCTCGATCCCGACGAGCGCTCCTATTGGTTCCGGACCAGAACCGAGCAGCCGGTCGGCTATTTCGTCGGGGCGGATATCAACCGGGACATCAGCCCGAGCGACGCCGGTGTGCTCGATTCGGAGCATTTCGCGGCGACCAGGGTGTATCAGGGCCGTGGGGTCGGCGGCGGCTCGCTGGTCAACGGCGGCATGGCTCCGCTGCCGAAACAGGACTACTTCCAACAGATCCTGCCATCGGTCGACGCGACGACGATGTACTCCACCTACTTCCCCCGGGCACAGTCCGCGCTCGGGGTCAACAATGTCGACTCGGCCTGGTTCGAATCCGCCGAATGCTACAAATACGCGCGGGTCAGTCGCACAACCGCCAACAAAGCAGGCTACACAACAACATTCGTGCCCAATGTCTACGACTTCAGCTATATGCAGAAGGAGCAGGCGAATACCGTTACCCGCTCGGCGCTGGCCGGCGAGGTGATCTATGGCAACAACTACGGAAAACGTTCGCTCGACAAGACTTATCTGGCGGTGGCCGCCGCGACCGGCAAGCTGAGCATCTCACCATTACACAAGGTCACCAGCGTGGCACCGGCCGCGAGCGGCTACACGGTGGTCATCACACAGATCGATGTGCTCGGCAATACGGTGGCGACCAAAACCGTCACCGCGGACAAAGTCTTCTTCGCGGCGGGCAGCGTCGGCACCAGCAAACTGCTTGTCACCATGAAGGCGCTGGGAAAGCTGCCCAACCTGGCCGATTCGGTCGGCGCGGGCTGGGGCAACAACGGCAATGTGATGGTCGGACGCGCCGGACTGGATTTGACCGGCGCGCTCCAATCCGCGATTCCCTGTATGGGCATCGACAACTGGGCCGATGCGAATGGTCCGGTATTCGCCGAAATCGCCCCGTTCCCAACGAGTACCGAGAACGGCGTGAATCTCTATCTGGCGATCACCAAGAACCCCAACCGCGCCGAGTTCACCTACAACTCCGCCACCGGCGGGGTGGATCTGTCCTGGCAGGCGTCGTACACCCAGCCTTCGATCGATGCGGCGAAACGCGTCTTCGATGCCATCAATTCCAAGGCGGGCACGGTTTATCGGTCTGATCTGTTCGGCGTCTACAAGGTCTGGGGCGACGACTTCGTCTACCACCCCCTCGGCGGCTGCCTGCTCGGACAGGCCACCGATAACTATGGCCGACTCAACGGCTACTCCGGGCTATACGTCATCGACGGATCGCTGATTCCGGGCAGCACCGGCGTCAACCCCTTCCTGACAATTACCGGTCTCGCGGAACGCAATATCGAAAAGATCATCGCCACCGACCTGGCATGACACTCGGCCGGTCCGTGCGGGGTCGGTTAGCTTACTTCCCCGTCCGGATCGGACCATGCGTCATCGATCGGCCAACCCGCGGCCAGCAACTGCGCTCGGACGCGCGCGATATCGGATTCGAGCGGCATCTCATTGGTCAGTTTGGTGATGAGCACGCCGATATCGACCCGGTCAGCTGGTATGGCACCTTGCTGAATGAGCTCATCCGCCACCTGCCGCACCTCCGCTTCGGGCAGCCTCCGCGACAATAGAGCCAGCAGCGGCACATAGTCCGGAGCCGGCACGCCGTGCGGATATCCGGCACGCAACCACGCGACGATTCTGGTGAGGAGATCGGATAGCGCCATAATCCTCCGATCAGATGGGCGACCGACCTGGTTCGCGCCTACCTGCCACCTTCGGCCGCCAAATATCTTGCCGCGCTATCGGATTCGGACCGAGACAACTCTCTCGCCCAGAACGCGTCGCTGTCCTGGTCCAACGGGCAAATCCACCGTCGCCTGGCGTTCGGGTTCGAACATGACGGCGTACGGTCGTATCCGCAACATTGCCACACGATCGGCGGCAAGGGCCGACTGCACAGCCGACTACGAGTGCTGACGACTCCGCGGAAGCTCCGTATCGCTCGAAGGGATGGCGAGCGCCGAAGTCGCGATGGTCGGGGCCGGATCGCGTTCACCATCGGTGGGAAGGTTCGGGCGACGGTCCTGAACGAGTATTGGAATACCGCCTCACCGAGGACCTAGCTGTTCGGAATTTGCGTGAACCGATGATCTGGCACCCCGCACCACGGTCGACCATGCTCACCGACGCCCACCCACCCCCGGGTGACGCAGCGAGCGCCAGAGCATCCCATGAGCCGGACGTGCACCTCCGGGTAAACCTGCGCGGAGTGATCCTGGACTTCATCGCACGGGCCAGCGCCGCCGAGCAGTTCATCGAGGACCACAAGACCCACCACTATGTCGACGCCGTTTCGGTAATCCCGGGCGACGGGCGTGGCCTGCCGCGGCTCCCAAACGAGGAGTTATACGTCGGGCCCTAGAACCGGCTGGCCCGTCCACCAGAGAATGAGTTCTGCATGATGTGACCCGAACTCCACATCGGCTGGAGCATTGACGACGCGGGATGGACTCTATTGCTGCGGCAAGCCCCAGCAGGGGTAATCACGGCCGGCGTCGACAAGGCCGACGCTCTGCGGTGTTCGGCAGATGACGTGCGGTTTGTGGCGATAATCCACCACCAAGTGCGAAGTCGCAGCCTTGTCGCCTGTGAACGTCTGATGGCATTGGGAACAATGGCACACGTTGTGCGCACTCAATGGCCACCAGCACCGGCATCCCCGGCATTTCACCGTCTCCGGCGATCTCGTCTTCATGATCACTCACCCACTCGCACAACCCGGATGCGGTCCGCCATCGCCACTTCGGTCGTACCCGCACCGAGCGGCGGCACACCTTCATCCTCGACCCGCCGAAAAGACCATCCTGCCACGGCATCGTCTCACCCACTTGTCACCCGAACACGAGGAGACCCCTTCCGAGCACTTGGAAGGGGTCTCCTTGTCAACCCAATCGAATCGTTCCGCACTGGACCGAACCAGCCCGGCCACAACCACTTTCACGATCTGCTCAGATAACCACACGGCGATCGTTGTCATCGTGGATCCGGCGACGGGAACTCTTACCGGTCCGATCTCAGCCCGTTACGTACGTCTCGAACTCGAGGCCCCAGCCCGGTCGAGCACTGCGGCCCGATGCCGTAGCAACTACGCCGCCGCAACGCGACCGTCGGTGGGCGAGTGCCGATCTCTCAGCAGCTGGCGGGTGCGGGCTCGCCGAGCATCCGGGCGTTCAGCCAGGTCATTACTTCTGGTGCGCCGATCAATGCGGCCGACAGATGCTCGAACGCGGGCACTTGCAGCGTCTGCATCGGCACCCCGGCCGCACACCAGCGGCTGTCGACATGGTCGATCGCGTCGATCGGAATCAGGGGGTCGGTCGGCGAATGCCATTCGAACACCGGTATTTCCGGCACACCATTGTAGAATTCCAGGCTGTTCTCCCTCAGTACCGCCCGAGCTTCAGGGAGGGCAGCGGTAGGGCTGCTGGCGAGGAATTCGCCGGCGCTGCCGCCGACACCGGTGACGAGGATCTGGTTGGTGCAGCTGTTGGCCATGGCGTCCCGGACCGCCAGGCCGCGCTTATTGAGATACGCGCTGACCGGTATCCGCTGCGGGTATTCCCGCTCCAGACCGATCGCCGCCGCCATGGCAAGCCCGAAGGCCGGATGCGTCTCCATGCCCACCGCCTCCGCCATTACCTCCATGTTCATCGGGGCGCCGCCGATGGCCGCGCCCGCAAGCTCCAGTTCCGGCGCGTACGACGGCTGCAGCGCCGCCGCCCATCCGGTGGCCATGCCGCCGCCGGAGTAACCGGCCAGCACCACCCGGCTGTGCTGCACGGCGAGTTCGGGCAGGCGTTTCACCGCCCTGACACCGTCCAATACGATCTTGCCGCCCAAACGCGCAGCCCCGAAAGCGAAGTTCGGGCCGAGATGATCCGGCAGCGCGACACTCCAGCCCTGCGCCAGCGCCGTGTTCAAAATCGACGCCGTGGTAACCAGATTCGGATCGCCGCTGTACAGCTGGTGCGATACCGAGCAGGCGGTGCCGAGGGCATTGATGAAGTGCTGAAACGACAGCAGCGGCCCGTCGGGCTGATGGCCGATGGGGGTAAGGATCGTGGTGGTCGCCGCGATCGGCGCGCCCTGCGAGTTGGTCGACCGGAATTTCACCAGCGTGACGGTGGCGCCGGGGAAGAGGAGCACCGGCGGCAGCGTCCGCACGTCGAGCACATCACCGGGCCGGTGCGCCGCCAGATCCGCCGGTGCGGCGTAGAAGGGGTCCGGATCGGGCTCCGGGTACACCGGTTGGGCGGTTGCCGTTGCCGCCAGCAGTAGCCCGAATGCCACGCTACCGAGCGCAGTCAGGACCTGTACTGAACCGCTGCGCCCGCGGCGAGGAAAGCGAAGAAACCGACGAGTCAAGACCATGACCTCCATGAGTAGTTCACGGAATTCGTTTGACCAGCAAGTTCGAGCTCACGTGCACCTTATCGGACGATGATCTGAAAGCGGACGAAAGACGAGAAGACTCTGATCTTGACCGAACCACACGCCGCCCACCGACCCACCACCGATCCGAGCCGACAGCGGCGGCGCGGAAACGTCCCCGGCGGCTATGCGGTCAAGGTGTGGGCACCGTAGGCCGATAGATCATCAACGGAGATCGACGCCGCCGTACCGCAGACGCTGCGCGCCGAATCCGTTGATACAGCTACGGGTTCGGCATTGCGCTGGTTCGCCGAAGCTGACGCAGTGCCGGCGCGCTCGCGAGTAATGGGGAGGGCTCGCACGTTTGCACAGAATTAACGTAAAGAGCACACGATCGCGGCCGACTGCACCCCGCCGACCACTAGGCTCAATGACACGTCTTCGACACGGAGGTCGGCGTCACCGCAAGAGCGGAGCGGCTCGAACGGTTCTCATCGCCCACAGATATCGACAGACCATCAATGTGGCGCGGCACCATCACCGCCGGTTGAGCTGAATCGGCAGTCTGTCCTGAAACCCAGCGACAACGCGGAGACCCCATGCCCCATGCCGACCTGAAACCCGCCCGCCACCTCGACGTCCGCATCATGACACCAGGCCAAATCGCCTCCTGCACATCCGCTGAACCAGCGATACCGTCGCAAAGAATTCCGCTATCGGGTGAGAACGGGCCATCCCGGCAACTCAGTTCGCTCGACGTCCTACTGCTCGATGCCGAATCACCCACCATGCTGCTCCACGTCGGGTCGGTCACACTGCTGGAACCACCCACCACAGGTCGCGCACTGGACGTCACCGTACTGCGGCGGTTGATCGCGAGCCGACTACACCTGGTCGCACCCCTGAGGTGGCGACTGCGCACCGTCCCGCTCGGGCTGGACCTCCCCTATTGGGAAGACAGTGACACCATCGACCTCGGATATCACGTGCGCGATGCGCGCCTCCCCGAAGGCTCGACCGATATGGCGCTGGCCGATCTCGCCGCACGTCTGCACGCGCAGCCGCTCGACCGAAATCGACCACTATGGGAATGCCACCTGATCTCGGGATTGACCGACGGCCGCCAAGCCATCTACACCAAGGTCCATCACGCCCTGATCGATGGCGTGTCGGGGGCCGAGGTCATGGCCGCGCTCTTCGATATCGTGCCCGACTCCCAGCCGCCACCGCCACCGCCCGACGGGCTCCGTTTGGGACGAACGCCCAATCCCGCCGAAATACTCGGCCGCGGCATCGCACACACGATGACCCGCCAAACCGATCGGATGCGCCTGCCCATGCGCCTGGGACCGATGCTGCCGAACGCACTCGCCGACATGCGCAAAGCCAATCCCACGCTGCCGAGCAACCGCCCCAACGGCACCGACCGGTCCTTCGCCTTCGTCTCGCTCTCACTCGACACTGTCAAACAGGTCAAGAACAGCTTCGGCGGCACCGTCAACGACGTGGTAATGACTTTGTGCACCACCGCATTTCGCCGCTGGCTACACGACCACGACACACTGGCCGACGACCCGGCCATGGCCGCGATCCCGGTATCAGTGCGCACCCAAGAGCAACTCGGCACCGCGGGCAACCAGTTCTCCATCATGCTGTGCGAACTACCGATCGGCGAACCCGACCCACAACACCGCATGAAACTCACCCACGCCGCCATGCTGGCCGCCAAGGACCACTTCCACGCCACCCCACCGGCCCTGCTGCATTACGCCACAGCGGCCCTCCCCCAGATCCTGCACGGCCTGGCCACCCGCCTACTCCTGCGCGTCGCCGCCCCCGCACTACCCCTGGCCAACATGGTCATTTCCAACGTGCCCGGCCCGCAGATACCGTTGTACGCCGCAGGAATTCGGGTGGCCGGAAGCTACCCCATCTCCGTACTCACCGACCTGTCCGGCCCACTCAACATCACCGTCATGTCCTACAACGGCCACCTCGACTTCGGCATCCTCGCCAGCACCGACACCATCCCGGACGTCTGGAACATCGCCACCTACCTACAGGATGCACTCACCGAGCTGGTTCAATAGCCGCCCAGCCGCAGCAGCGGCTCATGGCTACCGTCTCCGCAGGTCGATCTCTGGGGTCAGCGCATGCGTCCTCCCCCGACTCGACCACCCCACCGATCCACGAGGCTCGCGGTCAGATGGTGCTTCCGCCGTCGGCGAGTAGCGTGCTGCCCGTCATGAAGGCCGAGAGGTCGGATGCGCAGAACAGCACGACTCGGGCGATGTCGTCGGGAACGCCGATACGTCCGATCGGTCCGTTGAGCATCAAGGGGGTGGGCGGGGTAACGCTGTCGGCAACCGGAGCGGTGGCCGCGGCCATCTTCATATTGCCCTCCGTGGGGACGAAACTCGGCGCGACTCCGAGCACTCGGATGCCCAGCGACGCGAGTTCGAGTGCCAGCTCGCGGGTGAGGCCGCGCGCAGCGTGCTTGGAGCTTACATAGGCGGCCAAACCCGGTGCGCTACCACGGAATCCGGCGGTCGAGACGATGTTCACGATGACGCCGCCAGTACCCGCATCGGATATGCGCCGCGCTGCCTCGCGTGCGCCGAGGAAGACGCCGCGCGCGTTCACGGCGAATACCTTCTCCCAATCCTGCTCGCCCATCTCGAGCAGCGGGATGCTCGGGAAGACGCCGGCGTTGTTCACCCAGATCTCCAGGCCGCCCAGCTCCGCGACCGCACGGTCGGCCGCCGCCGCCACGGAGGCCGCGTCGGTCACGTCCATGGCAGCGCCGATCACGTGCACGCCGTGCGCTCGTGCCAGCTGCTCGGCGGTGGCTACGGCCAGCTCTTCGTCGATGTCGCCGATCAGGACGTCGGCGCCGGCCTCAGCCAAGCGCAGCGCGATCGCCTTGCCCAGCCCACGAGCACCTCCGGTCACGACCGCCCGCCGGCCCCGCAACGAGACGAGGTCGGCGAGAGATTTGCTCGATACGTCCGCGATGGACATACATGGCCTCCTGTAGCTGCACCGAGTCGACACCTTCGCAGTAAAAGTAACCATGGTGGTAACTTTTTGCAATACTAGACTACGGCGATCGAGAGACTCTGCCCCCGAGAACTGACGAAGGACGCTCGTGACCCCTCCCGCGCAGGCCGATAATCCCGCCGAACAGACTCGGCCGGGGCGGCGCCGCCGCGGCCCGAACGCGGCCACCCCGGCGCGGCGCGCGCAGATCGTTCGCGCCGCACTGGAGAGCTTCGCCCAGCACGGCTACGAGCGCGCCTCCCTGCGCGACATCGCCGCGCGGGCGCAGGTGACGCATGCGGCGCTGCTGCGGCACTTCTCCGGCAAGGACGAGCTTCTCGTCGCCGCTTTGAACCAGCGGGACGAGGACGAGGAAAAACTGGCGGCACAGATCCTCGAGGCCGGTACGGCCGGGGAGAGCGTGCTGGGCGAAGTCCTCCGCGCCGAGTTCGACGACCCCGATTACCAGCGCAACTGGATGTCACTCGCTGTCGCGGCGACCGACCCCGCGCATCCGGCGCACGAGTTCTTCACAGGTCGCCGTGAGCGGCTGCGCGCACACCTGGCCAACAGCCCGCTGCCCACCGCCCACGACAGCGAGTACCTTTCGGCCGACGAGAAGGTCACCCTGGTGCTGGCGATGATCGATGGCCTGCGCATCCAATCCCTGCTCGACCCATCTCGCGAAACCCTCGGTCTGCTGGAGGTTTTCATGAAACTGGTGATCACGCCCCGGGACGACAGGCCTGGCGCCTGAGCCAACCAGTCGGCACCGCTCGCACCGGATCGAACTGGGGATCACGATCCGGGCGGCCAGCATGTCCGCCATCCCGCCGGTCGGCACCGACGGCGATGCCGCTGACATGGAACCGGTTGATGTTCCCGCAATCAGCTACTCGTCACCGACCGCTTCTCGCATTGGTGGCGCAAGGGCCACAGCCGACTCACGCGGCGGCAACGGTGTGCCGAAACGTCGCAGGTAGCGTTCGACGAACGCACGCAATTCGGCATGGCCCTGCTCGACCCCCACCGCACTTTCGTTACCGAGAATGCGCGCCGCCCCGGTAAGCAGCATCGACATCACCACCGGTGGAAACTCATCCAGGTCCATGCCGTACGCGCGCAGGACCAGGGTGACGGCGGCGGTCTCGATGTCACGCACCCGTTCCGCATACGCCTTGAGCTCGGCGCCGATCACCTTGCGATGGTTGGCCAATGCCATGAATTCGGTATTCAGCTGAATGAATCGGGAGTCGGCGTTGATCGACCACAAAGCCCGCAACGGATCCTCGTCGGTAAGCACTCGACGCACCCGAGCCAGCTCGCGCTCGGCGCCCGCACGCAGCACGTCGAGAAACAGGTCGTCCATCGTGGGGAAGTAGTAGTACAACAATGCGGGCTTCACCCCGGCCTTGGCCGCCACCCTGCGCGATGTCGCCGCGGCGTACCCCTCTTCGCGCATAATTTGAGCGGTCGCCTCCATGAGTCGGCTACGTGCTCCCGCATCCTTGCCGCTGGCCGCACGCTTGTTGGGCATCAGTGAAACCTCTCGAGAAGAACACCAAGACAAGGCATTTCAAGGACATTCACGTCCCTTGACCGTTCACTTCGAGCCGTGGTAAGCATGCATCATCCTAACAGTTTGATCGATCGCTCAGTCTTCTGTCGACTGATCGAGCGCTCCACCCGCCACGAAAGGCCGGCGAGAAAATGACCGATCTGGCCGCAGTCGACTACTTCTCCGACCCCGCCGTCACCCAGAACCCCTACCCCTACCTGGAATACCTGCGTAGTCAGAACCCGGTGTTTCGCGAACCCCGCTACGGCGTCATCGCCGTCACCGGATACCAGGAAGTCATCGAGGTCTTCCGCGACACGGATACCTACTCCGCCGCCGTCTCCATCGGCGGCCCCTTCCCGCCGTTGCCCTTCGAACCCGAAGGCGACGACATCAGCGCCCAAATCGAAGAACACCGACACCAGTTCCCGATCAACGAGTTCATGGTGACGATGGATCCGCCGAACCACACGCGGACCCGGGCGCTGCTGAGCCGACTGATCACCCCCAAACGGCTGAAAGAGAACGAGGACTACATGTGGCAGCTGGTGGATCGCCAGCTCGACGAGTTCCTCGCGAACGGGCGGTGCGAATTCCTGGCCGAGTACGCCAAACCCTTCGCCACCCTCGTCATCGCCGACCTGCTCGGCGTCCCCGACGACGACCGCGACGAATTCCGCGCCACGCTGGCCGGGCACAAGACTCCAGGAAGCCGAGTGGGTGCGCTCGACGGCGAACCGGTGGGCACCAACCCGCTGCAGTGGCTGGACGACCAGTTCAGCGCCTACATCACCGACCGGCAGCGCACTCCGCGCGGGGACATCCTCAGCGTGTTGGCATCAACCACCTACCCCGACGGGACCAACCCCTCGGTCATCGAACTCGTCCGCCCCGCCACTTTCCTGTTCGCCGCCGGGCAGGAAACCGTCACCAAACTGCTCAGCTCCGCCGTTCGGGTGCTGGGCGAACGGCCCGACTTGCAACAGCGGGTTCGTGAGGATCGCAGCCTGATCGGTGGCTTCATCGAGGAATCGCTGCGCATGGAAAGCCCGACGAAAGTCGACTTCCGGCTCGTGAAAAAGACCACCACACTCGGCGGCGTCGACATCCCCGCGGGCACCGTGGTGATGCTGTGCCTGGGTGCCGCCAACCGCGACCCCCGCAAATTCGAGAATCCGGATCAATTCCACATCGACCGCCGCAACGCCCGCGAACACATCGCCTTCGGCCGCGGTATCCACACTTGCGCCGGCGCACCATTGGCCCGAGTCGAAGGCCAGGTCACCCTGAACCGTCTCCTCGACCGCGCCCACGACATCACCATCGATGACACCGCACACGGTCCAACCGGCGAGCGCACCTACAAATACGAACCCACCTTCCTGCTGCGTGGACTCCGCGAACTGCACATCACCTTCACACCCAGCGCGTAGAGAATCGAAGGAGCCGCCGTGGTCGAACGTCGCCGAGTACAAAGACCGCTACGCCTCCTACCGCTTCGAGCTGAGCGACGATGACGTACTGCTCATGTAGTGCCACACACAACCGTGGCCGATACCTCCTGCTGACCGGTGAGAAGCTGACCGCCCGGGAGGCCATGGAGTGGGGCGCGGTCGCGGAGGTGCATCCGAAAGACGAGCTCCTCGACCGCGCCTGGGACCGGCCCTGGACGCGCCGCCAATAGCGGACTGCACGTCCTTCGCCGAGTCTCGCTCGGCACTATCGCTATACGCGTCGCTGCCGCGACGGCTGCAGCAGGGGCATGGCACCGAAGGTGTATTGCTGCCAGAGCCGCCGGGAGGCCTCCTCCGGATACGGGGCAACGGTCGGCTTCGCATCGAGGAGCTGAACCAGCCGCCGGCCCGGCTCGTAAGCGGGCCAGCCCGGATCGCCCGTCGCGGCGAAGCGACCCCAGGTGGCGCGCATCCGGGCCGACAGCTCCAGCGCCTCGGCTGGGGGCTCGGGACCCAGCAGCAGTGGCCCGAGATGCGTTTCGTACGTACCGAACAGCAGCGTTTCGTCGAGTGCGTGGCATGCGCCGAAAGCCCCGCGCCTGTTGGGCGCCGCCCATGTGAGTTCATACATGTGAACACGTCCACCGGCGCCGGCCTGGGCATCCGCGAGATGTAGTGCGGGCATGCGGTATTGGTTGTCGGACTGCACCAGTTCGCACAACTGCGCAGCGGTGGCGTCCGGGAATGCCGCACGATAGGCCCGCTCGCTGCCGGGCCCCGGGCCGTAGAGCCGTAGGTCGAATTCGGCGCGCTCGTCATCGATCGCTTCTAGTTCTCCGGTCAGCACCAGAAAGAGCTGGCATTCGTGCCGGTTGTGTCCGATGATGAGGTCGATTTCCCGACCGGCACCGTCCGCGATCGCCTGCCAAGGCGTCGTCGGCAGGACCTCACCGTCCACTACGGGAGCGAAGGGCGCGAGCAGGTACGCGGCCGAGCCCCAGGTTTCGGCATACTCACGCATTACGCCGCCCACGGCCGCACCGGCATCCGGCAGTCGCCGCGGGTCAACGCCGGCCAGGTCCGCCACCGTCGGGCGGCGGCCCACGGCCTTCGCGATCACCTCGGCGATGTCGGCGGCCAATTCGTCGGAGAAGTACTTGCCGGGCATGCTCTGCAGGACGGCCCGCCGGAAAAGCCCTGCGGCACTGGGCATCGCCAACAACGCCGCCACCGATCCAGCGCCGGCGGACTCACCGCACACGGTGACCCGATCGGCGTCGCCACCGAATGCGGCGATGTTCTCCTGCACCCACCACAGAGCGGCGACCTGGTCGAGCAGGCCACGATTCGCCGGGGTTCCGGATATCCGGGCGAACCCCTCCACGCCGACCCGGTAGTTGAACGTCACGACGACGACGTCTGCCTCGCGGGCAATCCGGTATGCGTCGTAACCGGGGCTACCGGAAAAACCGAGCTTGTATGCCCCGCCGTAGATCCACACGATAACCGGCCGGCGTTCAGCCGAATCCGGTTGCGGCGTCCAGACATTCACCGTCAGCCAGTCGTCGCCCTCCGGGATCTCCGACATACCTGTCAGCCCGGCGATTCCCGCTTCCTGCGGTGGCGGCGGACCGAACTCGAATGCGTCGCGGACGCCCGGCCAAGGGGTGGCCGGGCGCGGCGGCGCAAACCGGGCATCGCCCACTGGTGGCTGCGCGAACGGAATCCCACGGAAGACGGCTATCCCGTGCTCGATTCGGCCTCGTACCGCGCCACCACTGGTGCGGACAACGGGTTCGGCGGGCTCTTGGAGCGACGCTTCGGACATAGTCAACCTCGCATTCTGCGCCGTATGACCGGCGCGCGAAACCGCCTCGGGCCTAACTACACGAGGCGAGCAGAGCCGACATGCGGCGCCCGGGTGGGCGCCGCATTCTCGGCGATCAGACCTCGAACCCGCCGGTCGCCGGCTTGTCGAACTGGCGCATGGCCACTACGGCGAGCACCAGCGCCACCGCGGCCGCGATGGCGAACATATAGAAGGCGTCGATGTAGGCCGACTCGCTCGGCAACTGCGCCATCGGCCCGGTGTCGAGCTTGCGGTCTTCGACGTGCCCCGGCGCGTTGATATGCAGGATGAGCGGATGTGCCGAGAAGATCGCCGCCGTGGCCGCGGCGGCCGCGGCGGTACCGAAACTGTTGAACGCCCCGTACATTCCGGCGCTGATACCCTGCTGTTCCTGCGGCACCGATTCCACCACCATGTTCGGCAGCGTGCCAAGGAAGGCGCCCGCGCCGATGCCGGCGATCATCGCAATCAGGGCCAGCTGCAACGCATTCTCGTGATACAGCGCGAACAGCACCGACGCAAGAATGAACATGACCGGCGAGATGATGTAGGGGCGCCGTAGCCCGAAGCGGGTGGACAACCAGCCGCACAGCGGTGACACGATCACGTACACCACGGTCATCGCCAACAGGGCGCGCACTGTGAACTGCAGCAGCGTCAGGTTGAGACCCGGCAGCTCTCCCTCGACCGAGAAGTACTGCATCATCATCGACGGGGAGATGTTCATTTGCGTCTGCTGCGACGCCTGCGCCGCCGCCTGCTGGGCCGCACCCTCGACGACCTGCCGCTTGATCGCCTCACCGGCGGCGCCGCCGGGCGTCTCGGCAAGGTAGCTCATCAGATAGCCGAGGCCCTGCATGATGCCCACCGATAGGAATGCCGCCGCCATGATGGTGACGAACCGCGGCGTGCGCAGCAATTTCGGGTCCATGATCGGTTCGGGCGTGACCAGTTCCCAGCCGTAGAAGACAATCAGTAGGACAACACCACCGATCAGCCAGGCGAGCGTCGAGAGGCTGGCCCATCCCCAGACGACTCCTTGGCTGAGGTAGATCAGCACGCCGCCGATTCCCGCGCCCAGCAGGACCGCGCCGACCCAGTCGATGCGGCTTTTCACCCGCAGCTTCGTCTCGGGCACGAGGATCGCCAGCGGGATGATCGTCAGCACGGTCCAGCCGACGCAGAACCAGAACAGCGACCGCCAGCTGAAGTGATCGGTCAACAATCCACCGGCCACCGGGCCGAGCACGGCGCCGACCCCGGTACCGCCACCGGCGAGGGCGATGGCCATATTGATGTGCCGACGCGGCATCAGATCGCGAATCAAGCCGTAGGAGACGAATATCGCCGGGAACGCCACCGCCTGCAAACCGCGGCCCAGCAACATCAGTGGCCACGTCGAGGTGACCGCGACCAAGACACTTCCGATCAGAGATGTTCCCAGGCAGGCCAGGATGATCTTCTTCTTGCCGAGGCGATCGGACAGTTTGCCGGCCACCGGGACCAACACTCCGCCCACAATCGCATACAGCGTCGACATCCAGGTCAGCTGACCCGCGCTTTGTTGCGGGAAGTCGGCACCAATGTAGGGCGTGGCCATCGAGACGAAGGTGAAGTAGTACGTCCCGACCTCGGTGGCCAAGACGATCGCCAGAATTATCAGGATCACCCGCATGCGCGAGGCGCCTTCGAGTCGTCCGGTGCCGACCTCGTCAGGACGAGCGACATCCACAGACGGTGTTGCCATGGGCTTGCTTTCTCCCTTCGTCCGCATCCAGCGCGGACTGCTGTGTTCCCCTCCAGAACTACGGATCATCATTATCCAAAAAGGAGAATCACATTTACATGGAATGTACACATCACATATCTCGATGCAGGTTCAGCATCCACACCAGCCCGCCACACCACATGTAGGGCGACTGAACAAATTGTCGAACGCCTGGGTCTGCACCGGCCCCTTCGCGACCACGCCACATCTCACCAGCTCTATCCGGCTATTGACTAGATACCTCACCCGGTGCTATCCATAGCCGAACCCCGTAGTTTGGGCAGACGTCTAGCATCCTGGGCGAACCCGAACAAACTTCGGAATCGAACCAGAGGGCTCGCCGATTGTCATGGACATCAAGCAGCTGACCGCCTTCGTGACGGTCGCCGAGCTGGGCAGCGTGACCAAGGCGGCCGACTCGTTGCATTCGACCCAGTCCTCGGTCACCCGGCAGATCCAGGCCTTGGAGCAGGAACTCGGCGTCACGCTGTTCGAGCGGAACCGCCACGGCATGACGCTGACCATCGCCGGACGGGTGATGGCCGAGCGCAGCCGATCCGCCCTGCTCGAACTCGGTCGCGCACGGGCGGAAATAACGCCGATGCCAGCCGCCACCGGCACGGTCACCGTGGGACTGCTGGAGAGCATGGCCGAGACGATCGGCCTACCACTGGCCACGACCGTTCTTCACGACTATCCCGGGCTGGACCTGCGTGTGGTCGTCAGCGATTCCGGTCACCTACAGCGCAGGATGGACGCAGGCGAGCTGGACGTCTGCCTCACCGCGGAGCGCCCGGGCAGCACAGGACTGTCACCGACACCGTTGGCGACCGAGCAGTTGTGGGCAATCGCCCCGGCGGATGCGCTATTGCGTGCCGACGCGCCGGTTGCGCTGCGCGACGTCGCCGAACACCCGATGGTGCTGCCGCCCCTCGGCAGCGCGTTGCGCGATTTGCTCGACAGCATGGACGTGCGTTTCCAGGTTGTGGTCACCGCTTCGCTGCGGATACAGAAGCAGTTGGTTGCCGGAGGGCGGGGGTGGGCAGTCCTGCCACCCATCGCTTTCGCGGAAGAGCTTGTGGCGCACTCGATCAGCGCTGCGCCGCTGCACGGTCCGCAACTGCAGCGCCGGATCGTCCTGGCCATCGCCCGAACCGCTCGTTCCAACCCGGCGGCGGAAGATGTGGCCCGGCTACTTGCGCGGCTGGTGCGATGCGAGATCCGCGACGGCCGCTGGCCGTCGGCCCGGCTGATCGGCTATCGCGGGGACGACAGCCGTCTCTGCCGTTGACTGGCGCCGGTGAACCCACCGCGGAAGCCGAAAACCGACGCCTGGCAACTTCATTCGTGATCACGGAATGGTGCGACCAGCATCGATCAGGATACGGCGGTTGGTGGCGAGAAGCTCGAACGGATCGGCCTCCGTGATGTCGATCTCGGTGATGTGCCAACAGCCGTCGGGGGCCGCACTTGCCGCGGCGAACACATCGACGACGCCGGCACCGATCGGGACCTGAGGCTTGGGCTGCATCGGGTCGTCCAGCCCACCTGGGCCGTCCTTCAGATGCAGGGCTGCCACTCGCGCACCCAGCCGGGCCAGAATCTCGACGGGGTCCTGCCCGGCCGACACCGCCCAATAGACGTCGAACTCGGCCACGACGATCGGGTCGAGCAATTCCCACAACACGTCGAAACCGAGTTCACCGCCACTCAATTCGGCCCATTCGAATTGATGGTTGTGATAGCCGAGCCGGATACCACGATCAGCGAGCTGATGCGCGACCCCGTTCATGCGCCCTGCGAACCTCGCGAGCGCCTCCCGGTTCCCGAACACCTCACCGCCAAATCCCTCGACAAGCAGCGGAATCGCCACGATGACGGTGTCCGTCTCCAGGATGCGACACACTTCGGCAACGGCATCCTGGCTGCCCGCGGGAATGGCTGCGTGCACGGTGCTCACGGCGAGCTCGGCAGCGTCGAGGTCCGCCCGCAAGACGCGGGCGTTGGCAAGCAGTTGCTCGGTCGGCGTATTCCAGAAGCCGAGCGCAAACGGCTCGACGTACCGGTAACCGATTTGCGCCAGCCGGGCAAGGGTTCCGGGACGATCGGCCGCGAGCGCATCGCGGACGCTGTAGAGCTGCACACTGAGCGTGCCGGACATGGCGGTACTCCTACGGTCCGATCATGCCAGCGACGCTGTAATAGTAGGCAGATCGACCGCGGTGCGGATGCCGGGTGGGGCTGCGCAGACGAACGGAATCGCGTTGACCGGCCGATTGGCGGTGTAGGCCGGTGAGATCTCGTTCATCTGCGTCAGCGGGAACGGAAAGCGCATATCGATGTCCAACGGCGCGTCACCGTCGACCCGCACGCGCCACCCGGTCGGGCGAAGATCCCAGGCGGCGTCGATGTCGGTGGTGCAGTACCAATTGGCGCGAAACTGCAGCAGCACAGTCCCCTTATGATGTCCGGAGATCGTGATTCGTTGCGCCGCAACAGTTCCCGCCTCCAGCGTGCCCGCAACGATCTCTGTCCTGCGGCGAGCGAGCGCGACCTCGGCGGTGGCGTCGACGGTATCCAGCGGCCTGCCGATGGCGTCGGCGACCAGCTGCAGCGACGGGCCGAAGGCGTGCCGCAGATTATCTGCCCGCCGAGTGTCGAACTGCGCGGGCGGGCGGCCGAAGCCCATGATCTCGAACGGGATCGCCGGTGAATCCCGTTGCGACATATCGGCGTATTCCTCGATCGTGAGGCCGCGCAACTCTCGCTGAATCGAGGACAGCACAAGCGGTACCGCTTCGGTGATGAAGCCGGGACTGCTTCCGGTGCTGTGTATCGAGGTGTTCCCGGCCCGGCAGGCGGACTCGACGCGTGCGCGGACGGCCGGGTCCATACTCGCAGGGCGGTGGAATTCGCCGCAGGTGGTGACGATATTGGCCCCCGATTCCAGCAACCGGCACACGGTATCGATATCACAGCGCAGCGGCATGTAGAGCACACAATCGGCACGGAGGGCGAGGATCTGATCGAGACTGCCGGTAGCCGTGACACCGGTGGCGCCCAGCCCACACAAGTCCCCCGCGTCGCGCCCGACCTTGTCAGCCGAGTAGGCGTAGACACCGGCCAGGGCTAGGTTCGGATGCTCGATCACCCCCCGCAGTGCCCGTGTTCCGACATCGCCGGTAGCCCATTGGACCACCCGATAGGAGGAAGTGGTGGGCGAGTCGACGACGGTGTGGGGCAACGGAACCGATTTCATGCCTGCCTCGTTCGTTCGGTCTTCCTCGACGAGCGTCGGCGGTGGGTCCGGTTGGTTCCGCATGAAGCAGCGTAGTTCGCGTGCACCCTCGACGAGAATGACAATCTCATATTTTGGTAACAGTATTACCACAGGTCAGCCTCCCGGCGGCCAGATTTCCGCGTCACCGCGGCTCGACGAGGCACGGCCGGCTCCGGTCAGGACCCCAGCGCTTCGCCCTCGTGCGCAGCCTCGTACCCGGAGGTCAGCCAGTACACCGTGCGGTCGACGGCGGGCACGATCGCGGATACTTCGATCTCGCCGCACGCGAAGCGTCCCAGGAGGCCGTAGACCAGGCTCGAAAGGATCGTCTCGAGATCTCGCACGAAATCGGCGTCGACGTCGGCCAGCACCGCCATGGCGGCGGGAACGACGGCGTCGAACCCGCGTCGGATCAACTTCTCGCCACCGGGCGTAGATCGGGCCCGGAAATAGGCGACAAGCAGGGCGGGGTGGCGCTCCCACGGCTCGAAAATGCTGCGCAACACCCGCATCAGACCGGCGTACAGGCTCTCGTCGGCACCGGAGACCTGCGCGTCCAGCCCGGCGTACCGGTTCTCCGCCATCCACCAGTCCAGCGCCGCCAGGATCAGCTCATCCCGGGTGCCATATAGCTTGTAGATCTTGGTCAGCGATACCCGGGCACACCGTGCGACCTCGCGCAACAGCAATGCTTCGTAGCCCTCGGTCTCGAGCAGTTCCACGACCGCCCGCCGGATCCGGTCGCTCGCCTGCTCCGGCGCCTCTCCCGACTCCACACCCACCCTCGCGATCAAATCCGATTCCTTCCCGCACGCCAGCGAGCGTGCTACTCTCCAATTCTGGTAATCAGATTACCGCAGTACAGCGCACACTTTTGCGCAATATGATAACCGTGTTCTCGCCCGACTCGGCCGGGGCGGCACGGATCCGCTCGGCATGAAGTGAGGATCAAATGGGTTCGTTAGATGGCAAAGTCGCCTTCATCACCGGTGTAGCGCGTGGACAGGGCCGAAGCCACGCTGTGCGATTGGCTACCGAAGGTGCCGACATCATCGGTGTGGACATCTGTTCCGACATCCCCGCCAACCCGTACCCGCTGGCCACGCGTGAGGAGCTCGACGAGACCGTCGCACTCGTGGAGGCCAAGGGCCGTCGCATGCTCGGCTCGGTCGCCGACGTCCGCGACTTTCATCAGATACGTGCCGCCTTGGACTCCGGTGTCGCCGAATTGGGCCGCCTCGACATCGTTTGCGCCAACGCCGGGATCGCCCCGACATCGTTCGACGAGGTTCCGATCGAGACCGAACTCGAAATGTGGAACGCCGTGATCGGAGTCAATCTCTCGGGTGTTTTCCATGTGACCCGCGCAGCGATCCCGCACCTGATCGCCGGTCAGCGTGGGGGCGTCATCACCTTGACCAGTTCCACCGCCGGTCTGGTCGGCCTCGGCGGCATGGAGGGCGGTGGCCTCGGCTACGCCGCCGCCAAGTCCGGCCTCGTCGGCATCATGCGCGTACTGGCGAATGTTCTTGCACCGCACAGTATTCGGGTCAACACCGTGCATCCGACCGCGGTGAACACCATGATGGCCATCAATCCGGCGATGATGGAGTGGGTGCAGAACCATCCCGAATCCGGGGGGCCGCACCTGATGAACCCCATGCCGGTCGCGATGCTCGAACCGGAGGACATCAGCGCGACGATCGCCTTCCTGGCCTCCGATGAGGCCAAGTACATCACCGGTGTGGCACTGCCCGTCGACGCCGGCTTCTGCAACAAGTTGTGAGCAGGGCCGAGATGACCGAAAACACGCAACCTATCGGACGCGTAGCCGGCAAGCGGGTGCTCATCACCGGCGCGGCCCGCGGTATGGGTCGCAGCCATGCGGTCCGGCTGGCAGAAGAGGGCGCCGACCTGATCCTGATAGATGTCTGCGGACCGCTGCCGGAGATCGAGTACCCACTGTCCACGCCAGCGGATCTGGCGGAGACGGCTCGCCTGGTCGATAAGCACAACCGTCGCGCGATCACCAAAACGGTAGACATCCGGGACGCTGCGGCACTGGCGGCTGCCGTCGCCGACGGCGTGGCACAGCTGGGCGGCCTCGACGCCGTCGTGGCCAATGCCGGTGTACTGACCGCGGGCACATGGGATACGACGACACCCGAGCAGTGGCGGACCGTGGTGGATGTCAACCTCATCGGTACGTGGAACACCTGCGCCGCGGCGCTTCCGCATCTCATCGAGCGCGGCGGCAGCATCGTCAACATCAGCTCGGCGGCCGCTCTCAAGGGCACTCCGCTGCACATCCCCTACACCGCCTCGAAGCTCGGCGTTGTGGGAATGAGCAAGGCACTCGCCAATGAACTTGCGGCACAGAGTGTTCGCGTCAATACGGTACATCCGACCGGAGTCCCCACCGGAATGATCCCGGAGTCACTGTTCAAGCTGCTCACCGAAGCGCGGCCGGATCTGGCGCCGCTGTTCGGCAACGCACTGCCGGTCCCGATGGTCGAGGCCCTCGACATCAGTAATGCCGTGCTGTACCTGGTCTCCGACGAGGCGCGCTACGTCACCGGCATGGAGTTCAAGGTCGACGCCGGCGTCACCCTCAAGTAGCACTCCGCTCCCGCACGCGAGACCCGATCACCGCGCGCCCGGAGCACCGACACAGAAGGCACACAATTCATGACAACAAACACGGTGGGTACCGCGGACCTGGCCCGCTCGGAACGCGGCAAGCGCGAGTTCGCCGAGGTGATGACGTTCCCTGCCCCGGACGATTCGAGCCCGACCATCGCCAATGGCCTGGTCGACTTCGTGTTCGCCGAGATTTGGACCCGTCCCGGCCTGACCCGGCGGGAACGGCGATTCATCACGCTGTCCTGCGTCGCCGACGCCGACGCCGAGCAGCCGATCCTCGACCACGTCTACGCGGCGCTGAACAGCGGTGACATCACCATCACCGAAATACGCGAGGCGGTCCTACATTTCGCGGTCTACGCCGGCTGGCCCAAGGCCTCCCGGTTCAACATGATCGTCGACCAGCAGTGGGAACGCATCAATCGCGAACGCGGACAGGAGGTTCCGCCGCAGGAACCGCTGCTGCCGCTGGTCACTCCCAGCGACCCACAGGCCCGGCTGGCCCGCGGTGAACAGTCATTCATGGACGTCAACTGCCTGCCCTACTTTCCCGACCGCAACAACCCGTACCAGGGCGCGGGAATTCTCAACTTCGTCTTCGGCGAGATGTGGCTACGGCCGGGGCTGGGGATGAAGGAGCGGCGCCTGATCACTGTCGCTTGTGTGGCATTCCAGGACGCGCCGTACCCGATCATGTCACACGTCTATGCCGCGCTGAAGAGCAAGGATCTGTCCTTCGCTGAAATGGACGAATTCGCATTGCATTTCGCCGCCTATTCCGGTTGGCCGAAGGCGTCCCAGCTCAATCAAGTGATCGCCGAGCAGAAGCCGCGGGTGCTGGAGGAATGGCACGCCGCAGACGGAAAGACACCGTAGGAGCACTCATGTCTACGACAACGGAAACTCTGCAACCGCCCGAACCTCCACTGCGGGGTGGATTGGTCATCGGCGGTGACCGGCTCGAACGGACGTCCGGAGGCAGCCAGGAGCACATCTACCCTGCTACCGGGCGGCCCAACGCGACGCTTCATCTGGCAGGCCCCGCGGAGATGGACCAGGCAGTCGATTCCGGGTGGGAGGCGCACCGGGAATGGATGTCGTTCACCGCCGACCGCCGCCGAGATCTGCTCATCGATCTGGCGGACGCGGTCGGGCAGGGCATGGCCGACTTCTCGCGGCTCAACGTGCAGGATTACGCGGTACCGGTATCGCTGGCCATCAATACCGTGCTGCTCGAGCGTTTCCTGCGCCATTTCGCCGGATATGTCGACAAACCGCACGGCCTCAGCACGCCGGTGGCCGGCTCCCTCGACCTCAACTTGATCGAGCGCGAACCCTACGGTGTGGTCGGTGTAATCGCGCCGTGGAACGGCGCCATGGTCGTGGCCGCGTCGTGTGTAGCGCCGGCGTTGGCCGCGGGCAATGCCGTCGTGCTGAAGCCGTCGGTGCTGGCGCCGTTCGCCGCACTGCGTTTCGGAGAGCTGTGTGCGGAGGTCGGGCTTCCGACGGGGCTGGTCAACGTGGTGCCCGCCCGGGCCGAGGGCGGTGACGCGCTCGTGCGGCACCCCGGCATTCGCAAGATCCATTTCACCGGTGGCGGCGACACCGCGCGCAAGATCCTGGCGAGTGCGGCGGTTAATCTGACGCCAGTGGTGGCCGAATTGGGCGGCAAGTCGGCCAACCTTGTCTTCGAGGACGCGAACCTTGATGCGGCGGCACAGCTGGCGGCGTACCAGGGTCCGATCGTGCAGTCGGGGCAGAGCTGCGCTTGCGCCAGCCGCATCCTCGTGCACGAGTCCGTTTATGATGCGTTCCTCGAGAAGTTCGTCGCAGTTGTCGAGGCTGCGAAGATCGGCGATCCGTTCGATCCGACCGTCACGTTCGGACCCGTGATCAGTGCGGGCGACGCCGAACGAATCCTCGGTGTCATCGACCAAGCGGTTACCGACAAATCCGGAGAGCTGATCACGGGCGGCAAACGCATCGGCGGCGATCTGGCCGAGGGCTACTACATCCAGCCCACGGTGTTCGGCAACGTCGACAACTCGTCGGCGCTGGCACAAGTCGAGACCTTCGGCCCGGTCGTATCGGTGATCAAGTTCGCCGACGAGGCGGAAGCGATCCGGATCGCCAACGATTCGCCGTACGGGTTGAACGCCTTCATCCAGACCACCAACCTCACCCGGGCACACAGGGTGGCGCGGCAACTGGAGGCGGGTTCGATCTGGATCAACCAGATCAGCGACATCTCGCCACAGGGACCTTACGGCGGCTACAAGCAGAGCGGCTATGGCCGCACCGGCGGCCTCGATGGCCTGTACGAATTCCTACAGATCAAAAACATCCGGATCGGGATGACCTGAGATATCGACCACGACATCAGCGGGCGTACCGACGATGCGGGCCCGGTGACCGAAACGGCCGCTGGACCCGCACCTCGCCCGTCGATATGCCCGGAGTCGAGCCGCATCCAGACGTTTGACAAATCCGTAGCTACGAGTACGTTCGATTCCGAACTATCTAGTTCGTTACATTTCGGTTCGATCGTCCGAGCGGAACGCGGTGATCGTCCAGACCGCCCCCAACGCGGCCGGATCGAAGACAAGCAGCGCCTGGAACGGCCGGAACTTCCACCGCGCATGCGCCGCTGGCGGACACCACTGCCGAGTAAGGAGTCGACATGACTGACCAAACCGTTCTGATCACCGGTTCTACCGATGGTCTCGGGCGGCATCTGGCCACACGTTTGGCGCGGTCCGGAGCGCGGATCCTCGTGCACGGACGCGACAAGGAACGGGCGGAGCAGGTACGCGAGGAGATCCTGGCGGTCGGTGGGCGGGAACCGGAGGTCCTGCTCGCGGATCTGGCCTCGCTACGAGAAGTAGACCAGTTGGCCGAGCAGGTTCGGCGGCGGACCGACCGCCTCGACGTACTGATCAACAACGCCGGCGTAGGATTCGGCGCACCGGGTGCACCGCGACAGGTCAGCGTCGACGGCGTCGAATTGCGCTTCGCGGTCAATTACCTGGCGGTGTATCGCCTCACTCGGCAGCTGCGGCCGTTGCTCATTGCCTCGGCGCCGTCGCGAGTGGTCAATGTCGCCTCGATCGGGCAGCAGGCACTCGACCTCGCCGACCTCAATTTCGAACATGACTACGACGGGGGTGCGGCCTATCGGCGTGCCAAGCTCGCCGAGATCATGTTCACCTTCGATTTGGCCGAGGAACTGCGCTCGTCCCGCGTTACGGTCACGGCCGTGCATCCGGCCACCTACATGGACACGTCGATGGTGGCCGAGTTCGGCGGATCACCGCTGAGCACCGTCGAAGAGGGCGGCGACGCCGTGATGCACCTGGTCGACGACGAAGTTCCCACCGGCACATACTTCAACGGCAAAGCCGAATCCCGTGCCGACGACCAGGCCTACGAACCCACCGTCCGTGCAGCGCTGCACCAGCGCTCGGACGAGCTGATCGCCGCAGCCATCGGTTAGGCCCTTCGCGCGTTGCTTCGCCCGCATGCCACCGGCGTCGTACGCGACGATGGCACGATCATCGATCCGGCAGCAGCACGTCAGCGAGCTCGGCAAGCAGTTCCTTCGCCCGGCGAGCCGCGACCGGATCGCCCAGTGCGGCAACCAAGGCATCGTCTATGCGCGGCGCGGTTCGTCGTGCGATGGCCTTGAACAGGACATCGGTTGGATAGACGAGGGTGCGCCGCCGGTCGGCCGGGTCGATGTCGGTGGCCAAGAGCGCATCGTCGACCAGCCGCGCGACACAGTCGGATACATGGCCCTGAGAGAATGCGACCCGCTCGGTAATCTCGCCGACCGAACTGCCCGGATTGTCGATCACATCGGCCAGTACGGCAATCTCCCCCTCCGGGGGGAGTTCGTCAGCGGATTCGAGACCGGCCTGGCGCGCGAGCTCGATCAGATATCTACCCAGCCGGTGCAGCCGTCTCCCGTCCATTGGACAAGCATACGGCATCATGTATCCATTGGTGCCGATACATTATCATGAATGTATCGGTGCCGATACTATTTCGGAATCGCATCCACACCTCGGGCATCCGCATTACGGTGTTCCGATAACAGCGTTACCAAAGTAGGTAGCGAGCATTACTGTAGGTAGGTGCACATGGGCGATGTGACTCACGTTCGTTCGGCTGGGCGGATCCGGCACTGGTGGCGCATCGCCGTCGTGGTGCTGTCGGTGTCGGCAAGTCTGTCCTGGCAGCCGGCGTGGGCGGAACCACCGGCAAGCGTGGTGACCGCGGACCCATCCGATCAACTGCACATCAAGGCCGACGTCGGCGAGTTACCGGTACCGCCTACAGCACCGTCCACCGACGCGGGCTCGTGCACAGAGGCGGTCAACCCGCACAACACCGGCTGCGTCAGCCCTGCCTGGGGCGCGCTGGGCGCGGCGGGTACGTACTACCCCTCGAGTGATTACGCGCTGGTGGGCGTGGTCCTCGCCGGCGCACCGGCGTCGGGGCCCGCCAGCAGTTTCAACGGCCCGCAGGTGCTGCTGGTACACACCGACCGCAACACGTTCCCCAACGGCGATGGCTGGAAGTGCCTGACCTGCGGTGTGTCGTACCCGGCGAGTTGGAGCGACAACAACAATTTCACGTATGCGCTCAACAGTTTCCATGACGGTAAACGGGCCCTGGCAGGCTCGGCCATCATCGACTGCGGCCAGTACCAGTTCGCCGATGAGGAATGCACACCGGCGCAACTGCACGCCTATCCGCTGTACTGGGACGATGGCTCCGGTAAACCCGGCACGCTGCGAGAACCACGCCTGAATCCGGACGACAAGCACATCGGATTCAGCTACATACCGCCGTCGAAGGAAGTCCTCGCAGAGTATGCCTTCGCGGGCACACTGAGATTCGATCAGGCGAACAGCCGCTACGACATCGACAACGTGCGGACCATGTACAACCCGGATCCCGAGTTCCAGCCGTACACGGTCGACGGCAACCAGCTGAAGTTCAACCCGGCCGGAATGATCGGCGAGTTCCGCGGCTGGAGCGCCGACGGCACATCCGCTCTCGGCATCCAGAGCTACGAGTCCGGCGGCATCGACCTGTGGGCTACCGACAACGCCACCGGAAAGTCGCGGCCAATCACCCGGCACGCGATGTACACCGACCCGAACTCCGCCTCACCCGACGGGAGATACCTGCTGTCGGAGCAGGTGATCGGTTCCGGCAGGCTGGACTTCATCTCCGGTCTGCGGGGTATTCCGCCGATCACCGACCAGATGCCGACCACCGCACACATCTCCGGCATACGCAATAACGAGCAACGCCGGTTCTTCCTGCCGTATCTGGTCGACGCCGACTCCGGACGCAGCGAGCACATCGACACCCCGGGCGAACCGAACTGGAACGCCGCCGCGGACCCCGCCTGGCTGGCCGACAGTACCGCAGCGATATGGGCGGAGAACCTTGTGACAACACCGGCTTGCGGTGGCAGCAACCCGCTGCCCTGCCCGACATCCAACGAGCCGGGTGGCCGCCACAGCCGGGTGATGATCGCCCGTTTCGGGGGTCTCCGGCCGACACCACCGCCCACTGTGGCGTCGGCGCCGGATGTGACGTGGGGCCTGCCGTACCACCCCGGCGACACACTGCCCGCATTCCCGCACCTGCCCGGCGGGACCTACACGCTCGATGGCGCGAAGGGTGGCCAGGCGAAGGTGATGATCACCGAGGACTCGTCGAAGGCACTGATCTCGAAGATCGAAGTCACCTACACCGATTTCCAGAACGACCCCGATGCCACGATCAACGGCAGCGAGAGCGTGGAACGCGGGTCCGACGCCCAGATCTCCGCGATCACCTGGCACGAGAACCTGCAGGTGTCAGGCAGGCATCAGGGAACCAAGGTCACCAGTGAGCCCGGCGGATTCACCCTGTCACCGGCAGTGCTGGAAAACAACTTCCAAGCCACGGGCACCATGACAACCACTATCGATGGGACGACCTACACACAGCCAGCCAACGGGGCATAGCCCGAACGAATCTCCGGCGGCGGACGTGATATTCCACCGCCGGAGATATCAATCTCGGGCGAATTACAGCCGACGGTTGCGATTCGCAATCGTCGGATTGGTTGCGCCTTCGAAAGAAGGATTCACGCAGCGCGCAGTTGTGAAACTGCGCCGACAAATTCTTCGGTGAGTCCCTTGTCACAGTCGGCAAACCTACTTACGGTGTATCTGTAGCGATCGAACGCAGAGTCCCGAGATCCAATGGCCCACCCCTTTCGGTAGCTGTCCGATAAATCCGCACGGATGGCGACACATTTCGAATGCCTGACGAATTCAGCATTTGCCGCACTGTCGACCGAATACAAGTAATCGGACATCGCGCTCCCCCGATCGGCTACGGAGCGATGTCGCTCCCGAAGACCGTCGATGAAACGGTGCGGGACGACGCCGCTCCAGAATCGGCACGGCACCAGGGCCGTGACGATCACCGCTTTGCTCGACGAGATGGAAACACCGATGGCTGCTCGACCCGTTGATCTCACTTCCCACAAAGCCAGGCGAGCGCACCCGCTCGCCCGCGCGGCAGCAGAGGCCCGCAACCATCGTCAGCGATATCAGTTGGTGGTGGTCGCGCCAGGAATTGCCGAGGTCGTCCGATATGCCGGCGGCTGGCTCTTCGATCGAGTAATGGCTGGATGGGATGTCACCGCGATGATCGCGGATCACACGGACACCCGGCCGCTCGACATTCTCGGTGTGCAGGTCGTCGGCCTCGATGAGGCATTGGAGTCGAGGGTGCGAAGCCCACTGCCACAGACCATCGCCATCGATGCCGGGCTATATGCCGCGGATGCCCGGGTCCGGGACGGGATGCTCGATGTCTTCGATCACATGCTGATCGATCAAGTGATCCTCTGGGGTGATGAGTGTCCCACCGAAATCGACCGTCGGGTCGACTCGGTGCAGCACCGGCTCAGCGTGGCCGCGCGGGCGTTCAAACTGCGCGCCCTCTCGGCCATCGTCGCCGCGGTGGATACAGCCGAGCCGACCGAGCGATTTCGCAACTGCGCCCTCTATCCCGGAAGTGGCGATTTCGGAGATCTCGTTCCGGCCGCACGGTAGCCGGACTGCTGGAACGAGCCGCCGGGTGCCGAGAAGGACGCAGCAGTTGTTGGCAAATCCGATATCTCTCAGCGGAGTTCGTCCATCAGGGCAAGCGTGGTCTCGGCCGCCGTGAGCACCAGGCCCTTCGGCGCGTCGGCTCGCACAGCGAGATCGGTTATCAGTCCGACGTCCTTGCGCAACAGGTCGGCGGCGTAGATTGCCAGCTGCTGAAGGCTTCCGGACAGCGGCGCGATCGTGCCCAGCGCAACGCTGTTTCCGCTGCCATGGGCGATGACCTCACCGAGCCGCGTGGTGTCGACACCGAGTTCGCGTCCGAGGTCGAACGTCGTGGCGGCGGTGGCGAGGTTCGCCGTGAACAGCAGATTGTTCAGCAGCTTGGCGACCTGCCCGGCGCCCAGTTCACCGAGATGGACGACATGCCCAGCGTAGGTGTCGAACACCGGCCGGCAACGCTCGACCACCTCGGTCTCGCCGCCGGCCATCACCAACAATCTGCGCTCGGCGGCGGCCTGCCCGCCGCCGCTCACGGGTGCGTCTAACACCGAAATACCCTGGGCTGCAGCTTTTTTCGCCAACTCACGGCAGGTGTCGGGATGCACGGTGCTGTGTACCGCGAGTACGCCACCACTCGCCAGTCCGGCCAGGACCCCTTCCACGCCGTCGACAACCTCGACGACATCAGCGTCGCCGACCACACACACGCACACCAGATCGCTGGCCGCGGCGAGCGCGGCGGGAGAAGCCGCCACCGTCGCGCCGGTGTCCGCGAACGCCGCCAGCGTCTCTGGTCTGCGCGCCCACAATGTGGTCTGGTAGCCCGCATCGATGATGCGGCGCGCCATGGGTCCGCCCTGGCTGCCCAGTCCGATAAAGCCTATGCGCATAGTCAGTCCTTCAGGTGAATTCGAATACTCACGTCGATGGTCTCCGGTAAATCCACACCAGCGGGGTGGACATCAAGCCGGATGACCTGAACGTTGACGAACGGGTTGCGGACGATCGCCTCGACTCGCAGCGCGAATTCCTTTGGTCTTCGGCTTACTTCAGCAGCATGCCGGCGTCGACCGGCAGGGCGACACCGGTAATGAACCTGGCCTCGTCGGAGACCAGGAACAGTGCCGCGTTGGCGATGTCTTCGGCATCGACCCAAGGGGTGGGCAGTACGTGCATGGACTGCGATGCCGGAGCGAAGTCCTCCTTGGTCGGGTTCTCCAGGTCGGGCCGAAACATCCGGAAAGTCTCGTCATTGAGCAGCAGCGGTGTGCCGACCTGGGTCGGGCAGATCGCATTGACGCGAATACTCTTGTCACCCAGCTCTATTGCCAGCGTTCGCATCACACCGATGACGCCATGCTTGGCGGCGATGTAATGTCCGATGTTCGGGTGCGCGCGCAGACCACCGCTGGAGCTGGTGATCACGATGGAACCGCCGCGACCACCCGCGACGAGATGCGGGATGCCTGCCTTTGCAGTGAGCCAGACCCCGGTCAGGTTGACATCGATCATGTCGCGCCAGACCTTTTCACTCATCCGGTCGAGCCGCTTGCCTTCGCTGCCCAGGCCGGCGTTCGCCACCACGATGTCGAGCCGTCCGAACTGCGCGACGCCCTCGTCGAGGACCGCTTTCATCGCGTCGTAGTCGCGCACATCCACCTCGGCGGCGATGATTCGGCGGCCGAGCGCCTGCACCTGGTCGACAGTCTCGGCCAGATCCGCCGGCGTCGACATTGGAATGATGACGCCATCGAGCTGCTTGCAGACATCGACGCAGATAATGTCGGCGCCCTCTTGGGCGAGGCGCACGGCGTGGGCACGACCCTGCCCACGGGCGGCACCGGTAATGAAGGCGACCTTGCCCTCAACTCTTCCAGCCATCTGTCTCACCTTTCACGGTGGCGGCGGCGAAGCAACACCACAATGTTCAGCGCCAGTAGCAATGCCACCGCCGGCGGACCGAACCGCTTCAAGCGGCCCATACCGGCCGCTTCGAGCAGGTCGATGGGGTCGGCCGCTACGCGCGGCGCGGTAGCCGACGCCGTCACCCCGGCGCCGACCGCATTGCCGTCGTCTTCGGAATCCGACTCCAGTGCAACGACTTCCGCCGAATCCCGGTCCTCGGCGGCGGTGATCTCCTTGGCCAGGTTCGCGGCGAACCGGCCGATGAGCGTGCCGGCCACCTCGGCCAGGGTGCCGCGACCGAACTGCGCGGGCTTGCCGGTGATAGCCAGGTCGGTCTCCACGACAACGTCGGTAGCACCGTCGGATTCCGCCAGTCGACAGGTGATGACGGCGTGCGCGGTGCCATTGCCACGAGCTTCTCGCCCGCCGCCCTCGAGCACGGCGACCTTGGTTGCCTCGTCGGTCGACCGGAATTTGATAACGCCGGTATAGGTCAGACCGACGGGACCGAGTTTGACTTTGATCTTGCCGGTGTAGCCGCCGTCGTCCTTCCCCGTGAGCATGGCCCCGGGCACACAGGGCGCGATCCGCTCGATGTCGAGCAGCACGTTCCACGCGTCCGACACCGGGACGGGAATGCTGAAGGTGTTCTCGAGCTTCATGCGGGGTCCTTCACAATGCTGCTCTTTTCCGCCGCCGCCCGGACGGCCTTGATGATCCCCTGGTACCCCGTGCAGCGGCACAGGTTTCCGGATATGGCCGCGCGAATCTCCTGGTCCGTGGGATGCGGATTGTCGCGCAGGAATGCGGTCGCCGTGACGACGAAACCCGGTGTGCAGAAACCACATTGCAGGCCATGGTGCTCCCGTAACGCGGCTTGCACGGGCGACAGCTCACCGTCGGCCGCGGCCATCCCCTCCACGGTTGTGATCTCGGCGCCGTCGGCCTGTACAGCGAAAACCAGGCAGGCCCGTACCGCGTCCCCATCCAGCAGTACCGTGCAGGCCCCGCAAACCCCGTGCTCGCAGCCGAGATGGGTGCCGGTCAGCCCGCAGTCGATCCGCAGGAAATCGGCGAGGGTACGCCGGGGTGGCACGACCTTACGCCGCGCAATCCCATTGACCCGCACTTGAATTTCGACATCAGTCATCACTAGCCTCCTGCACCGCACGCCGCCACGCCCGCGCCACCATGACCGCACCGACGCGGCGGCGATAGTCGGCTGATCCATGTAGATCCGACGGCACCGAATCCAGCCCGGACACCGCGGTACGTCCGACGTCCCCGGGGTCCACCTCGCTTGCGGCACGACCGATCAACTCGACCTCGGCCGCACCCGCTCGTACCGCCATCGGTCCGAGTCCGAACAATCCGATCGCACACCAGTCGATGCGCGAATCCGCATCCAGACGCACCGCGACCGTGGCGCCCGCGATAGCGAAATCGCCGCTGCGACGGGCGAATTCCTCGATCGCAAAGCCGCACCGCCCCTGCCGTACCGGAAACACGATGCCGGTCAGCAGTTCATCTTCGGCCAGTTCGGTGCTCCACATCCCGGTGAAGAATTCGGCTACGGCGATCCTCCGGCGCCCGCGCGGTGACAGCGCTTCGAGCTCCGCATCGAGTGTCAGCGCCACCGCCGGATATTCGGCCGCCGCATCGGCATGGGCGATTGATCCACCGATGGTGCCACGGTTGCGGATCTGGAAATGGCCGATCAGCGGGGTCGCCCGCGACAATAGTGGGACCGATCCGCGGATTTCCGCGGACTTGCCGACCGCGGAATGCGTTGTTCCGGCACCGATCCACACTGAATCATCGCGACTGTCGATGCCGCGCAATTCCTTCAGGCGGCGCAAGTCGACGAGGTGGTCGAAGACCGCGAGGCGAAGGATGAGCATCGGCATCAGGCTCTGCCCACCGGCGATCGCCTTGGCTCCGTCGCCGAGTTCGGCCAACAGTTCGACCGCCTCCTGCGCAGTGGCCGGCGCGTGGTACTCGAACGCTGCCGGCTTCACGCTGTCACCGCCCGGGTATCAGCCGCATCGATCAACGCGAGGATCGCAGCGGGGGTGAGCGGCAGCCGGGAGATTTCCACACCGAACGGGGCCAGCGCATCCGCGACCGCGTTGACCACGGCCGGCGAGGAACCGATCGCGCCGCCCTCCCCGACCCCCTTGTAGCCGCCGGGCCCCGGTCCCGGTGTTTCGATGTGACCGAGCTCGATGACCGGCACCTCCGTGGCCGTCGGAATCAAGTAGTCCATGAAAGTGGTGGCGACAGGGTTTCCACTCTCGTCGTAGGCGAGATTCTCGTAGAGCGCCCCACCGATGCCCTGCACCGTGCCGCCGTAGATCTGGCCCTCCACCACACTGGGGTTGATCATGGGGCCGCAGTCCTCGCTGACGATGTAGCGCAGCAGTGTGACCTCGCCGGTCTCGATGTCGACTTCGCACGTGCACAGGTGGGTCGCGTTGGCCCAGATCATCGGGCTCTGCGCTCGATAGCGCCCGCTACATTCCAATCCCGCAGGAACGCCCGACGGCAGCGCATCCGGCTGAAAATAGGCAATTGCGGAGATCTCGGGCAACGACAATTCGGCATCGGGCGCCCCGCGCACCATGGCCCGCCCGTGCGTGAACTCCACCTCGTCGACCGCCACACCCAAGCGATGGGCTGCGATGGCCACAATCCGTTCCCGCAGTACCGATGCCGTCTCGGCGATCGCCCCTGCCACCATCGAGCCGGAACGGCTGCCGCCGGTGCCGGCCCCGAACGGTGTCACAGCCGTATCACCCTGGATGGTGTGGACATCTGCGATGTCCACACCGAGTGCGTCGGCGGTCAGCTGAATCGCGGTTGTCTCCAGGCTGTTTCCCGAGGATCCACCGGCGAGATATACGTTGACCTTGCCCGAGGGCTCGATGCGGATCGTCGCGCCTTCTGTGCCGTGGTACGGGGTCGACGCTGCGGTCGGCTCCAGATATGTACAGGTGCCGACGCCGAGGAAGCGGCCCTGCGCGCGAGCCGGTTCCTGCTCACGGCGGAAGGCCGGATAATCGAGCATCCCGAGCGCCTGCTCGAACGTCTCCAGCGGGGTGACATCGCTGTACCGCATGCCGCTCGGGTTGAGTAGCGGCAGGTCCTCGCGGCGCAACATGTTCCGGCGGCGCAACTCGGCCGGGTCGATGCCCAGTCGCCGTGCGGCGGTGTCGAGCAACACCTCCCGCGCCATCGATTCGAACTGCCACGGTCCGCGATACGCCACTCGCCCGGCAGTGTTGGAGTACAGCATCTTCATCGTGAATGTCGCCGCGGGCACCCGATACGGCCCGGGGAACAGCATCCCGACAACTGCTGCGGCCGTCATGGGCGACGGCACCGGATACGCCCCGACGTTCTGCACGTAGTCGAGAGAGGCGGCCAGAATCGTGCCGTCCCGGCCGAAGGCCATGCGGGCCTCGCCATGGTCCTGGCGTGCCAGCCCCGCTGAGATCAGGTGTTCCTGCCGGTCCTCGATCCATTTCAGCGCGACCGGTACCTTCGTCGCCGCCAGCATGACACAGATGTCTTCGCGCTGGACCACCACCTTCTGCCCGAAGCCACCTCCAGTGTCGCGCACTATGACTCGCACCCGATGCTCGTCGACACCGAGCAGCCGGGCGCAGAAGCCGCGCACCTCGTGCGGCGCCTGGGTCGAGGTCCAGATCGTCATCTCACGGGCCGATGCCGACCACTCCGCGACCACGCCACGGGTCTCCATCGGGACTGGCGTATACGCCTGCTGAAAGATGGTCTGCCGCACCACATTCGGTGCGGCATCGAACAGCGGCGCCATCTCTTCGGCCGGCCGACCGGACAGCTGGCCGGCGACGTTCCGCGGAAAACGGGCGTGCACGAGGGCCTGCGAACCTTCTGCCGTCGTGTAATCGACCACGGCAGGCATCGGCTCGTAGTCGACCACGACCAACTCCGCCGCGTCTTCGGCTAGATATCGGTCGGAGGCGACAACCAGCGCGACCGGATCCCCGACGAACCGGACCTCGTCCTCGGCCAGCGGCGGCCAATTCGACGCAGGCAGGTGCGGCCCATCGATCCGGTACGACTGATCGTGCACGCCGAGATTGAGGTCCGCGGCCAGAAAGACAGCGTAAACCCCGTCGAGCGCAACAGCTTCCGTGGTATCTATTCCGGTGATCCGGGCGCGGGGCAGTGGACTGCGCACAAAGCAGGCGTGCAGCATCCCCGGCCGCGACACATCATCGACGAATGATCCGGCGCCCGTGAGCAGCCTCAAATCCTCGATCCGGCGGACGCGTGTACCGGCATAGGTATCGGCCCTGGTTTGTGCGGTACTCACCGCTCACCCTTTTCCTCGGTATGCCGTGCGATCGACCAACGCCCAGGTGCTCGACTACCCCGGTACTTCGGTTCGTGCATTTGGCCTCCATGTACATCGGATGGCTTCGCGCGACATCGGCGCATACCGCTTTTCCTCAGCTCTAGCCCCGCCTCCAAGTGGACGGCGTTGCGCTGCTCGATCGAATCGAGCGACCCGGATCCGTCATCCGCGGCGGTCCTGTCGGCGCGGCTCTTTGGATCTATATCGTGCTGTCCAACTGTCTAGCATCGGACTCGAACGCCTGTCAATATGGGTGTATGTCGGATATGAGAATGATATTCTCGCCCTGGTACGGCTCGAGAGGATGATCATGCGCGAATTGTCGGCACAGCTGCTGCAATGGCATGCGCAGCGCGCCTCGTATGCCGTAGCCACGGTTGTCGACGTAACCGGAAGCGCGCCACGGCTGCCCGGCGCGACTATGGCCGTGAACGACGCCGGCGCCGTCATCGGCAGCATCTCGGGCGGCTGCGTGGAAGCGGCCGTCTACGACCTCTGCCGTCAGGTACTGCGGTCGGGTACGCCGGCGCGGGAGACGTTCGGCTACAGCGATTCCGACGCCTTCGCGGTCGGGCTCACCTGTGGTGGCGAGGTCGCGGTTCTCGTCCATCGAGTCACCGCCCAGGAGTACCCGGCCATCGAAGCGGTCGTGCGAGCCGAGCATCCGATATCTCTGGTTCGCGATCTGAGAACGGGCGAGATCAGCGCCGTCGGACTACGAGAAACTGCCGGCACGAAGTTCGATCCGGCAGTGGTGCAGCAGGCTTTGGGCATGCTCGACGCGGACTCATCCGGCGTCCGGGTAATCGGATGCGAGGATGCCCAACGCACAGTGTTCATCGAGTCCTTCGGCTCGCAGCCACGCCTGATCGTTTGCGGGGCAACCGATTTCAGCGCCACACTGTGCCGGGTCGGGCGATTGCTTGGTTACCGGGTCACCATTTGCGATGCGCGATCGGTGTTCACTACGCAGGCGCGATTCCCCGACGCCGACGAGGTGGTCGTGGACTGGCCGCATCGGTATCTAGGCCGCACCACGGTTGATTCGCGCACAGCGGTGTGCGTGCTGACACACGATCCGAAGTTCGATATTCCGGTCCTGCAGCTGGCATTGCGGCTACCGATCGGATACGTCGGTGCGATGGGCTCACGCCGCGCCGATGCAGATCGTCGGTCACGTTTGCGGGCAGCAGGTCTCACCGAACCCGAGCTGCGTCGTCTGCACTCACCGATCGGTTTGGAACTGGGCGGACGGACTCCCGAGGAGATCGCGGTGGCGATCGCCGCAGAGATCGTCGCCGTGCGGCGCGGTGGGTCGACCCGGCCGTTGTCCGCGACGAACCGGCCTATTCACGCCGTGTCGGATACGCAGCCGTCACCGGCCTGACCTGCGGCAGCCGCCGGTGGTTCCAAGATGTCGAGGTAGTGTTCGACCAGAGCGAGCATCTCGTCATGACCCATGTCGAAACCGAAGTTGGCTTCCGTCACCATGATTCGCGGCAGGCCTGAGAGCAGCATCGACAGCGTCACCGGCGTAATCTGCGCGGCATCGATCCGGCGCTCCCGCAGGATGAATGTGAAAGCGGTGACCTGGATTTCCCGGTACCGCCGCGCATAAGCCATCAGCTCGGTACGAATTGCCTTGCGATGGTTGGCCAGCGCGATGAACTCCTGCATCAGCGCGTTGCCGCGCGGATCTCGGGACAGTTCCCACAGGGCATGCAGCGGCCGATCCGAGGTCAGCGCTTGCATTTGGCGTTCGAAGTTGGCCTCGGTTCCTTCACTGAAGACCGCGAGGAACAAATCCTCCAAGGTTGGGAAGTAGTAGTGCACCAACGCCGGCTTGACACCCGCCTCGACGGCCACTCGGCGGGTCGTCGCGGCTGCGTACCCCTCCTCGGTCATGACCCGGGCAGTGGCTTCCAGAAGAGTGCGCCGCGTCGCCGAGTCCTTCGCGCCTCGCCTGCGGGTGGACATGACGCGAGGCTATCACTGGGCAGTCGGACAGCAGCGGCTGACTCACGCGGTCAGCGCGCCGCTCGCTCCTGATCGGTCATCCCCGGCGGCAAAATGCTCGGTGAGCACGCGAACCGCGTCGGCGATGGCGGGGCGCAGGCGGTCCGCCGGGTATTCCGGTCCGAACAGCATCCGCCGCAACTGTGGCAGGGCCAAACTCCAGTCGACCATCGCGAGAATCAGGAAGACCAGCGTTCGGGGATCACGCTCGCCTGAACCCATCGCGGCCCGCGCGGCCCGGACTTTGTCCGCATAGTGTTCGGTGCGTGCCGGTTCGTCGGGAACCAGACCAGCCCCCATTTCGAGCGCCTCCCACATCACCAATCGCAGCGCCCGCGGATGCGCCTGGTGGTAGTCGAACAGCCGGACAGCATAATTGCCCAGGTCGGACTCGTCGAGCGGTACCGCCCGAGCCAGTTCCGCCATCGACCGTTCCAGGACCACCGCGAACAATGCCTTCTTGTCGCCGAAGTAGTCGTAGATCGCACGCTTGTTGGCCTTGGCATTGGCCGCGATGCGATCCACTCGCGCCCCGGCAATGCCGTATTCGGCGAACTCTGTCGTAGCGGCAGCGAGAATCCGTTCCTTGGTCGCAGCCGAATCGTATGCCACGAAATCATTGTAACGAAACAGTTCGTTTCACAGCTCGCGCAGGTGGCAGGCGCTTTCAAGCCTGCCACAAGCACATTGCGGCGTATGCCTACTCACTGGTTCACTCAGGGACCTTATGGCAGCACGACACCGGGATTACCGTCAGTCCAGGTGCTCGACAACAACCGGGACGCGATCCGCCAGCCGGACTCGGTGCGACGCAGCAGATCCTGATAGCGACCGGCCGCGAGGAAGCGTTCATCGCCGCGCATATGCTGGGCCAGGTAGTAGCAGCTGTGGGCGGCCTCGTCTCCGGTGATCGTCACGACATGGTTGGTAACGAAATGTTGAGTGGCATCGAGCCTTTCGATCCCCGCCCGAACTCGTGCGAGGATCTGGGCGGGGCCGGTACACCGCTGCTCGGCCGCCGAGTAATCCCAGACGGCGTCTGGCGTAAACAGGCTCTCGAACAGCAGCCAGTCGCGATTGTCGAGGGCAGTGGAGTATGCGGTCACGATGTCGACGACCGCGATCCGGTCAGCGAGCAGTTCTGTGGCGGTGGTCATCTGCGTTCCTGATCGGTAATGGTGATAGGAATTTCAAGGGGCCCGCTGCGAGCGTATTCGTCCGACATCATCGACACCACGCTGCGACTCAACTCGTCTCGATTGCCTGTTCGGGGCAGGCCTGCGCAGCAGATTCGACCGCCGCGCTGAACTCCTCCGGTACGTCGGACATCTGGACCTGGGCATAGCCGTCGTCGTTGATGGCGAACACCTGCGGACACAGACCGGTGCAGACGCCGTGACCCCGACAACGATCCGAGTCGACGGAGACCTTCATCCGGCACCTCCCTTCCCTACATCGAACTCCACGTGCAACCCGATTCGGCCGCGCCGGAACGAAGGTCGGCACGCCCCTTCGTCGCTCCATTGCGCACTACGGTTGTCAGAGCCACGGACTTCGCAGTCCACGCCGGGCCGTCACTTCGCGAATCCGGGAGAATCTTACTCTCAATATGTGGCAACAATATTCTCGTGAAGTAAGAACGTCAACTGGTCCGATCACCGTAGCCGCTCCTGATCGCGGCACTGTGGATGGTCGGGAGGTAGCGAATCGCACTCCCGACGAGCACGCCGACGCGCACCGCACACCGGTGCGAAGCCAGCCCGAGTTGGTGCTGTCCGGGGTCAGCAGCGCCGCATTCATCGCCCCGAAACACGCAACAGCCCCGCACCCTGAGGGTGCGGGGCTGTTGTGAGCCGCGTCGATCAGATAGCGCGGACGTCCTGGGCCTGCGGGCCCTTCTGTCCTTGTCCGACCTCGAACTCCACGCGCTGTCCTTCTTCGAGGGACTTGAATCCCGAGCCGGATACGGCGGAGTAGTGCACGAAGACGTCAGGGCCGCCACCGTCCTGCGCGATAAAACCGAAGCCCTTTTCGGCGTTGAACCACTTCACACTGCCTTGAGTCATTGCTTACTTCATTCTTTTCTGTAGATGAGCCAAGCGGATCACGTCGATAAGCCTGATCTCACCGGACAATCGTCCCATGGATTCACGGCAGAATACGCATAGTGTGATCCAACCAACCCTCAGCGCCGGTACGGTCACCGACGCGCGACCATCCCTCTGGCGCCCCGGAGATGAGCGTCGGTACCCCACCTGAGCCCTGGACCTGCTGCAACACTGCTCGCAATAGTTGGCATTTCGATGGAGGCGATGATGGGTTGATGACGCGAAGCAACGAGGACATGGGGTCGGCGGGAGCGGGCGGAGCGCTCGCGGCCGGTGCGGTGATGTCCGTTGTCGCTACTGCACCCGCGCCGCTAGAGATCCGGGTGCTCGCATTGAACACGTGGCACAGTGGCAGCAAAGTCTCCAATGGTATTCAACTGATCACTGATCTCATCATCTCGACACAGGCATCGGTCGTGCTGCTCTCGGAGGCAACCGAAGCGACGACCGCCGTCGCGGCCGAACTGGCGCGGCGGGGGCACGAATTCAACGCCGTCGCCTCGCACGACACGGGAATTCTGTCGGTGTCTACGGTCCAGGACAGCGCCGATCTGCAATGGATGGTCAAGGCGCGGTTGAACATTGACGGAAAGCGCCTTACCGTCTACTCCGCACACCTGGAGTATCGCTGGTACGCCTCCAACCTGCCCCGAGGGTACGGACCCGGGGCCCCGGCGCCCGGTGAGTTCGCCGAGCACGAGTGGAACAAGCTGCCGGACGGCCCCATGACCGACGCCGCCGTGATTCAGCGGGTCAACGCGGCTTCGGACCGCCCCGAAGTCATCAGCAACTTTCTCGCGGACGCGAAAGCCGAGATCGCCGACGGGGCCTCGGTGATCATAGGTGGCGACCTGAACGAGCCGTCGCTACTGGACTGGACGCCCGCCGCAGCGAACTTGTTCGATCACAACGGTGTGGTGTTGGCGTGGGAGACCACTCGACGCCTGCACGAAGCCGGATTCATCGATGCCTACCGATCGATGTATCCGGACCCGGCCACCCATCCCGGCCTCACCTGGCCCTCGGACAACGTCGATGTCGATGTCTCCGAACTCGCCTGGGCTCCCGAGGCCGACGAACGCGACCGCGTCGACTACATCTTCGCCCATGGTGCCGCACTGCGCCTGTCTGCGGTGGGCATCATCGGCCCGCGCGGGTCCATCGTGCGCGGTACCCGAGCGCAAGAACCAACCCAGGACAATTTCCTCGTCACGCCAGCGCAGTGGGGCAGCGACCATAAAGGCATCTTGGCGACATACCAACTCATCGACTGAGGCCATTTCCTGCGCGGGATGTCACCGGTGGCCGGTGCCGTCCTGCCGTGGCGGTTCGACGCGTACCAGCCCGGGCTGGAAGGCGATCACGACGAGTTGGGCGCGGTTCTGGACGCCCAGTTTCGACATGGCGCGCTGGACGTCGGCTCTGTCGTCGGCATCGTGCGAGTGAAGGCCGTTGCGCGTACTGCGGATGCAGTACGAACACCCGCCGAGTACTCGATCCGCAGGCCGCGTGCGATAAAACACCGGCCCGTTCATCGCAGCCATCCGAGCCATGGACGGCATCTGTTCGACTGATCCCGGAATATCGACGACCCCACCGAATTCGTCCTGGGGAGTCCGGCTGGTGTTCTCTGGAACATTAGTGACAGCACCTGATTGCGGCAGTCGGGTACCGCACTACTCATGCAATTGGTGGGCGATGCGATCAGTATTGAACAGTATCCGGGATATTTTTTACCGATGCAATTAATTGAGCGGTGAACTATATGCACTCCCACGAACAGCAATCGGACCAAAGAAAATGTAGACAACGGCAGTGGTCGGTGTGCCAGGGTAGGTGAATTGTGGCTGGTCAACGCAGCGCATTGATAGTTGCTTGCGATAGCTATCTGGATCCCAGTCTGCGTAAGTTGCGCGCTCCGACCCGTGACGCGCAGGCGCTTGCCGACGTTCTGCAGGATCCACTGATCGGAGGCTTCGAAGTGCATACGTCGGTGAACGAGCCGGCACATGTGGTGGGCGAGGCGGTCGAGGGGTTCTTCGCTGACCGAGTACCTGAAGATCTGCTGCTTCTGCATTTCTCCTGCCACGGTGTCAAGGATGAGGACGGAGAGTTGTACTTCGCCGCGTCGAACACGAAGCTGGGGCGCCTGGGCGCCACAGGTGTGGCAGCGGAGTTCGTGAACCGCCGGATGAACCGAAGTCGATCGCGGCGCATCGTGTTGCTATTGGACTGCTGCTACGCGGGCGCCTTCGAAAGGGGCATGACGCACCGGGCAGGAACCGGAATGCACCTGGAACAGTTGAGCGGGCGAGGCCGTGCGGTGATCACCGCGTCGAGCGCGATGGAATATTCGTTCGAAAGCGGAGAACTCACCGACACCGCCGATGGTGACCCGTCGGTCTTCACCGGAGCGTTGGTCGATGGTCTTTCGACAGGCGAAGCGGATCGAAACCAGGACGGTTTCATCACCCTCGATGAGTTGTACGACTACGTGTACGGCAAAGTCCGATCTTCCTCGCCGAACCAGACACCCGGGAAATGGGTATTCGGTGTACAAGGTGAGCTGTATATCGCCCGACGCAACCGGCGGTTGGCCGAACCCATGCCCTTGCCTGCCGAACTTCAAATGTTGATAGACAATCCCCTGTCCAGTGTTCGCGCTGTCGCTGTTCGTGAGCTCGAAAAGCTCCTGCGCGGTGTGCATCTCGGGCTGGCCGAGGCCGCGCAACAGAATTTGCGCGACCTCGCCGAGGACGACAGCCGCGCAGTATCGGCGGCAGCCGAAGCCGCGCTCCACGCGGACATCCCCTCCCCCGGTCCGCTGTTTCCCGCGCCGATCACCGACCAGACGAAACCGCCGCCACCGGCAGCTGCTGACACCATCGCACCACAGCCACCGCACCCGTTCACCGATGAAGCCGCCACCGCTTCCTCGACTGAACCGCAGCGACTCCACCCACAGCGCAGGACGCGGATCCCGCCGCCTCCCGCCGAACCGTCCGGGGAATTTCGGCAGCCGAGCAGAAAGCCGGTCCAGACGGCCGATGCCCGTCAATCCGACCCGGTCATGCTGCCACGCATCGCCGGTGCTTTGATGCTGTGCGGCGCCGTTTTGATGGCCTGCAACCCCTTCGTGCCGTATGGCCGAGCGTCCGACGCGAGGGTGCTCGCCCTCGGTCCTGAGGCAGTAGCGCCGGCCTTCGTAATGGCCGCGCTGGCAGCGTGCGCCGGAATAAGCCTGCTCGGTGCGCATAGAGGGCGGTTGATCGGCGCAGGCATTGCGTTGGGATTCAATGCCACGGTGCCGTGGTTCCTATGGAATCAGTGGGGCCCGTGGACAGACTGGGGGGCGGCGACGTGGTTGTGGTTCGTCGCACTCCAGTTATCGGTGCTCGCCGCGGGTTTCGCGACGTCGACAGTCATTCGAACGGCCGGAGTGCACCTCCGGTTTCAGCTGCCCACCGACCCCGGCGCCCGGACGATGGGATGTCTCGGCCTCGGTATAGCGCCGCTTCTCCTCTACGCCGTCACTACGTGCTCAGATGCGCCACAACGCTGGGGAGTCCTCGCCTTGATGGTCATGGCGGTGGCGGTACCGATCTGCGCCGCGATCGCGGCGCCGCGCGAGTTCGGAGTCGCGCTTCTCGCCGGCTGGTGTGGCGCGGCCGGGCTCGTTGCCTATTCTTCGATTCGCCTGCCCACGCCCGATAACCTCAACACCGAAGTCGTCATCGTCTTCGTACTGACAATGACGGTGGCGGTCACGACCGTGGCCATCGCCGTCGCATCTGAATCGAGCGCCGCACGGTCGCGCACGGCCCCCACGCTCACCCACTCGCGTGACGCTCGATAAAAGCGGCTACCAATTGCATCTCGGTCTCCGAGGAGGCATTCGTCAGCTCGAGACGATCCTCGCCTATCTGCACGCTGATCGCGAGATGCTCTTGGTTGGACCGCCAGCCACGCAGCGTGTCCAAAAGCTGACGCAGCGCTACCAGGCCCGGACCGATCCCGACGACGAGCTGACCGACCAGCTCCGTACCGAGTCCGCGGGTACCCGTCGGAGCGGGTCCACCGCTGACAGCGGAGACGTGATCGACATCCAGATCCAGCAATTCCGATCGAAGTTGCCGGGCGCTGCCATCGAGCTGCTCGATGTCGAGATCTTCGCCGAACAACCTGACGTTCACATCGACGACGCGGGGCATAGAACCTCCACGATGAGGAAATGGTCGCTGCCGGTAGGTTAGGAGACTTTTCCTCGCCCGAGTGTAGCCCGACGAGATCAGACCTACCTGTAGGAAGGCCAGACGTTGGTGACGCCGGTCGTGAGCCGTGACCCTGGTGGTGGCCGTCGGCTTCGCTGTGCGGTCGGTGGTAGTTGTAGTGGACTCCATCTCTGCTGCCACGTGGGCGATCGGTCGAGTCCGGCAGCGCTCGATCAATCGTCGTCTGCCCTCGATCGACAACGGGGCGTTGCGATGAGTCACCGATCGTTGCCTGACGTTGTGTCATCGGCGGACGCGGTGGACTTCCGGCGGGCCGCTCGTCGACGCGCCGCGTCATGCGCCTCGTGAAGGAGGCTGACCGCCAGCTCGTGGGTTTGCACGTCCGGGTTGATGATCGAGATCCAGCCCTGTCTGCGATACACAGGATGAGGGAGAACGGCGTCGACCGCAGTGAAGTCGACCTCCGCCGACCTGGCTTGCGGAGGCGCACCGACGAGTTCGGTGAAGGCGCTCCTGCCGACGTGGATGTTCAGCCGCCAACGGTCGGGACGATCGAGGTCACACGAACTGTCATCGGGGTAGTTCTTCGTCACGATGGTGGCGTACGGCTGCTCGCGTCGCGGCAGTTGGCCATCGGGCGCGTAGTAGAAGAAGTGGTCTCCCCAGGCGATCTCCGGGAACGGGCCGCCATCGGCCGGAGCAAGCTCGAGCACCCCGTCGAAGCCTCGGATCGTCTCGAGAATCTGGTCCATACTCATGGTTCAAGCGTGAACTTGAAGTGCTTATGGAGGGTTGATTCATGCTCGAGAACACCTGGCAGCGGAGTTGCTGACCGTCACCGCGGTGGTGGCAGCGACCGGCTACTCGGCCCAGCAGATCCGTGACCTGGAGAGGCTCGGTGTTATCCCCGCCGCAATCCGAGCGGGTAACCGATACCGGCAGTTCTCCGCAGACCACGTCCGCGACCTGCACGCCTACCGCGGCCTCGCCTACGCCGTGGGACCGGTCGAGGCTCGTCGCGCGATGCGCACGATCCGCTCACTGCCGCCCGACCAGGCCACAGCCCTGGTGTGCTCCTTTCACACCCGGCTCAACCAGGAACGAGAACAAGCGCTGGCTGCCCGTGCGGCGTTGAAGGCGATACATGACGAAGCGACAACCGACGCCGACCCCGTCGAAGCAGACGCAATGACCATCACCGAACTGTCAAGGGCGCTCGGGCTGCGAGCTTCGACACTCCGCTTCTGGGAGCAGGCAGGGCTGGTAGCACCCGAACGGATCATCACCCGAGCGGGATCAGCCCGGCGCTACCACCTTGCAGCGATCCGAGACGCCCGCATCACGACGGCCCTGCGAGCCGCTGGCTACCGCATCCCCGACGTCCAGAAGGCCATCACGGCGATCCGGGACCTCCACGACGTGAGTCACTCGCTCGAGGCACTCGGTGACCGCCTGAACACCATCGCTCAACGACAACTAGCCCTCCTTCGCGCAGCAGCGACACTGTCCGAGATCATCCAACCAACCTCGCAAACCTGAAACACCCCACCAGCCGTCGGCTTCGCGTGGCCCCAGGCGCCGTCAGCAACGTCCCGGCCCGCAACAACCCGGCATTGCTTGCTGCGGATGCCGCCCGCACTCGGGTAGGAGCACCAGCCCGGGGTTACTCGCAGGTGTGTGGCCCCTGCGCCACTCGTCATGACTCCCGGGACGGGTTGCTCGAATTCCCGGTCGGTCGCGGCCGCCGCATCCCGGCCGAACTGGTCTCCTACATGAAGACCAAATCCGGCAGCCACAAGGTCCTCTTCGGCACCAACTACCCCATGATCGCCCACCCCGCCGCCCTCGATGGGCTCGACGAGCTCGATCTGGACGAAACCACCCGTCAGCTGTACCTACACGGCAACGCCGCCCGAGTCTTCCACCTCGACTGATCACGTCACGGTCCAGTGTCCCGCCAGTGCGTGCCCCTCGGCGCGACACCCGTTCACAGCAACAACTTCGACCCCTCGCCACTCAACCGATAAGGACAACTCCGCTCTGTTTCGCAGGGGCCGTCCAAGCCGACCTCGATGTCAGTCGAGCAGCGATATTCCGAGTGCGTCGGCGAACACCCGGATCATGTTCTGCACGCCGATCTCGTTGCGGCCGATGATCATGTGGTCGTGCTGGCCTTGGCGGACGCCCTCACCGCATTGCGGGAGCATGGCGAAGTCCTCGTCGCGCACCGCGGCGTGGACCTGGTTGTAGATCTGGTCATATAGATCGCGCTGCTCGTCGGTGGTAGCCGGGATGCGGCCCATCCAGCTGTGACGGACGGTGCAGCGGGTGGGTGAGGCGGCCGGCAACATATCGATGATCTCCACCCCTACCGGGCTGTTCGCCAGGATGAGGTTCGGGTAGATCCAGTAGATGACACCCATCTGTTGGGAGGGATCCCATGATGCGGAGGGGTCCGTCTCGAGGTTGGTGATCCAGGTGAAGGGAAAGCCCATTCGGTGGTGGTTGCCGAATTTGTCGAACACCATCGTGTTGGGCAGCGTGTTCTGGCCGATCACGCTTCCGCCGTGCACGAACGGGAAGTGGTATCCCTCGGCGAAGGCTTCAAGAGCGCCTTTCCAGCTGACTTCGGACTGGAATTCGCGGTCGTCGTGGTAGCCGTAGTCGGCGTAGTTCCATTGCGCGAGTTCAGCATCCAAGGGGCCTAAGTGAGCGCTGAGCTCGATGTCGGCTCCGGCGGTCAGCACGGCCCAGATGAAGCCGTGGCGTTCTTCGCTGGGTAGTTCGACCAGACCGTAAGTGGCACGGTCGATCCCGGTGAATCCTTCCTTGCCGGGCATACCCACCAGCCGGCCGGTGGTGTCATAGGTCCACGCGTGGTACGGACAAGTGAAGCGCTTCGCGTTGCCGGCGCCGCAGGCGGGCATGGCCCCGCGGTGGCGGCAATAGTTCAGGAACACATGGCTTTTGCCGCCGCTGTCGCGGGTTATGAGCAGCGAGTCGCCGAGCACGGAGCGCACTACATAGTCGTTGGGTGCGGCGAGCTGGGCGCTGGGCACGATGGCCAACGGCGTGCGCCGCAGGATGGCGTTGATCTCTAGTTCGGTCAGCTTCTCGTCGCGGTAGTAGTTCAGCGGCACCCGCAGTACGTCCTCGGCCATCTGGGTGCTGCTTTTCAACGCGAAGTCGAGGGCGCGGCGGGTGAGGTTCTCGTCGAGGGGTGCGGGACCGATGAGGGGCTGATTGTGCATCGCGTACTCCTTCCATACGCAACGACCATACATTGGATGTCAAGTCGTATGGTCTCGCCTTATCGCGGCTCTCACCGACGCGATAGGGTGACGAAATGCGCACCCACGGCTGGGCCGGAGCCAGGCCAACCAGCGACGCAGAGGCCGTCGATCGAATCCTCGAGGCGGCCCGCTCGGCGATCGAACGCGGCATCGAGCCCGGAATCGCCGACATCGCGCGCACACTCGGAGTCACCAGGCAAACGGTCTACCGCTACTTCCCTGGCACCGAAGCCCTGCTCGAGGCGGCCGCGGTACGTGCGGCCGGCGACTTCCTCGATCGACTCGCCACGGATCTGGCCGGTATCAGCGACCCCGCGACCGCCGTCGTCGAAGGCATCGCCCTGACACTCGAGCGGCTACCGCTCGAGCCGCAGGTGGCGCTGTTGATGACCCCGGGCCGACGCAGTGGGCTGGCAGCGGGCGTGACCTCGTCGATCGCCCGGGATTTCGGCCGCTCGATCCTGGACCGTTTCGACGTGGACTGGGCGGCAGCGGGATTCGACGACGGTTCACGCGACGAACTGGTCGAGATGATGCTGCGCACGCTGCAGTCGTTCATCATCGATCCCGGCGAGCCGGCACGCGATGGCGAGGACATGCGGCGCTATCTACGGTGCTGGGTTGCGCCGGCGTTGGAGCCGGGCCGGGTCAGGCCCTGATGCCACTCCGATCCAGCTTGTAGCCCAGAAACAACATCACCGGAAATCGTGCACGATCTCCGGATCGGAATTGCTGTAAGGACAGGCGAGGAAGATTCGCCGATCATGACAGCCGGGAGACCCATTCGCTGTCGAGGTCGGCAACGGCAATGTGGCGCTGGATGTCGCCCGGGTACTCACCGCAGATCCGGACTCCCTGGCCCGCACCGACATCGCCGATCACGCGGTGGATGCGTTGCGCCACAGCGGTATTCGGGAGGTCATCCTGCTGGGCCGCCGCGGGCTGCCACAGGCTGCGTATACCGGCCCGGAGTTCCTCGCCCTCGGACAGCTGCCCGGGATCGACATCGTGGTCGACCCCGCCGATCTCGATGACACCGTGCGGGCCGCACTCTCGGATCCGGGCACAGATCCGGCGACGCGGCTCAAACTGACCTTGGCCGCCGAGTACGCCTCGCGTGCGCGGACCGGAGCCAGGAAGCGAATCGTGTTCCGATTCCACGTCTCGCCGACGAGCCTGAGTGGGAAGCAACAAGTCGATGCCGTACACCTGGTCCGCAACGAACTCCACGAAACACCGGATGGCCTCATCGCGGTGCCGACGGCGCACGCCGAAAGGCTGGATGCCACACTGGTGCTGCGGGCGGTCGGCTATCGCGGCGCACCCGTCCCCGATGTACCGTTCGATCCCACGGCCGGAGTCATCCCGAATGAACACGGCCGAGTCCTCGACAGCGCGGCAGCGGTGATACCGGGTGTCTATGCCACAGGATGGATCAAACGCGGTCCACGTGGCGTGATCGGAACCAATCGGCGCGACGCGGAGGAGACCGTGGCCGCTGTGGTGGACGACTTCCTCGCCGGACGTCTGACGCCGCCCCGCCGCGATCGAGAGGCCCTGTCGGCGTTACTGACTCGACGATGCCCGAATCTGGTCGATCGCGACGGCTGGGGACTGATCGACGCCGCCGAGCGTGCGAACGGCGCGAAGACGAAGCGCCCCCGAGTCAAGTTCATCCGGCTGAACGAGATGGTCGACACCGCCCGTCGCGGCTGACCGTCGGGGCGGGACGATCGCTCTCGCCCGCCCCGACACCGCCTCAACGCCGGTCGATCATGTGGTTCAGTTCCTCCATCGACCACGGCTGCTCGTGCGCATGGTCGCGGTAACCCAGCGGCGTCGCCACCGGACGTTCGAACCTGCCGACGAATCCGCCTGCGGCGATGAATATCTCACCGGTCACGGCACGAGCGGCATCGGAGGCCAGATAGAGGTAGAGCGCGGCGGCGTATTCCGGTGGCGGTGCATCGAGCGATCCGCGCATACTCATCTCGTCGAGCAGGCCCCGCCGGTGCAACTGACGAATATGCGCTTCGTAATCGGGGCCGGAGGACAGCCGGGTCTTCGCCCCCGGGCAGATGGCGTTCACTCGAACGCCGGACTCCTTCAGCTCGGCGGCCATCGCCATGGTCAGGCTCGCGACCGCGCCCTTGCCAGCGGGATAGCCCGTACCCCCGTAATCACCGAGGTAGGCGAACGATCCGGTATTGATGATCGAACCGGCACCACGCGCCGCCATCAGTGGCGCCGCCGCGCGACAGGTGTTGAAGACCGTCGTGAGATGTGCATCGAGAAGCTCGCGCCACTCGGCGGCTGTCACGGTCAGTATGGATGATCCGGACGGCTCGGCGATTCCCGCGCAGTTCACCAGGATGTCGATGCGGCCGTATGCCGACTCACAGGTCGAGACGAGCCGTTCGGCGACCCCCTCGTCCGCTGCGGAGCCCGCTATGCCCAGCGCCTTTCCACCACTGCGGGAAATGGTTTCGGCCGCTCGGCGCACCGCCGTCGCACTGCGCGAATTGACCACGACGCCCGCGCCATGGGCGGCCAGTGCGCGCGCGACGGCCAGGCCTACGCCGCTGCCACCTCCCACGACAACGGCCCCGCGGCCGGTAAGTTTCTGGTCTACGGACATCTCCGGCTCCTCACTGCCGCGCGATCGACGCGGCGATATGGACTTGTCAGCGGGTCACGCGCGAGAGGATGGATCCAAGGCGGCCAGCTTGGCGCTGAGGCGATCGAGATAGTGCAAGACTTCCTCGGTGGATCGGTCCGGAAGCCCGTAGAGCACATCCGTGACCCCCTCGGCGGACCAGCGCGCGAGCTTGTCCGGATCCGGTTTGAAATCCAGCGCGACGACGCGGGGCCGCCCCGATCGACCGGCATCGGCCCAGATCTTTTGCAACAGCTCGAGTCTGGCGGAGATGTCGGTTTCGGTCGGGGTGGTGATCCAGCCGTCACCGCTGCGTGCGATCCACTGGAAGGTCTTCTCGGTACCGGCGGCCCCGACGAGAACCGGGACGTGGGACTGTATCGGCTTGGGCCAGGCCCAGCTGGGACCGAAGCTCACGTACTGGCCGTCGTAGCTCGCCTCCTCCTGAGTCCACAGCTCCCGCATCGCCTCGACGTATTCGCGCAATACAGTGCGCCGCTTGTTCGGCGGTACACCGTGATCGGTGAGTTCGTCTGTGTTCCAGCCGAACCCGGCCCCAAGGGTGACGCGGCCGCCGGAAAGATGATCGAGCGTCGCGACAGATTTGGCCAGCGTAATCGGGTCGTGCTCCACCGGAAGGGCGACGGCGGTGGACAGTTCGATGCGCTCGGTCACCGCTGCCGCCATGGCCAGCGACACCCAAGGGTCCAGGGTGCGGGTGTAGCGGTCGTCGGGCAAGGAAGCATCACCGGTCGAGGGATGCGCTGCTTCGCGTTTGACCGGGATGCGCGTGTGTTCCGGTACGAAGAACGACCGGAAGCCGCGCTCTTCGGCGGCCTGGGCGGCGGCCGCGGGGGTGATGCTCGAAGAAGGCCCGAGCCGCCAGGGACCAGCTTGCCGCCGATCAGCAGGGGCGTTCCCACGGGAGGGACGAGGCCATTCACGATGCAAGCTCCGATACATGTCTGGACAAGTGTTCGGAATATAGTTTGGATAGATGAACGGGCGCAAGACCAACGCTCCGGGCCAATCTCCTTCGCCACGGCGGCGAACCCCGTTCACGCTGGATCGTGGCGACATTCGGAGTTGGCCTTTGTGATGAACCGCAGTCGGTGATACTGTCCAGACACATGTCCAGCTATGTGTCTTCCTGGAGAGGGGCGCAATGACTTCGGCCACAGTGGAGCCGTTCACGTTCGACCCTTACGACTATCGGTTCCATGACGATCCCTACCCGACCTACGAGCGCCTGCGCACCCACGCCCCGCTGTACCACAATCCGGAGCTGAACTTCTGGGCACTGTCGCGGCACTCCGACGTCATCGCTGCCTTCCGGGACAACGTGCGCCTGTCCAGCGCCAATGGTGTGTCGCTGGATCCCGCCGCCTGGGGCCCGCACGCGCACAGGACGATGTCCTTTCTCGCCATGGACGATCCGCGGCACGTGCGCATGCGGCGGCTGGTCTACAAGGGCTTCACGCCGCGCCGGGTGACCGAAATGGACAGCCGGATCCACGAATTGACCCTCGAGCACCTGGAACCGGCGCTGGCGCGCGGAACCTTCGATTGGATCGAGGATTTCGCCGGGAAGCTGCCCATGGACGTCATCTCCGAGCTCATGGGCGTGCCGGAATCCGATCGCACCGAGGTACGCCGGCTCGCCGATCTGGTCGTCCACCGCGAGGAGGGCGTGCTCGATGTGCCGGTCGCGGCCATCGAAGCCGCGCTGAAACTACTCGGCTACTACAGCGACATGGTCGCCGAACGGCGGCGCACGCCCACCGAGGATCTCACTTCCGCACTGCTGCAAGCCGAGATCGATGGCGATCGACTCAGCGACGAAGAGATCATCGGATTCATGTTCCTGATGGTGGTGGCCGGGAACGAGACCACCACCAAACTGCTCGGCAACGCCCTGTACTGGTCGGCACGCAACCCGGGCGAATACGCCAAGGTTTTCGCCGACGCCGACCTGGTACCGGACTGGGTCGAAGAGACACTGCGCTATGACACCTCGAGCCAGATCGTGGCGCGTAGCGCCGCGACCGATATCGACATGCACGGCTTGACGATTCCGGCCGGTTCGAAGGTACTGCTGCTCATCGGCTCGGCCAACCGAGACTCGGAGGTGTTCGAAGACGGCGACTCTTATCGGATCGACCGTCCCGACAAAGGCAACCTCGCCAGTTTCGGTGCGGGAGTGCACTTCTGCCTCGGCGCTCACCTGGCTCGCTTGGAAACCACGATCGCCCTGCGCGAATTCGCCTCTCGCGTACGCGGTTACGACCTCGTCGAGGCCGGCATCGAACGCGTGCACTCGACGAACGTCCGCGGATTCGCCAAACTTCCCATCACCGTGGAGGTCCGGTAATGCCACGGTTCGAACCCCACCCCGACCGCCGGCCTGCCCTGATCGCCGGGGCGTCCTCCGGCATCGGCAGAGCCACTGCCGAAGCGCTTGCCGAACTCGGCTATCCCGTGGCCCTGGGTGCCCGTCGCATCGAGCAGTGCGAGGCCCTCGCGGCCAAGATCGCGAGCAGCGGAGGTGAAGCCTTCGCGCACTACCTCGACGTCGGCGACACCACATCGGTCGACGCCTTCGTCACGGCCGCCGAGGCCGCGCTCGGCCCGGCCGAGATCGTGGTGTCCGGAGCCGGCGACCTGTCGTTCTCCCTCGTGCACGAGATGAGTCCCGAGCACTTCCTGCAACAGATCAACGTTCACCTGATCGGCGTGCAACGGCTGGCCAACCGCGTCATCCCCGGCATGATCGCCAGACAGCGCGGCGATTTCGTGATCATCAGTTCCGACACCGCGAACAACCCCCGTCCGCGCATGGGGGCCTACCCCGCCGCCAAGACCGCGGTCGAGGTCATGGCCCGGCAGATGTGGATGGAGTTGGAAGGCACCGGCGCTCGGGCCTCGCTCGTGCGGCCCGGCCCGACTCTCACCGGCATGGGCATGGACACCACCGCGGAGATCATCGGCCCGGTACTCGAGGACTGGTCGAAGTGGGGTTTCGCGCGGCATCCCGAAATGCTGCGCGCCGCCCATCTGGCCACCTCCATCGTCGCGGTCGTCTCCGCACCGCGCGGCGCCCATATTCAGCTCACCGAAGTCCAACCCGAGGCCCGGGTGCTCTCCGGCGACGCAGGGAGCGGCTCATGAAGATCACCGTCGATCTGGATCTGTGCCAAGGCCACGCCGTGTGCCAGGCCGAGGCGCCGGAGGTCTTCACCGTGCCCAAGCACGGCAAGGTCGAAATCCTCGACCCGAATCCGGGTCCCGCTGCCCGTGCCGCCGTCGCAGAAGCCGTCCGCTACTGCCCCACCCAAGCGCTGTCGATCACCGACGGCGACGACTGACCACCGACCGAGAACCGAAAGGATCCCTGCCATGGCCGATTTCGACCGCGCCGAACTCGACATGATCACCGACAACGCGCTGTCGGACGGCATGCGCAAGCGCATCGAACGGGCCACTTCGGGTGAGAAGCTGCCCGGCTGGTACACGATCGGCGAAGCGCCGGTGCCGCTGTGGTGAGTGCGAAGTCCGAGCGCGCCGGGAGCTGGCGATTTGTTTTCTACGAGCCGACAAGCCCTTCGCCGAAGCCGGTGAAGTCGCGATCACCCGGTTCGGTACTACTGGCGCCGAGTTCCGCTTCGCCGACCGCGGCATCCCGCTGCCCTTGACCGTGGTCTGAGCACCACTGAGAGACGAATTCCCATGGCGTGCAACTTCGCTGACCTATTCGAACATTCCGTCGACGCGATGCCGGAACGCATCGCGCTGATCCACGGCGGGCGGCGCATCACCTTCGCCGAACTCGACGCCCGGGCCAATCGGCTGGCCGATCACCTCGCTTCGATCGGTGTGCGCACCGGCGCCCATATCGGTTTCCAGATGCACAACAGCATCGAGACCATGGAGACCCTCCTCGCCTGCTTCAAGCTGCGGGCGGTCCCGATCAATGTCAACTACCGCTACGGCGTCGAGGAGCTGTGCTACCTCTACGACAACGCCGATATCGAAGTCCTGGTATATCACCGCAGTTACGAACCTGCTGTGGCACAGGCACTCTCACGCGTGCTCGGAGTGCGCCACGCCATCGTGGTGGACGACGATCTGTGCAGCGAGCACCTCGACAGCACGGCTGGCATCTACGAGGCGGCCCTCGCCGCCGGATCGCCCGCGCGTCGCGAGATCGAGCGCAGCGCCGACGACCTGTTCATGATGTACACCGGCGGCACCACTGGCATGCCCAAAGGCGTGATGTGGCGTCAGGAGGACATGTGGCGGGTCCTCGGCGGCGGCATCGATTTCTACACCGGCGAGCCCGTCGCCGACGAATTCCAGCAATCCCGGGTCGGCGCGCAGACCGATCCCAGCACCTGGCTGATCCTGCCGCCGCTGATTCACGCCGCGGCGATGATGCCCACGTTCACCGCGCTGTGGACCGGCAACGCCATCGTGTTCGAGTCGAAGTTCGATGCGCGACAGGTGTGGCGAACGGTGGAACGCGAACGGCCGCAGGTCATGGTGATCACGGGCGACGCCATCGCCCGCCCACTGCTCGACGCCTATGCCGCCGTCCCGGTGGACGCGTCCTCGCTGCTGGCCATCGCCTCCGGCGCGGCGCTGCTGTCCCAGCCGGTGAAAAACGCTCTGCTGGAGAAGTTTCCGTCCACGGTGGTCTCCGACTCCATCGGATCATCCGAAACAGGTTTCGGCGGAATCGGTTTCGCCACCAAGGACGATGATCCGGGCCGCAGACCGCGCGTGCAGACCGGACGCGGCGCTGTGGTGGTCGACGACTCCGGGCGGCCGGTCGCGGCCGGCGCGCAGGGCTGGCTAGCGAAAACCGGCTCGGTGCCGCTGGGTTACTACAAGGACAGTGCAAAGACAGAGCGCCTGTTCAAGACCGTCGACGGAGTCCGCATGGTGGTCACCGACGACCGCGCCCGCGCCGAGGCCGACGGCTCCATCACCTTGCTCGGCCGCGGCAATATGGTGATCAATACCGGCGGCGAGAAGGTGTACGTGGAGGAAGTCGAAGGTGTTCTGAAATCCCATGATTCGGTGTTCGACGCCGTGGTTGTCGGCATCGCGCACGAGCGCTGGGGCCAGCAGGTCGCCGCGGTGGTCTCCATCGCAGGCGATGGGCCGCTGGACTTCGGCACGCTGACCGCCCACGTGCGCCGCCACCTCGCCGGCTACAAGGTGCCTCGCACCATCTGGGTCGCCGAAACCATCACCCGCTCCCCCAGCGGCAAACCCGATTACCGGTGGGCCAAAGACTATGCCGCCACCCACATCCCGGACCACCGGGGCGGATGGAGAGACGATCGATAGCGAATCGCCCGACAGGGCATCGGGGCCATGTCAATTGTCCTGGTCATGAGACTACAGTAGGATCCAGACACATGTCCGAACTCGCATCTACCGGCATCGAAGCAACTCGACGGCGTCTCACCGAGAAGCAGGCCGACACCGTCGACCGCCTGACCGCGGCGGCAGTCGATGTGTTGTCCCGCGAAGGATACTCCGGCACAACGATACGACTGGTCGCCGCCGCTGCGGGTGTCGGTACAGCCACCGCCTACACGTATTTCTCCTCAAAGGAGCATCTGGTCTCGGAGGTGTACTGGCGCCGCCTGATCGCCGCTCCACCACTGGAGACCCGCGACGAGGACCCGGCCACGCGTGTGGTCGCGGTCCTGCGTCAGATTTCCATGTTGGTAGCCAACGAACCAGCATTGGCGAGCGCGGTCAGCAATGCCCTACTCGGCGACGATCCCGACGTACAGCATCTGCGGGTGCGAATCGGCAGAGAGATTCGCAGCCGACTCGCCGATGCGCTCGGATCGAAAGATTCCGAACGTCTCTCGATGCTGGAATTGCTCTACGCGGGCGCACTGTTGCAGGCAGGCATGGGCCTGCTCTCCTACGAAGCGGTCGCCGACCTCCTGGAAACCTCCACGCGGCGCCTGCTGGCCGATCCGGGCGCCGGCAACTGATCGGCGGACGCCGGCGAGGACGAGTCCCTCGTCCATCCGGCTCGTCGTGTCCGAATGCTCCACGCGGCGATGGTGCGGGCGGCAAGTGTCGCCCAGGCGTAGAAAATGATCCGCTCACCTCAGCAGGGCCAACACCTCCGGCGTCTTCCTCGCGACCCGCCGGTCCACACTGAAACTTCCCGATTCGATACGGCCGAAGGCCGGGAACAAGCCAGTAGGTGATCGGGACAGCACACTAGGCCTTTGCTCCGGCGATGCATGCCCGGCCGAACCGCTGTCCGGCGCGGTTGCGGTCGCCGTGGTCGTCTCGATGCCTTACTCGTGCGCCTGGCGTCGGAGGACCGACCGCTACCGCGGCAACGATCACAGGATCACCTGCTGCACCTCGCAGCTTCGGCGCCTCGGATCTCTCTTCGTCTTCTTACCGGCTCGAGCAGCGTGCCGCCTGAAAGACGCTGCGGCGCAAGCCGACATCGTTCTCCTCTCCCGCGACTCGTCGGACATGCGCAACGCAACGGCACATTCCGCAGCGATGTGGCCGTCGTACGCGCCGCGCATCGCACAGGCACTGGCGGCCCACAGCATTCACAGCTGCGCAGTCGGCGGACTTCGCGAACATTCCCCGGCCCACGAGATCAGCGCACTGGCAGTCGTCATCGAGCGCCGGTGGTAGCACCGGGCCTGGCAAAACGCCGGAAGCCTTGTCGCGCAGCTTTAACCATAGTACTGTCCGGACACATGTCCATCATGTGTCTGGACAGGTATCCCGGGAAGGATTTCCAATGACGCTGGTCAAGCCGCAGCGAGTGTCCGGAGGCGAGGACGAGCACGGGCACCTGGAGGAGTTCCGCACCGATCCGATCGCGCTGATGCGGCGAGTTCGCGCCGAATGCGGAGATGTCGGGTCATTCGTGCTCGCCGGGCGCGATGTGATCCTGCTGTCAGGCGCCGAGGCCAACGAATTCTTCTTCCGCGCCAGCGACGAGGACCTCGATCAGGGCGCGGCGTACCCGTTCATGAAGCCGATCTTCGGCGAGGGCGTCGTCTTCGACGCTCCACCCGAACGCCGCAAAGAGATGCTGCACAATTCGGCCCTGCGTGCCGACCACATGCGCGGGCACGCCGCCACCATCGCGCGCGAAGTGGACCAGATGCTGGCTCAGTGGGACGACGAGGGCGAGATCGATCTGCTCGAATTCTTCGCCGAGCTGACCATCTACACCTCCTCGTCCTGCCTGATCGGTGTGAAGTTCCGCAACCAGCTCGACTCCCGCTTCGCGCATCTCTATCACGAACTCGAGCAGGGCACCGATGCCCTGGCCTACGTCGATCCCTACGCGCCGATCGAGAGCTTCCGTCGCCGCGACGAAGCCCGCGTCAAGCTTGTCGAACTCGTGCAGGCGATCATGGATCAGCGCGAGGCGAACCCACCGACAGGCAAGGACGACCGCGACATGCTCGACGTCCTGATCTCAGTGAAGGACGAGGACGGGTCGCCGCGGTTCTCCGCCAGCGAAATCACCGGCATCTTCATCTCCATGATGTTCGCCGGCCACCACACCACCTCCGGCACCGCGGCCTGGACGATCATTGAGCTGTTGCGCCACCCGGAAACACTGGCGAGCGTCGTCACCGAACTCGACGAGCTGTACTCGGACGGTTCGGAGGTCAGCCACAATGCGCTGCGCCAGATTCCGAATCTCGAGGCAGCGCTCAAGGAGGCGCTGCGGCTGCATCCGCCGCTGATTATCCTGATGCGCATCGCCCGCGACGAATTCGAGGTGTGTGGCAACCGGATCGCGCCGGGCGACATGGTGGCCGCGACTCCGGCGATCTCCAACCGGATTCCGGAGGACTTCCCGGATCCGGACACCTTCGATCCGAGCCGCTACCTCGATCCTCGGCAAGAGGACACCGTCAATCGCTGGACCTGGATCCCCTTCGGCGCGGGCCGTCATCGCTGCGTCGGGGCGCCGTTCGCGCTCATGCAGCTCAAGGCGATCTTCTCGATTCTGTTGCGGGACTGGGAGTTCGAACTGGCACAGCCGTCGAACACCTATCGCAATGATCACTCCAAGATGGTGGTGCAGCTACAGCAGCCGTGCCGTGTCCGCTACCGCCGCCGGCCGCGGTGAGTCCCGCACATTTCGGTCCACAAAGACGTCGGCCTTTCAGGAGGAAGCTGTGTCAGCGCCGTCCATTCCCCCCGGATTCGATTTCACCGATCCAGCGCTCTGGGAAACCCGCAACCCCGTCCAGGAATTCGCCGAGTTGCGCCGCACCGCGCCGGTGTGGTGGAACCCACAGACCGATGCGCAGTCCGGAGGATTCCGCGACGGCGGCTACTGGGTGGTCACCAAACACGAGGACATCAAAGAGATCTCGCGCAAACCGGAGCTGTTCTCCTCGCAGCAGAAAGGCTCCATCATCCGGCTGCCCGGGCAGATCACCATCGAGCAGATCGAACTAACCAGCGCACTGCTGGTGAACATGGATCCGCCGAAGCACTCCAAGATCCGACGCATCATCTCCAGAGGCTTCAGTCCGCGCGCCGTCGAGGGGTTGCGCGCCGCGCTGACCGAACGAGCGGCCGCTATCGTGCACGCGGCCGAGAAGGAGGGCGGCGGCGACTTCGTCGAACAGGTCGCGTGTGAACTTCCCCTGCAGGCCATCGCGGAACTCCTCGGCGTACCGCAGGAAGATCGCCGCAAACTGTTCGACTGGTCCAACCAGATGCTCAATTACGACGACCCGGAATACGGCGACGCCACGACCACGACGGCGGGCACCAACGCGTCGGTGGAAATCCTCGGCTATGCCTGGAACATGGCCGAGCAGCGCCGCAACGATCCGCTCCACGATATCGTCAGCCAGCTCGTGCAGGCCGACGTCGACGGGGAAGCCTTGGGCTCGGACGAATTCGGCTTCTTCGTCATCCTGCTGGCGGTGGCGGGCAACGAGACCACTCGTAACGCCATCACCCACGGCATGAAGGCGTTCGTCGACAATCCGGACCAGTGGGAGCTCTACAAACAGCAGCGTCCGCGCACCGCGCCCGACGAGATCGTGCGCTGGGCGACTCCCGTGACCGCATTCCAGCGCACCGCCACCGTCGACACCGAACTCGGCGGACAGCTGATCCGTCAGGGACAACGCGTCGGATTGTTCTACGGCTCTGCCAATTTCGACGAGGACGCCTTCGAGAACCCGTTCAGCTTCGACATCCTGCGCGACCCCAACCCGCATCTGGCCTTCGGCGGCACGGGCGCACACTACTGCGTCGGCGCCAACCTGGCCCGGCTGGAAATCGATCTGATGTTCAACGCCATCGCCGACGCGATGCCGAACCTGTCGCAGGTGTCCGAGCCCGAGCGCCTGCGTTCGGGCTGGATCAACGGCATCAAGCATTGGCAAGTGCGGTACTGATGATCAGCGCGAATTGTGCCGAACTGCTGAGGGCGGAGGGCATATGCGCGTAGCCCTGCTGTCCTACCGCAGCAAGACCCACTGTGGTGGGCAAGGGGTTTACGTCCGATACTTGAGTCAGGGACTGGCAGAGCTCGGCCATGAGGTCGAGGTCTTCTCCGGCCAGCCCTATCCGGAACACCTCGATCCGCGTGTGCGGCTCACCGAGGTGCCCAGCCTGGACCTGTACCGCGACGACGCGCCCTTCCGCACACCCCATCCGCGCGAGATCCGCGACCGGATCGACCTGCTCGAGCTCGCCACCATGTGGACCGCCGGATTTCCCGAGCCCAGGACGTTCAGTCTGCGTGCCGAGCGGCTGTTATGGTCGCGCACACGGGATTTCGATGTCGTGCACGACAACCAGTGCCTCGGCTACGGGCTGCTCGACATCGCCCGGCACCTACCGGTGGTGGCGACAATCCACCATCCCATCACCCGCGACCGGGCGGTGGACCTGGCGGCCGCACCATGGCGGCGCAAGCCCTTCGTGCGGCGCTGGTACGGATTCCTCGGCATGCAGCAGCGGGTAGCACTGCAGATTCCGGACCTGATCACGGTGTCCTCGTCGTCGGCGACCGACATCGCAGAGGACTTCGGGGTGTCGCCACAGCAGTTGCACACCGTCCCGCTAGGCGTGGACACCGAGCTGTTCCGGCCGCGCGAGACGCCTCGGGTGCGGGGCCGCATCGTCGCGGTAGCCAGCGCGGACAAGCCGCTCAAGGGCATCGCGCATCTGCTCGAAGCCGTTGCCCGGCTGCGTCATACCCATGACATCGAGCTACGGCTGGTGGCGAAGTTGGAGCCCAACGGGCCGACCGAGAAGCTCATCGCCGAACTGGGGCTGGCCGACATCGTCACCGCTGTCAGCGGATTGAGCGACGAGCAAGTCGCCGAGCTGCTCGCCTCGGCGCAGGTCGCCTGTATTCCGTCCCTGTACGAGGGTTTCTCGCTGCCGGCCGTGGAGGCCATGGCCAGTGGCACGCCCCTGGTCGCCAGCAGGGCCGGGGCGCTGCCCGAGGTCACCGGCACCTGCGCGGACCTGGTCGAGCCCGGCGATGCGATGGACCTGACCCACACGCTGGGCCAGCTGCTGCGCGATCCGGATCGCCTGCACCACATGGGAAATGCGGGACGGCGGCGCGCACTGGAGGTGTTCAGCTGGGCCGCCGTCGGCGCACGGACCGTCACGGTCTACGAGCAGGCGATCGAGCGGCACGGCCGCCGCGCGCCAGTCGAATCGGCCGGAGCGAACCGTTGATTCATCTTCGACACTCATCACTGGCAGACAGGAGGGTCACATGCTGACCGTCGATTTCGATCGTCTGGGCATAGGTCCGGGAGTGCGGGTGATCGATATCGGCTGCGGGGCCGGGCGGCACTCATTCGAGGCGTACCGGCGCGGCGCGGACATCGTGGCCTTCGACCAGAACGCCACCGACCTCGCCGATGTCGGCGTTATGTTCGAGGCCATGGCCGCGGCCGACGAGGTGCCGGAGTACGCGAAGGCCGAGACCGTGCGCGGCGACGCGCTCGATCTGCCCTACGGTGACGGCGAATTCGATGTGGTCATCGCCTCGGAAATCCTCGAGCACATCCCGCAGGACGAGCAGGCCATCGCCGAGCTGGTGCGTGTCATCAAACCAGGTGGCGCACTGGCCGTCACGGTCCCCCGCTGGCTGCCCGAACGCGTCTGCTGGGCGCTTTCGGACGAGTACCACGCGAACGAAGGCGGCCACGTCCGCATCTACCGGTCCGACGAGCTGCGCGACAAGATCACCGCGCAGGGCGTGCGCCACATCCACCGGGAGTTCGCGCACGCCCTGCACTCCCCATTCTGGTGGCTCAAGTGCGCGGTCGGGGTCGCCGACGACGCGCATCCGGCGGTGACGGCCTATCACCGGATGCTGGTGTGGGACATGATGTCCGCGCCCGCGCTCACCCGCACGGCCGAACGCATGCTCAACCCCCTCATCGGCAAATCCGTCGCCCTCTACTTCACCAAACCTGCGGTGCACAGTGACGCACGCTGAGCTGCCCGCCGTTCCCGGCGTCCTCTCCGGCCCCGACATCCGGCGCAGCGGTGAATCCATCGCGGCCACACAGGAACCCGACGGCGCCCTGCCATGGTTCACCGGTGGGCACACCGACCCATGGGATCACATCGAGTCGGCCATGGCGCTCACCGTCGCCGGACTGTGGGATGAGGCTCGCGACGCCTACATCTGGTCGGCCAAGACTCAGCGCGACGACGGCTCCTGGCCCATGCAGTTCCGGCAGGGCGTCATCGAGAACCACGACGCCGACACCAACTTCTGCGCTTACCTGGCCACCGGTGTGCTGCATTTCCTCACCGTCACCGGTGATTCCGGATTCGCCGCCGAGATGTGGCCCACCGTCCGCGCCTCGGTCGAGTTCGTACTGGGCCTGCAGCAGGGTGAGCACGGCGAGATCCACTGGTCCGCAAGCGAATCCGGCAGCTCGGGCGAGGCCCTGCTCACCGGCTGCTCCAGCATCTTCCACAGCCTCGGCTGTGCGGTGACCCTGGCCGAGCGCCTCGGCGATCCCAGGCCGGACTGGGCCGCGGCCCGCCGCCGCCTCGGTAGCGCCTTGCGCGACCACCCGGAAGCTTTTCTGGATAAGAACCGCTATTCCATGGACTGGTACTACCCGATCCTCGGCGGCGCGGTCCGCGGCCGCCAGGCCCGCGACCGCATCCGACGCCACTGGGACGAATTCGTTGTTCCGGGCATGGGCATCCGCTGTGTGTCCGATGCCCCGTGGGTCACCGGCGCGGAAACCTGCGAACTGGTATTGGCGCTCGACGCCGACGGTGACACCACCACCGCCGCGACGCTTTTCACCGAGATGCAGCATCTGCGTGAATCGGACGGATCGTATTGGACCGGAATGGTATTCACCGACGGCAAACGCTGGCCCGAGGAGCGCACCACCTGGACCGCCGCCGCGGTCATCCTGGCCGCGGACGCACTGTCGCGCACCACGGCCGCCAACGGGATCTTCCGCGACGCGCTCCCCCACTGACGCCGACCACCCGCGCAGTGCGCGAATGGCCGACAGAAGTGGGTCCGGTCAGCGCCCGTTGTTCGCAACGCCCTGGTCACGGACGACGACGCGCCGCAGGATCCGCAGCGAACCGGTCACCGAGACTTCCTGGAACTCACCGGAATCCAGAGCACGGCGATAGATATTGAACGGGGCCCGGCCACCGTCGGCCGGGTCCGGGAAGACGTCATGAATGGCCAGCAGGCCGCCGATCGCCACCCAATGGGCCCAGCCCTCGTAATCGCGCTGAGCGGCATCCTCGGTGTGGCCGCCGTCGATGAACAGCATGTGCAGCGGTCTGCACCAGATGCGAGCGACGACCGAGGAGGAGCCGATGATGGCGACGACGGTCTCGGCGAGTCCGGCGCGCACGACGCTGCGCCGGAAGGCCGTCACAGTGTCGAAGACGCCGGTCTGCGGATCCACCAGCGAGATGTCGTGGTACTCCCAGCCGGGCTGGTGCTCTTCGGACCCGCTGTGGTGGTCGACGGTGAAGACGGTGGCTCCGGTTTCCGAGGCGGCAGCACCCAGATAGATGGCGGATTTGCCGCAGTAGGTGCCGATTTCGAGAATGGTGCCGTCACCGGCGCAAGCGCGGGCCGCGTCGTAGAGCGCGCGGCCTTCCTCGGGAGGCATGAATCCGGGGACCTGCTCGGCGAGAGCGAACAGGTCCCGGGCACGGGTGGCGATATCGGCCTCGGTCATGCGAAAACCTTTCTACGGATCACCATCCGCGGGCGATCCACTCGTCGAGGTGTGGACTCTCGGTGCAAGCGGGTTCGCATGGTTCGGCGAAAGTCATCGATGCCTCCATACGCGGTTCGATCATGGTTCGGGCCCGGGCCGACTCACCGCTGCGCTCTGCGGGTGCGCGCGGGGGCCTCGACGAGGGCCTGGCGGCTATCCGGGCGCGGATACGGCCAGGGCCGGGTACAGGATGGACCTGCCGCCACGCCCGGAGCTCAGGAGGTATGCCGCGCGGGCCCTCTCAAGAGGTCTTGTGTGGCACCGCTGCGACGAGACCGCCGTCCACGACGAACTCCGAGCCCGTCGCATACGAGGATTCGTCACTGGCCAGGAAGAGCACGAACGTGGCGACCTCCGAGGGCTGCGCGGGCCGGCCCAGCGGAATGGTCACCAGGTCATCGGGAATGTTCTCCGTCATCGGTGTCCGGATCAGGCCCGGATGCAGCGAGTTGACACGAATGTTGTGGGGCGCCAACTCGAGTGCCGCCGACTTGGCCAAGCCGCGCACAGCCCACTTCGAGGCAACATAGCCGTGCGCCCAGGGCGCGCCCCGTAATCCTTCGATCGAGGAGACGTTGATGATCGACCCGCCGCCCGCGGCGACCATCGGTTCCACGACGGCTCGCATCCCGAGAAAGGTGCCGGTCAGGTTCACGTCGATGATCTGACGCCATTTACCGAGATCGAACTTCCCCAGCGGACCGCCGTTGACGATGCCGGCATTGTTCACGAGGACATCGAGCTTCCCGAACGTATGCAGCGCCTCGTTCACCGCCGACTCCCAGTGCACCGGCTCGGTGACATCGAGATGGACGTAACGCGCTGCGTCGCCGAGTGATTCGGCGACCGCTTTACCGTCCTCGTCCAGGATGTCGCCGATGACAACCTTGGCCCCTTCGGCCACCAGCAATTCCGCGTGTGCGGCGCCCATCCCGCGCGCGCCGCCACTGATGAGTGCAACTTTGCCGTCTACACGTCCCATGGCGGCCACGCTAACATATCAACTGGAACTCAATCCAGACTACTGTCCAGAAATATGACCGGACTCCGGAACAGGTCCAGTTGACCGGCCGTGAGCCACAATTCGCGAGGAGAATCCATGCCCATCCGCGTCGCCCACGTCGGCACCGGGAATGTCGGCCGCCTTGCCCTTACCGGCCTCATCGAGAGCCCCCGATACGAGCTGACCGGCGTATGTGTGTCGACACCCGGCAAGGTCGGGCGAGACGCCGGCGAGCTTGCCGGTCTCGACATCACGACCGGAATAGCGGCCGTCGGCGACATCGATGCACTGCTCGCGACCGAACCGGAGTGCGTCGTCTACTGTGCGATGGGAGACACCCGTCTACAGGAGGCGATCGAGGATTGCCGGCGGATCCTCACGGCCGGGGTGAACGTCGTGGGCTCTGCCCCCGGATTGTTGCAATATCCGTGGCGAGTGTTGCCCCAGAAGTACATAGATCCGGTTGAAGAGGCTGCACGGCAAGGTGACTCGAGTCTGTTCATCACCGGCGTCGATCCCGGATTCGCCAACGATCTACTGCCCTTCGCACTGACGGGTACCTGCCAGACCGTTGAGCAGGTCCGCTGCATGGAAATCGCCGACTACGCGACCTACGACGGCGTGACGGTCATGTTCGACGTCATGGGCTTCGGAAAGCCTCTCGACGAAACCCCGATGCTGTTGCGGCCCGGCGTGCTGAGCTACGCGTGGGGGCCCGCGATACGGCAGCTCGCCACCGGGCTCGGCATCACCGTGGACACGATCACCGAACACTACGAACGGATTCCGGCCGCGGAGGCGTTCGACATCGCCGCCGGACACATCCCCGAGGGCGGTCTGGCCGCACTGCGGTTCGAACTGCGCGGCATGGTCGGCGATCGCCCGGCGATCGTCATCGAGCACATCACGCGCCTGCGCGAGGACTTGTGCCCGGATTGGCCGCAACCCGCACAGGCGGGCGGCTCGTATCGTGTCGAGATCACCGGCGAGCCATCCTATTTCGTGGACATCTGCCCAACCAGCCGCAAGGGCGATCACAACCACGCCGCGATCGTGGCGGCAGCGGGACGCATCGTGAACGCCATTCCCGCCGTGGTCGCCGCCGCGCCCGGCATCCGTACGATGCTCGACCTCCCCTTGGTGACCGCACCCGGCGTATTCACGACGCCGGGGCACGACCTGAAACTCGACCGATGACGACTCCGACCACAGCCGGCGATCACCGAACCGACCAGGCATTACCTTGCGCTGCACAGCATGCCGGACTATCATTCGGACACATGTCCGAACTATTGTCTGCCACCAGTCAGCTGCTCGACAACTCCGAGACAGATCGGGCCGAGATACTCGACCGACTACGCGATTCGGGTGAGATACAGCGCAGAATCCGGGCCGCGCTGGGGCCGCGTGCCGACCCCGCGATCATCCAGAACCTGGAGGCGATCTACACCGCCGCCCTGTTCGACGCCGCAACCGGATATGCCGCCGATTCCTGCGGCGACCGCTCACCCGAACAACTCGTGCAGCGCATACTCGACCGTCGCTGACCTGCCAGGCGTCGACCTGCACGACAACCCCGAGCACGTCGAACAAGGGGATGATGATGAAGAAGACCCGCCTCAGCTGCCCGTGCGGTGAGTACGTCCGCGGCACGGACGAGGACGACCTTGTCGAGAAGACACAAGCCCACCTGGCCGAGAAACACCCCGAGCACGAGTACACCCGCGACGAAATCCTCTTCATCGCATACTGATTCGAACCGATCACGGCGCACACCACAGGACACCATCGGCACCGGGACCGTACGAGGTTCCAGGTGGCGCGTCACCGCACCGAACCCCTGCCCGTCGTCCATGCTGCTGATGTGGTCCAGCGATCCCGCGGTGAGCCGCAGCGAACCAAATCGGGAACCTGCCGCGCTGGCTGAATCTTCCGCCTTCGACAGGAGCGGACTCGAACAGGCACTGCAGGCGCTATCGCCGCATCATGTTCGAGCGGTCGCCTAGCTGGCTCGTGGCTGCGCCCAGCAGTGGTTCGCCTCCGCCGAAATACTCGAACATGCAGCGCCGGGCTGCGAGTGCGCAGCATTACGAATCACCCGGCGCCGACCGCTATTTCGACGGCAACGCGTTCTGCAGCCCCCCGACGTCGGTGACCTTCCAACCTGAATTGCGGTCGATGGTCAGCGAATACGTGACGGTGGTCTGGGCCCCGTCCGGCGTCTGCGCACTGCTGGAGGTCACATTGAGGTAGGCGTTGACCTTGTATATCCCGCCGGACTCGGAAGTCACGCCCGCGGACAGCGGTGACGCTTTCGATGTCCACTGCAGTGGCAGCAGGATCTGCTCGAGCTGCGGGGCCGTGGCGTCGAACTTGGCCGAGAGCTGAGGGGTCGTACCGGCCTGGAGACGGCCCAGCCAGCCCTTGACGTCGTGATAGTCGATCGTCGACGCGCCCAGCGAGTAATCCATCGCGACCTGTTCGGCATGCCGGTCATCGGCGGCTTTCGCATCGCGGTCCGCAATGGTGGATCTGGCCGACCAGTAGAGCGCCGCGAATGTCACTGCGGCGGTAGTTAGAACGCAGATCGCAGCTGTGACCAGTACCGTCGACAGTCGAATCGATACGGTGCGCGGCTGCTTACCCCGCTCACCGGAAACCTTTGATTCGCTTGTGGGTTCGGTTCGGGCGGCGTCTTCGTCGGTGATTGTGCTCATGTTCAGTGTCCTTCCGCCGATTCGGCGATGTCCGGCAGTCACTCCGGCTACCTGACGCCGACTCGGAAATGCACTGCGCCGTCGTCTCCTACGCCGTGTAGCGCTTGGTCGATCAACGCACTGATATCGATGGCGGGCGCTCGGCGCACCGCATCCTTCACAACCGGTTCCAAGGCCGGTCCCAGCGGGGCGATACCGGGACCGATCTTATTCACCAGTGCCGTCAGGTTGCCGAGAAACGGGACGAGGCCGTCGCCTGTGAAATAGTCGGCCACCGGCCGGCTTTCGGAAAGCGCGGCTCCCGACTCCACAATCTGGTTCAGCGTCACGCCGAACGCGCCGAATTTCGGACCGGCGTCGGCGAGTGAGGGCCCGAGCCAGTCCATGTTGCCGCCCAATGCCTGCACGTCGGCGAACAGCTGGCGGATGGATGCCTTGCGACTCAGGAGGGCAGCCGCGAGCAGATCGGTCGACCGTTGCAATGTCTGCATCGCGGTATCCGTTCCCGCCAGTGCACGGTTGAAGGTATCGACCAAGCGCGCGACGGACTCGGGATGAATCTGCTTCAGCAGTTCGACCACCCTGGCGGACAGTGCCGTGATCGTCGTCGGCGTCCTGACTCGATCCGCCGCGATGACCTGCCCGTTCTCGAGATACGGTCCCAAGCCGGTCTGCGGCGCGAACTCGATGTACGGCTCGCCGAGCGCAGACAACTGCTCGATGCGGACGTCGCTGGAAACGGGGATGCGGTAGCGGTTGTCGATTCGCAACCGCACGAGTACGCCGGTGGCCTGTTTGCTCACCGACTCAGTGCGGCCGACTTGAATACCCGCCAAGAGAACCGGAGCGTTCGGACCGAGCCCACCCGAGTTGTCCATTCGCATGTCGGCGGTGATGTAGGTCCGCCTGGGGTCCAGATGCAGAACGCCGACCGTCATGTAGCCGACGCCGAGGACCAGTACCGCGGCGATCGCCGAGAGCGACACCGTCGCACGAAGATTCATCTGACCGCGCCGATCATCCGGAGGGCGTCGACGATGCGGCTGGTCTGTTCATCGGGAGACATCGTGGCGGCTCCCGCCGAGGGGGTGAGCGTGACATCGACCATGTTGACCTTCGGACCTCGTTCGACAAATGGAATGATCTTGTTTTGAATGAGATCGACGAGCTGCTTCATGTTCGACGGCGAGCCGGTATCGAGCGGGTGGCTACCGAAGAGCATGGGCACCACTGCCCGCGTGGTGCCGTCGAGCGATTGCAACAAGGGAGCGAGCCATTTGGCAGCGGGGGCGAGCGGGCCGAGCGACGTCAGCACGAAGATGACACCGATCTGGGCGTTCACCGCGTCGGTAGTGTGTTGGACTCCGTAGGGGGTGAGCAGGTCATCGAAGATCGGCGCGTTCTTCTGCAGACCGTCGTCCACCGTGGCCTGCAGGCCGTCGAGCAGGGCGTCGACCGAGTTCAGATGTTCGCCCAGATCGGACAGATCCGAACCCAGTACGCCGGCGATCCGAGCCGTGTCGGTCGGATCCCTGGGCATCACCGCGTTCATCTTGCGGACGATGCTCTGGAAATCCGAAACCGCTCCGCTGCCGACGAACGTGGACAGTCCGGCCAGGATGTCTTCGATCGACGGTGATTGTGCGGTATCCGAAAGCGGGATCGTCGCGCCCGGTTCCAACTCGCCCGAGCCGGCTTTCGCCGGTTCGGTGAGAGCGATGTGCACATCTCCCAGCGGAGTCTCCTGACGCAGTTCCGCCGTGGTGCCCACCGGCAGTCGCACCGACTTCCGAATAACGATGTCGGCGATCGCGTATCCCCGGCGCGCGACTCCACCGGGGGCGGCGGCGACCGGGTCGACGAGAGTGACCCGGGTCAGCTGCCCCACCCGGACACCGTCGGCGATGACCTTGGCGCCCTGCGGAAGATTGAGCACATTGCCGAACTCGATCCGCAGAGGGTAGGTGGGCCCGCCTACGCCGGCCCCGGGCACGGGCAGATCGGCCGGCTGCAAGTCGCATCCGGTGGCGGTGAAAACCATAGCGACGCAGGCGATTGCGTGCATGCCGATGCGGCGTGTCCGATGGCCTGTTCTCATCGCGCGCTCGCCGCCGCCAGGAGCACGGACAGGGCAGGCACCGTCACCGCACCGCCGTCGGACCTCTGGCACTGCTGCCCGGTGATGGTTTGCACGGCTGCGCAGATCCGTTCGGTATCTTGTTGGGCGAGTGCGAGTTTCGGCGGCAGGTAACCTATCGTCAGCTTGCCCGAGACCGGATCGATCGCGGTCGCGAATCCGGTTGCCACGGCCGGTGCCATCCGAATGACCTCTGAGAGCGACCCGACCCCGGACGCGATCATGTGAGATAGATCGGGGATCGCATCGAGCGCCCGCAAAGCGGGTGACCCGAACATCATGATGGCGTCGTTGCCCTGCGGCAGCAGCTCGGCCAGCGCGGCGACGAGTTCGATGATGGGCGGAAACGCGATGGTGACGATGTCTCCGAAGGTTTGGGGTAGCCCGGTCACGGTCGTCTGCACCTGCGGCCATCCCCCGCGGGCCCGATGCGCGAGTTCGGCGAGTGCGTCCAGCAGCTTCCCGATATGGCCGATGGCGGCGTCGGGCGCGGTGAGCGCCTTGGACAGCTGCAGGAGGATGCCGTTGATCTGGTCACCGGATCCGGCCGTAGCGTCGTCGAGCGCATCCAACCCGTCAGCGAGCGCGGTGCGCTGCGCGGGATCTCCGGAGCCGTTCAGCCGATCGACGAGGCCGGTCAGCGCCTCGAAAGTCTGCGAAAGACTCTTGGGCGTCAGGGTTTTGGTGATGCATCGGTCGGCTTCCCAGCCCGGGCCGGCCGGTTCGGCGCCGATGAGAGCCAGTTTCCGATCGGCGACCAAAGTATCGCTCACGGTTACGGCGCCCACGTCCGGCGGAAGCTTGCGGTCGGCCCGGACCGTGAATTGCACACGGGCCGAGGTGCCATCCGGCTGGATCTCGGTGACCCGGCCGACCGGCACACCCATGATCGTGACCGCGCTGCCCTTGTACAGCCCGATACTGTCGGGCATTTCGGCGCAATATCCGCGCATCTGCGGGCTCGGCTTGCTCAGCTTCAGCCCGATCGCGGCGGCCAGTACGAGCGTGATGACCACGGCGGCCGACATCAGCCCTCTGGATCCGAGAATTCGCTTCACTTTCAGCATCCCCCTCCGGGAACGGGCACGCATACCGCCGGCAGCGGGATCGTGACGGCGGCCTGGTCGACGGTCACCCCGCCACCGGCCGACATGAGCGGAAGCAGGCGCTGTTCCAAGCCGCGCAGAGAATCGACGAGCGCGCCGAGGCGGCCGCCGAGCTCTTGCAGCTTCGGGATCGCATCAGCGAGCGGCTGGGCTCGCTGTTTCAACGACTCATCCCACGCACGTCCCAGCGGTGTCAGATCGTGTAGGACCGCCGCTAGATCGTTCAGGGCCTGGGCGACCTGCACCTTATTGTTCTGGACAATCGTTTCGAGGGTGCCCAGCGTCGTCAGCAGTTTCGCCAGCACATCGGAGTTCTCGTTCAGTGCCGTCAGATACTCGTCGGCGATGGACAAGGTGCGGGAGATGTCCGCGTTCTGCTTGTCCAGCATTCCGACCAGGTCACCGGCCGCCTGTACGGCTACGCGAAGGGAAGCCGGGCTGTTGCCAACCGATTGCGCAACTGCGGCCAGATCCTTCCGCAACATGTCTCCGTCGATCTCCTGGACCGGTTGAACGGCATCCTGGAACGCCTGAGTAAGGTTGTACGGGAGCATGACTCGCTCCTGCGGTATCACCCCAGCCCCTAGCGGTTTCGTTCCCGCGGACTCGACTGCCACGTAGTTGCCACCCACCACGGTCAGCATGCGGATGTCGAGGGTGGTCTGATCTCCGATGAATGCCTGTTTCGCGACGGTGAATTCCATCCGGACCCGATTCGACAGCAGGGTCAGCGATTTCACTTTTCCGACCGGAATCCCGGCGATGCGGACGTCATCACCGGACCGGACGGCTCCGGCCTGCGCCAGGTCCGCCGAATACGTTCGTTCCGGGGAAGTTCCGGTCACGTAGACCGTCCCGATGGCGATGATCAGCAACACCGCGGCGCCTATCCCTGCGAGCCCCCACCGAAGATCGTTGGCAGGCAAGCGTTCCGCGGCGCGTTCTCTGCGGCGATCGGCGAATCGCCGCCGGAGTGTCACTTGTGACATAGGACGATCCTCTGTCCGGCGATCAGCATTCGAAGGGGCTCGGGTGCGGCTGCGGCGCCGTGCGAGCAGGTGAGTTCGGCCCCCGGCCCGGTTTGCGGAACGGCTGCCGTCATCTCCTGGATCAGGCCGGGCAGGCGGTCGAAGACGTTCACGGCCTCCTGCGGGTCGGGAAACGCCTGCTTCAGCACGGCGTCCAGATCCCGGTCCCGGTCACCGGTGACGCCCAGCACGGTCAGCATGCTCCGAAGTGGTTGCAGCACAGGCGGAATCTCGATCGAGAAGCTGACGAGTCCGGGCAACTGATCGCTGATGGTGATGAACAGATCGGTCAGATTCGTCAGCAGCTTCATGGCGTTGCCGGACTTGCCGCCGAGGTGATCGGAGATCTGGGAGAGATTGCCCACCAGCGTCGACAGCACCGCCTGGCGATCGGAGGCGTAACGGCTCAATTTCTCGATGGCGCCCAGCGCCGGCCCCAGCCCGGTGCCGTCGCCCTGGATGACCGCCAGCATGCTGGTGGCGAACTGATTGAGATCATCAGGCGACAGCTGCGCCAGGACCGGTTGCAGGCCCTTGAACAAGGTCGTGATGTCGAAAGGCGGCACCGTCTCGGACGTGCCGAAGACCGTTTTCGAGTCGCGCCGCGCGCCCGGCTGGTCGGGCTGCTGGATCTCGAGATACCGGAACCCGGTGAGGTTCTGGTATCGGATCGCGACCTTGCTGTTGGCGAACAGCGGATGGTCGCGGGTGACGGTGAAGCGTACCCGCGCGAACGTGCCGTCCAGACTGACGTCTCGCACCTTGCCGACCTGTACCCCGTACAGGCGCACGTCATCACCGAGGCGCAATCCGTTCGCGTCTGTGAACATCGCTGTGTGGGTATCGGTTTCGCCGCTTACGGGGCGCTCGACCAAGCGGAACACACCCGCCAGCACCACACCCATCAGGAGTATCGCGACGGCGACGCGCAGCAGCAGGGAACGCGTGGTCATCAGCGCTCCCCCGTGGCGGGACGCTGCGCCAGCATGGCCGACAGCGGTGCGGCCAGGCCGGGCACCACATCCAATTCGACCGCGGCGTCGAGCACCGGCCCCTCAGGTGTGTCGTGAAATGCCGCGCCGACACGCGCGAGCAGTTCGCTCAACTGCTGCGCGGACCGGTCCGGTGTGCTCACCGACGCGGACAGTTGGTCGAGAATCGTTGTGCCGATGGGCAACAGCCCGGAAAAGTACTGTCGCGAGGTACCGAGCAAGGTCGTCGCGGTCGGCAGCAGGTCCGTCCGGACCCTGGTGAACATCTCGCTGAATCGCGCGAGGCGCTCCGGAGACTCCAGATACTTGTTTGTGTAGGTCGCCTCCAGCACGGCCAATCCACCCGTCAACATCGGCGGGAGTCCGACCAGCGCCGAACCGAACCGATCGAACAGCAGAGACGGCGGCAGCTGCTGGGTCTCGGCGAACGAACGTGCGGTCACGCCGATGGCCTGCAACAGCGGAGTGAACGCATTGAGGTCCCGTGACACCTTGCTCAGCAACTCGACGAGTTCAGGCGTGAGCACGTCGCCGGTGAGCCTGCCCGTCGACTTCAGCAGGGCCGCGAGCGTGGCATCCCGGACCCGATCGGTGTCGCGGGTCAGATCGACCGTCGATCTGTTGGCCAGCGCCGCGCCACCCTGGTTGGCGTGCAGTTCGATGGCACTGATTCCGAACAGATTTCCCGGCGCATAGTCGACGGTTACCGCATCGGTGAGGCCGAAGAGCTGGGATCCGTTCAGGCTCAGTTCGATTCGCTGTCGACCGGGCGCGGCGGAGTCGATAGTGGCGACCGCTCCGACGCGCACGCCGTCGAGTCGCACATCCGTCCCCGGCCCGACGCCCTCGCCTACCCGGCCGACCAGCAGCGCGACGTGAATCTCGTCCGCGGGCTCGACGTCCGGCCACACCCGCCAGCCGATGGCGGTCAGGACTGTCAGCAGAATGGCGCAGGCACCGAGTATGCGGGCGCGGCGGGGCCCGACTTCCGTTCCGGGCAGAGCATAAGCAGGCATAACCTCACCCGGTGAAGGAGATGGGAGACTGGAATCCCCACAGCACGATGGTGGCGACCATGTCGAGGGCGATGATCGACACCAGGCTGGCCCGGATGGCGCGCCCCGAGCCGATGCCGACCCCCTCGGGCCCACCTGTGGCGAAAAACCCCTGGTAGCAATGGATCAGCACGACGGCGACCGCGAACACCATCACCTTGATGGTCGCGGCGATCACGTCCCAGCCCACCACGAACTGATCGAAATAATGGTTGTAGGTTCCCGACGGCGTGCCGTGGATGGTGGTCACGATCAATTCGCACGAGAAATAGCTGAGTATCAGCGCGACGACGAATGCCGGTGCGACAGCGACGATTCCGGCGATGACCCGGGTCGTCACCACGAACGGCACCGATCGGATGCCGAGCGACTCGAGTGCGTCGATCTCCTCGGAGATCCGCATGGACCCGATTTCCGCTGTCATCCGGCATCCGGCTTGCGCCGCGAACCCGACGCCCGCGGCAATCGGTGCCAGTTCACGCGTGACGCCGAATGCCGAGATGAGACCACTGAGCTGACCGAGCGACAACAGATTCAGGGCGCTGAATGCCTCGATACCGATGGACGCGCCCATCGCGGCGCCCAGCAACAGCATGAGGGGGACCACCCCGCCACCGATGATGACCGAGCCGCGCCCCCATGTCATATCCGTGATGACCGCAACCGTCTGGCGCCGGTAGTGCACCAGCGTGTAGGGCAGCGACGACAGCACCTGCCAGCCGAATCCGATCACGAACCCGATCGACTCGACCGGGCGCAGCGGATCAACCCGGCGCTGCAACCAGCCCACCCACCGCAGCCCGGCGGGGAAGTACGGGGTCGGCGTCATCACGCCATCCTTACCGGGAAGAACATGGTGACCACCTGAGTGATCGCGGCGTTGAGCACGGCGACCGCCGCAACGGACATCACCACCGCGGCGTTGACGCCGTCCGCGACACCACGCGGTCCCCCCTTGGCCTCCAGACCCCGCTGGCACGCGATGACCACCACCAGGAAACCGAAGATCAACGCCTTGACCAGCGAAACCCAGATATCGAGGGGCGTTGTGAAGGAACCGAACGACTGCCAGTAGCTGCCCGGCGTGACGCCGAGCGCGGATACCGCGACAACAAAGCCCGACGCGATTCCGATGAAGATGATCAGGATATTGAGCAGCGGAGCGACCAGCATCATCGCCACGATGCGGGGAACAACCAAGCGCTGTATCGGATCCACCCCCATGACACGCATGGCGTCGACCTCCTCGCGAATGGTCCGCGCCCCGAGGTCGGCCGCGATGGCGGCAGCGCCCGCACCACCGAGCAGCATCGCGGTGGCCATCGGAGCCCCCTGCTTGATCACCCCGAGTCCACCGGCCGCTCCGATCATCGAGTCGGCGCCGAGCTGAGACACGATATTGCCGACCTGCGCGGAAACGATGACCCCGAACGGAATCGCCATCAGCACGCTCGGCAACGCGGTGACCCTGATCAAAAACCATGCCTGCGTGAGGGTTTCGTGCACCTGGAAGCGCAGGCGCACCGCGTCCGCCACTCCGATGCGGACCGCACCGACGCCGATGCGCAATGCGCGACCGAGCGTGGCCAGGCTCGACAGGACGGTATCGGCGAAATTCCGACGGAGAACTCCCGCCGCCGTCATCTCATCGACATCCGCTCGAAAGGACAGATCTGCCGCCGACATCGAACCTCCTTGTCCGGCCGAGCAATCCCCCGCGAGGGTGTGAACTGGACGTCGGGCACCGGTACCCCCTAGTCCCACGCGGCCGCGCGAACCAACTCAATCTCTGCGCGGTGACGCTACCATATGAAATGGACCACATTCCAGACACTATTCCGGAATAGTGCTCGTTCACTTGTCGCGGTGCGCGGCGCCACAGCGCCCGAGGTGAGAGCGGCCCTGGATGACCTACAGCTCCCGTGCCCGATCCCAGTTGCTGGTCGTTTCGCCGCAGCGAATGCTCATGAGACCGCACCGCGATCGCGTCGGCGTGCGCGGACGCTGCACTGAGGAGCGGAAGGTGTGAGAATGACGGTGACACAGGACAATTGGTCAGCGTCGGTCACTCCAGCCAGGCCGTCGCAGATAATGGCGCGCGCGTTGCATGTCCGCCAGCGATGCCGAGCGCCTGCGCGACTACCAACACCAGGCTGACCCAAGCAGCACCGAGGTCGCCGGTGCGGGTGTCAGTCCTACGCGCCCGCGTTGGAGCCTGTCGCATTCTGGACGAAACCGTTGGACGGCAGGGAATTACCAACACCGGCAGCGTCGAGGAGTGTGGTGGCGGTGGCTACGGCGAGACCGTCGAGGTCGTGGGCTTGGACAACCGATCGGGCGCTGGCCCCGTCGAAAACGAGGGTCAGTTGCCGGCCGAGCAGGACGGGGTCGGGTGCGCCGCCGCGCTCGGCCTCGTATTGGAAGAACGAGGTCAGACCATCCTTGTGTCGGCGAGCGACCAGACTGGCCGGATGCTCGGGTGACTTGAGTTGGACCGCCGCCGCGACATAGGGGCAGCCGCGAAAATCTTGCGCCGGTTCCAGGTATTCCAACCGTTCGAAAACGTGCAGGATCCGCTCGCGCGGCGACCCGACATCGTCGGTCGGCAGCAGGGCGGCCCGATAATCAGGCGCGATCCGTTCCAGGCTCGCGGCCACCAGCTCGTCTTTGCTGTTGAACAGCTGGTACATCGAGCGCTTGGACACTCCGGCCGCTTTGCACAGCGCGTCGACACCGATGTGGACGCCCTGTTCGTAGAACAGCTGTCCGGCGGCGTCGAGCAACCGGTCGCGGGTGGAGGTGGAACCGGAGGCTACCGGCGGTATCGGGTCGGTCATAAAACTCAGATTAGCCTTCCTCTTGCATTTTGGAAACCGATCTGTTTATCTTGAGGAAACAGATCGGTTTCCAAAGGGAGTTCAGTCCATGACCAGCATCAAAGATTCGGTAGCACTCGTCACCGGCGGCAGCCGCGGCATCGGCAAGGCACTGGTGGAACAGCTCTACGCACGCGGCGCCGCCAAGGTCTACGCCACCGCCCGCGACCCGCGGACCATCACCCATCCGGATGCGATCCCTCTCGCGTTGGAACTCACCGATCCGGATGCCGCCGCGGCGCTGGCCGAGCACGCATCCGACGTGACGATCCTGATCAACAATGCCGGGACCGCGCTCGGCACGTCATTCCTCGACTCACCGATCACCGATATCCGCCGCGAGTTCGACATCAACTTCTTCGGAGCGCTGCACGTCACCCGCGCCCTGGCCCCGATTCTGGAAAGCAACGGCGGCGGCCACATCCTGACCATTCACTCGGCGTTGTCCTGGATCGCAGTCCCGGGCACCGATGCTTACGGCGCGGCCAAGGCGGCACTGTGGTCGCAGACCAACGCGCTGCGCCTCGCCCTGCGGCCGCGCGGTATCGGCGTCACCGGACTGCATGTCGGCTACGTCGACACCGATCTGAGCGCGGGGGTCGACGCCCCCAAGACCTCCCCGTACAGCGTCGCGACCCAAGCCCTCGACGGCATCGAAACCGACGCCCTCGAAGTCATCGCCGACGACCTGACACGACAGGTCAAGGCCGGGCTCGCCGCAGACCCGGCGATCCTCTACCCCCAAGTCATCGCGACCAGCTAGTCGGCTCGGATGCCCGCCATCTCCGGTGGCACACGAATCTCGTTACAGCACACCGAAACCACCACTATTAGGAGCTCACAATGATCACATCACGCCCTGTAGCCCTGGTCACCGGCGCATCCTCCGGTATCGGAAAATCGGCCGCCCTTGCCCTGGTCGAGGCGGGATTCCAGGTAATCGGAACCGGCCGCAACACCAGCGCGTTGACCCCGCCCGATGGGGTGACCTTCCTCGACCTCGACGTCACCAGTGACGAATCGGTCGCCACTCTCGTCGCGAAGGTGATCGCGCAGTTCGGCCGGATCGACATCCTGGTCAACAATGCGGGCATCGGCTCGGCCGGCGCAGCCGAGGAAAGCTCGGTGGAACTGGCCCGAAATGTCTTCGATATCAACGTCTTCGGCGTCATCCGCATGACCAACGCGGTCCTGCCGCACCTGCGCGCCCAAGGCAGCGGACGCATCGTCAACATCTCCTCCATCGTCGGGTTCATGCCGCAGCCCTATATGGCCGTCTACGCCGCCTCCAAGCACGCGATCGAGGGCTACACCGAATCACTCGACCACGAGATTCGCGAATACGGCGTCCGGGCCCTGCTCATCGAACCCGCTTGGACCAGCACCGCTTTCGACGCCAACAGCGTGCTACCCGACCAGCCCTTGGACGTCTATGCCACGCACCGACTGGTCTTCGAGGAATACATGGCCGAGGCGGTCAAGGCGGGCGACGATCCCGCCCTTGTCGCCAAGGCGATCGTCGCCGCGGCCACCGACACGAAGCCGAAGCTGCGCTACCCCGTCGGCCAGACCGCTCGGGTCAGCACGATGCGCCGCCTCGTGCCCGCCCGCATGTTCGACCAACAGCTCCGCAAGCTCAACCGGCTCCCCGCCTGACTCCCCCACCACAACAGAAAGCGACGCTCGCCATGAGCACCTATCTGTCAGACACCGCCGAGAATCGGACCGTAGACGCTGCGTCCGCGCGGTTCACTTATCGGCGGATCGGCCCACGCGGTGGCACCCCGCTGATCCTGCTGAACCGCGTCCGCGCAACCATCGACTGGTGGGACCCGCAGCTACTGGACCTCCTGGCCGCCGACCACGACGTGATCGTGTTCGACGACATCGGCGTCGGCTACACCACCGGTGAACCCCGCGACTCTGTCGACGGATTCGCCGACGGTGCAATCGAATTCATCGAAGCACTCGGGCTGACCCAGGTCGATCTGCTCGGCTGGACCCTCGGCGGCACCGTCGCCCAGCGGGTGGCGCTGTGGCGGCCCGACCTGGTCCGCAAGCTGGTGCTGGCGGCAAGCAATCCCGGCGGTCAGGTGCCCGGCGCACCTGCTCCGAACCAGAATGTGCTGGCCACCATGACCAAACCGGAGGTCACCGGCGACGACTTGGTGTACCTGTTCTTCCCCGAGACCGACACGGGCCGCGCCGCCGGACACGAATACCTCGCCAGGGTCGCCACCCGGTTGACCACCGGCGGGCCCGCTGTGTCCGAGGCAGCGGGCAAGGGCCAGATCACCGCGATCGGAAAAAACATGTCGATCCCGCTCGAGCAGGTGGTGACCGACCTGCAACGCCTCGACCAGCCAGTCCTGTACGCCACCGGCCTACGCGACATCATGACGCCGGCCGTGGTGTCCTACACCGCCGCCGAACACACCCGCAACGCCACTCTGCTCGGATACAGCGACGCCGGTCATGCCTTCCTGTTCCAGCACGCCGAAGCCTTCGCTATCCAGGTAGCCAACTTCCTCGATGACTGAAGAACACCGCTCGGAACCAGATCGCCCCGCACGAATCCATCCACTGCCGGGATTCCAGGCACGGCTGCCCCAGTTCGGCACGCTCATCGGCCAGATCGGACTCGACGAGGTCGAGAAGAACCTGGGTGAATACCTCGGCATGGCAAGCCAGTAGGCGCCTCGCGGCTCAGTTCCGTTCGTACCGTGCCGCAGTCGGTGAGCGTCCGGTCCAGCGGATGTAGGCCCGTCGGAATTCACGACCATTGCTGAATCCGACCTCACGGGCAATGGCGCCGATGGTCAGGGCAGACTCCTGCAGCAGGACGGTCGCCCATCGTTCGCGGACCCGGTCACGCACGGTGCTGAAACTTACACCGGCAGTGGTCAATTGGCGGCGTAGCGTGCGTTCGGTGAGGTTCAGGTGGCGGGCCACGGCGGTCACTGTCAAGGGGGTGCGGGCCTGGCCCTCGAGCAGGGTTTCGACCGCGGTGATGATGTCGCTCTCGAAGGTGTGCAGGCTGATCAGTTGGCGGCAGGCGGCCGCGGCCACGCTGCGGGTCGGTTCGTGGTGGTGTGGAAGTCGGGAAGCCAGCAGGGAAGTCGGGAAGCACACGCGGGTGGCTTCGGCATCGAACTCGATCGGACAGCGGAAGAACTGGGTGTACTCGCGGGCGTACGCCGGTGCCGGATAGGACAACTCGACCGAGAGCGGTGATCGGTTGGCGCCGAGCATTGTTCGCACGAATGTCAATGCGGTGCACAACGCCTCTTCGAAAAGGAACATCGTCAGCTCCGGATCGGTTTCACGCTGACGCAGAATCAGCACTACCTCGCCGTCGACGGTCTCGAACTCGATGTCGACCAGACTGCCGGAGGCCACGTGCAATTCGGCACCTAGTACGAGGGCGTCGGCGAGCGACGCGCACGCGCTCAGCGCGATTCCCAGCATCCCCATCGAGACCAGGACGTCGCGCTGGCCGAGTCGCATACCCCAGGGACCGGGAGGAAGCGCGCGCAGGGCGCGTCGCAACACGGGGGCCGCTTGATCGTAGGAGACCTTGACGATGTCGGACTCGAATAGTCGCTCCGAATCCAATCCGGTTCCCCAGAACCACGACTCGACCGATATGCCGAGGTTATGTCCTATCTCCACCACTCCGGACAACACAGTGGGTGGAATGATCGCGTCATTGAGCGCGTGGGGTCGTGGCACCATGCTGTGAACCTCGCGCCTTCGTACCGATGTGCGGATGGAACCCGAGCGTTGGCCGCTAGCGCCCAGCGGCGGCGAGCGCGGTGGCGCGATCGGTGTATTGCTCGGCAAGCCGATCGAGTTTGCGCTGTAGAATGGCGACCCCCGCCGGGTTCACGGGAATCCGCGAATCCTTGACGCTGTACAGCTCTGCGCCGACTTCCGCTATCCGACTGATTACCGTTCCGATGGTCTCGCCCGGTTCGACCTGAACGTCACCGTCCTGTCGGACATAGACTTCGATCCAGAAGTCGATGATCCGGATGATCCGCACCGCCCGCACCCGCGTATCGCCAGAGTGCTGGTTGTGGCCTTGTAAACAAATGTGGGCGAGCTCGCCCGCCCATCGCGCGATCGTATGTTGTTCCCGCGCAGCCGCTGTGGACTGTGCGCCGAGTACCGCGGCCAAGATTTCTCGCACGCCCGGCAGACCGTGGGCCTGCGAACTCTGGTGGGATACCCGAGTATGCGCCAGCTCTTGGACATCGACCAGCTTCAGCCACCGGTCTCGGGAAGGCGAGGTGGGTCGTTGCATGGGCGCCTCCTGGTTGGTGCACCCGGCGTGGCGACCAGACACGGTGGATTGGATTGCCGTGTAACGGTTCTGGCGCTACCGCTGTACGCGCCTGCGGAGACGGGTACCGACCTCAGCGGCTGCCACGCCGGGTACGTTTCCAGCTTTGCCGAGCGGCCGTGTCCAGCAAAGCGCCATAACTGATCCGAAAGTCGCACACTTCCGCTACATACCGTCCGCGGCGGTGCCCAAGTCGACAAACCGAGCACACTGCGGCCATCGATCAACACCGATCAGATCATCTGGGATTTCTTCCAGGCGCACCCGCTGCCGGGCTGACATCGATTGATGTCAGCAGGTACTCGAGCGCTCCAGTCGCGATGAGCACCACGAGCACCGCGCACAGCAGCCCGAGCGCCGCCAAGGCAGGCAGATTGGTGGCTATCGGAATCAGCGCGACCAAGATCGCGGCGGCCACCATGGCCACGGGCATCAGCCGACGGCACCGAGTAGCTCCGCGCACTTCTCACCGATCATGAGCGACGGCGCGTTGGTATTGCCGCCCGTGATGCTCGGCATGATCGAAGCGTCAGCGACCCGTAGACCTTCGATGCCGCGCACCTTCAGCGCGGGGTCGACCACGGCCGCCTCATCGACGCCCATGCGGCATGTGCCGACCGGATGATAGATCGAATGCACCCGGTTGGGCAGTTCCCGGCGCAGCGCGGATTCGTCCATCAGTTCCCTGCCGGGCGTGTGCTCCTCGACGATGTCACCGGCAATACTCTTGTGCGCCATGATTTCCCGGACGATTTTGATGCCTTCGATCAGGAATTCGGTATCGCGGGGATCGCTCAGATAGCCGGGGTCGATGAGTGGCGCGGCGAAAGGGTCCGTCGAGGCCAATTTCAGCTCACCACGGCTCTTCGGATAGATCAGGCTGGGCAGCACCGTCAGTGCGGGGCGGCGCTCCACCAGGTACATCTTGTCCTCGTCCTGATTGGGCACCGGATAGTTCCACGGCAGACTGTGCAGCTGCATATCCGGGTACCCGGCCTCGGCGAATCTGGTCTTGACGAAGCCGACGGCCTCGAACACGGTGCGCCCCATCCAGCAACTGCCCGGACGGCGCAGTTCGCGCAGCAGCGCGCGGGCGAAATACGTGGGTATGCCGCGGTGGATGGCTTTCTTGGAGATGTAGGTCATGGGCACGAACATGTGATCGTGCAGGTTCTGGCCTACCGGTAGATCCGCGTGCACGGTGATTCCGAGTTCACGAAGGTGTGCTGCCGGGCCGATGCCAGAGAGCATGAGCAGTTGCGGGGAGCCGATCACGCCGCCGGAAACGATGATCTCCTTGCCGGCGTGGACGATTCGGCGCGCGCCGTTGTTCTCCTGGATTTCGACGCCGGTGGCGCGGCCGTTGTCGATAACGATGCGGGTCACGTGGACCCGCGTGATGACCTGCAGGCCCGCACTCGGCCGTTCGGTGATGAATGCGCGAGAAGAGCTGTAGCGCAAGCCATTGCAGACACTCTGCTGGAAGATCGAGATGCCTTCCTGTGATTCGCCGTTGTAGTCCTCGATAATCGGTGTCCCGAGCGTTTCGGACGATGCGGTCATGAACTCTTCACCGATCGGGGTGAGGTCCTTCTGGCGGGTGACCTGGATGGGCCCTCCGGCGCCGCGATAGGCGTCGGGGCCGCCCTCCCAGTTCTCGAGGCGCTTGTAGGCGGGCAGGATCTGCTCGTAGGTCCAGCCGGTATTGCCTTGCGCTGCCCAAGAATCGAAGTTTGCTCGATTTCCGCGTACGTAAAGCATGCCGTTGACCGAGCTAGAGCCGCCGAGCACCTTTCCGCGGGTCATGGGGATTGTGCGGTTGTTGGCGTGCTTCTGCGGTATCGAGTACTGCTTCCAGCACACTTGTTTTTTGAGCGCCGGAATGGTGTGGACCATCGTGATCAGCCCGGGGCTGGTGACCAGTCGGGTGTTGTCCGCACGTCCCGCCTCCAGCAGGAGCACGTTGGCACCGTGCTCGGCCAGTCGGCCCGCGATGACGGCGCCGGCGCTGCCCGCGCCTACGACGATGTAGTCGGCTTCGCTCATGATTTCGCCTGTCTGCTCACGTCCTGATCGAGGGTAATGCGCTTCAGGACATGCGTCTGGATGCTATTCCGGACAGACTTCCAAATCAACACTGCGCCTTGTGAGCAGGACGGATTGACGCCCACATTGACCGATCAGCTGTCTGGACAGTTGTTCGTATATGGTTCCGCTTGTGTGATAGCGTCACCGCACCTTCGGGAGGTTCGGCATGAAAATCAGCGACGCGATGATCGACAAGCAGTTGCGGCGCACCGGCGTGTGGATTCGCCGGTTGATGTCCTCGCACGATGAACGGCGATTGCGGCGGACGGCCGAGCTCGTCGACGCGGTGGCGCCGCTGGCACGCATCGGTGTGTCGAGAACGATGCGGGTGCGACAGGTCGGCATCGAGCGAGGCGATGGCACCCGGCTGCGGATGCTGATCTACTCGCCGCTCGAACCGACCCCCGCCGCCACCGGCGTGCTCTGGCTGCATGGCGGCGGCTACTTCCTCGGACGGCCCGAACAGGATGTCGCGGTCTATCGCCGGATGGTCGTCAAGACCGGATGTGTCATCCTCGCCCCGGACTATCGACGCAGCGTCGAACAGCCGTATCCCGCGGCTCTGGACGATTGCTACACCGCGCTGATCTGGATGCGCGACAACGCGTTTCGGCTCGGTATTCGTCCCGATCAGCTGGTCGTGGCAGGCGAGAGTGCGGGTGGCGGACTGACGGCCGCGCTGACACTGCTCGCCCGCGACCGCGGTGAGGTGAATATCGCCTTCCAGATGCCGATCTACCCGATGATCGACGACCGGGTTTGCACTGCCTCCTCGTGTGACAATGACGCCCCAATGCTCGACACCGTCACCTTGGTGACCGCATGGAAGCTGTATCTACGCGATCTTTATGGGACACAACGTGTTCCGATATATGCCGCGCCCGCCCGCGCAATCGATCTGCGGGGCCTGCCACCCACTTTCACCTACGTCGGCGAACTCGAGCCGTTCCTGGACGAGACAGTCGCTTATGTGGATGGTTTGCGTACTTGCGGGGTGCCGGTGGACTTCGAGGTTTACCCGGGTTGCTGGCACGGCTTCGACCGTCTGGTACCCCGCGCCGAGGTGAGCCGGCGGGCCTTGCGGTCACGGGAACGCTGGTTCCGCCACGCGGCCGCCACCTACGTCGCTCCGCAGCCTGCACTGGACCGAGACCGGATCTGAGCTGTGGCGTACTGCCTTCGACAGCGCAGCGGCCGATTACCCGGCGACAGCATCGTCACCAATGCGAAATCGCTGGGCCGAATCTCGCGCCGCCGCAAGGAGCGCTTCGACCTGCGGGTGCGAAAGCCCCAGCGTCGGAGACTCGTTCACTACTCGTGGACCAGCGCAAGTACTCCGCCGGCGAAAGCTCCAGCACGCCGGCGATAACGCAGGAGCGGCGGGCGGCGGACACGGTCGTCGTGTGGCCGCGGATCGTCCTGGTGCGCACCGGGATCCGCAGGCGGCCTGCCGCATTCGACGCTAACTGATCGGCAGCGCGCTCAGGATCGGGCCGTAGGCCCAGTTCAACATGCGCTCGGCGTCGTCCTTTGCGGCGACGGCACTGTCGGGTGAGCTGTGCAGGACCACACCTATGAGCGGTATTCCTGCCCTGACCGTCTCGAACAGCAGGCAGGTTCCGGCGGCGTCGGTGGATCCGGTTTTGATGCCGATAGTGCCGGGATATTCGTGCAGCAGCCTGTTCGTGCTCTGCCAGAGGTGCGCGCGGTTGTCCGGGCCGGCGGGCAGGTGATAGCTCTGCGACCTGGCGATGTCGCGAAACACTGGCAGGCTCATGGCGCGCAGGCCGAGGGCCACCAGGTCCGTCGGTGTGGAGTAGGTGGAGTAGTCGGTGGGGGCGGGCAGCCCGCTGGGATCGGTGAAATGTGTTCCCACAAGGCCCATTTGATGCGCGGTGTCGTTCATTTTGGCGATGAAGCCGTCTTGGCCGGGTCCGTATGCCTCGGCAAGGGTATAGGCGGCGTCGCAGCCGGACGGCAGCATCATCGCGTACAGGAGCTGTCGGGCGGTGAGCACCTCGCCGGGGACCAGGCCCGCGTTGCTTCCGTCGTACTTGGTGCCGTAGGCGATGATTTCTTGCGGCACGGTGATGGTCCGGTCGAGGTCGCCGGCGTTGATCACAACCAATGCCGTCATCACCTTAGCGATGCTGGCTATCGGGACCGGGGTATTCGGCTGCCGCGACCAGAGCACCGTCCCGGTGATTCCGTCTGCCAGCGCTGCTCCCGGCGCCTGCACTGCGTCCGGCTCAGAAGTCAGCCAGGGCAACTGAATATGGGCCTCGCTCGCGGCGGGGGCGGCCGTGACGCCATGACCGGCGACCACGACCAGCGCCCCGGCGACCGCCGTCTGCAACAATCGAGCAAATGTCCGCATGGCCGCATTCTGCCGTGCGACACCGTCAACCAGTGGGATTTCACCGACCGAACAACCGCGCCGCGCTGGCGTCAGCATGCAATCGGCTAATCCAGGATGCGCTCGGGAAGGAATGGCGGCCTTCCTGGAGAAGCGCCCCACCCGCCTGGCCGGATCAGCGCCCCAACGGCGGCACCTTCGTGTGCTGATGCCCGCTCACCGACCGCCTCGAGCGTCGCAGACTCGTACCCCGCAGCGCCTCGGCGGCGTCGAGGATCGCTTTCCCGCACGCGACGCCCCGGGGTGGCACAGCAACCTTGCGTGCGGACTACCGCTCGACAAACTCGACCACGGTTCGCGATCAGCCGAGAACGCTTGAAGAGCTCGAGCTGAATAGCAGCCGCATCGTGATCGAACGAGCGGATCTTGTCGGGACGCTACGTCAGCATAGACAAGGGCGGGTGAAACGTTCCACGTCAGAGAGTTGGCGACTGAACAGAGCTATCGAGGAGGCTTCATGGTAATGGTCCAGAACTTCATCGACGGTAAGCTCGTCGACTCGGTCGGCGGTGCGACGATGGCCCTCGTCGACCCTGCCACCGGCGATCAGTACGGCACCGCCCCGGTGTCCACCGAACAGGACATCGACAACGCGTACGCAGCGGCGGCCAAGGCATTCTGCGACTGGAAGCGCACAACGCCGTCCGGCCGCCAGAAGGCGCTGTTGGATTTCGCCGACGAGGTGGAGAACGCCGCCGACACGCTCGTTGCGGCCGAGGGCCGCAACACTGGCAAGCCGAAGCACCTCACCTTGGCCGCAGAGATCCCGCAGATGCTGGACCAGATCCGATTCTTCGCGGGGGCGGCACGGGTACTCGAGGGCAAGTCGGCCTGCGAGTACCTGGCGGGCCATACATCGTGGATCCGCCGGGAGCCGATCGGCGTCATCGGACAGGTGACGCCGTGGAATTACCCGATGATGATGGCAATCTGGAAGTTTGTTCCCGCGATCGCGGCGGGAAACACCGTGGTGATCAAGCCGAGCGACACCACCCCGGTGACGACGGTGATGCTGGCCGAACTGGCCGCCGAGCACCTGCCGCCAGGCGTGCTCAACGTGGTAACCGGTGACAGGGTGACCGGTGCGGCGGTGGTCGCGCATCCGACCCCGCAGATGGTATCGATCACCGGTTCGTTGGCCGCAGGCCGTGCGGTCGCGGAGTCGGCCGGAACCCACCTCAAGCGCACGCATTTGGAGTTGGGTGGCAAAGCACCGGTAATCGTGTTCCCCGACGCCGATATCGCTGCTGCCGCCGCGGGCATCACGGCCTCCGGCTATTTCAACGCCGGGCAGGATTGCACGGCGGCCACCCGGGTGCTCGGCCACGCATCGGTGGCCGAAGATCTGACCGCGGCGCTGGCCGAGCAGGCCGGCAATGCCACAACGACGTTCGGCAAAGCCACCGAGGACGAGAACGCCTGGGTGCCACCTGTCAATAACGCCAACCAACTACAGCGGGTGCTCGGTTTCCTCGATGAGGTGCCCGATCACGCTTCGGTCGTGGCCGGTGGGCACCGGCAGGGCGACCACGGGTATTACGTCGAGCCGACGGTCATCGGTGGGCTGCGGCAGGCCGACCGACTGAGCCAGAACGAGATATTCGGCCCGGTGATCACCGTGCAGTCGTTCACCGACGAAGACGAGGCGATCCGGTGGGCCAACGGCGTCGAATACGGGCTGGCATCCTCGGTGTGGACCAAGGATGTGTCGAGGGCGCTCCGCGTGTCGGCCGCGCTCGACTTCGGCTGCGTGTGGATCAACACCCACACCGCGCTGATCGCCGAGATGCCGCACGGCGGGTTCAAGTCGTCCGGGCACGGCAAGGACCTGTCGATGTACGGGCTGGAGGACTACACCCGCGTCAAGCATGTGATGGCCAAGATCGACTAGGTCAGCTACCGCGCCGCACTTCCGAACTCGTTTGCGTGGGCCGGAATCCGAGACCACGATCTTCTCGTCAGGCACCCCGAACACTGCGGCCGCGGCGACGTGGGGGCGTCATGTCACCTTCCAGGGTTCGACCGATGAGATCCATGCCCGCATCAACAAATCCTGTTTTTGCTACCGCCGAGTGCCAGTGACCGAGTGTCCCGAATACGGTTCGGCGATGCGACACATCGACACACCGACTAGATAACCACGTCATAGCTGAGCGGGAGCGAAGGTAGATCGGCATGACACTAATCATGCTGGCTGGTCGCGCCGATCAGCAGAGAAGTCATACCTGTATCGGCGACCGTAGCCCGGTCGCGGACCAATGAACGCAACCGGAGCTGGATCGACCCGACGCGTTCACGTCCATTACCAAACGGTTGCAGTGAAGTTGCTGACAGGGTGTTGATCTTCGGTCAGAATGAGTTCGGTCAATCGAGTCTGTCCACTCAACCAACCCTTGGAGGGAAGCTCATATGGCTCAGGAAACAAGCACTGACAGCAAGCGTGGCGACGTGCTCGACATGCAGAACCTTCGGGACATCGAGATGGTGCTGCGGCTTCAGATCGATGAGGCGCGGCAGGAAGCTCAAAGCGCTCGTCAGTACGCCCAGCAGGCACAGAACCTTGCCCGGCAGGCGCAACACCAGACCCGTCAAGTCCAGCACCAGGCGCAAATCGCCCAGCACGAGGCCAACCAAGCCAACCAGCAGGCCCAGCAGGCCCGCCAACAAGCCCAGCAGGCGCAAAACCAGGCTCAGCAGGCCCAAGGCGAGGCCGATCGGGCGCAGAGCCAGGCCCAGCAGGCACAGGGCGAGGCCAACCAGTCCAACCAGCGGGCTCAGTCGGCACAGGATCAGGCCGAGCAGGCCAGCCAGTTGGCCCAGCAGGCCGAGGATCAGGCCAGCCGTACCCAGGACCGGTCCGGGCAGTGGGAAATGCAGCTGCATCACCTTCGCGAGCAGGCACGCCAGGCACAGTTCCGCTAGTCACCGAATCTGCTGTCGATGAACGACGTGTCGACGAAAGGGGCCACCGCCCAGCGATGTGCTCTTTTCGTCGACCGGTGAAAGGTGACCGCGGATGAACGAACCGACTCTGCCGCCCCCGAACGACGTCGAGGTGATCGTGCCGGAGGTGATGAGCGCCGGTGCCTACTCCAACGGGTTCACCTGCTGGTACAACCGGACCGACTTCACCCTCGACTTCCTCGTATATCTGCCGACCGATCAGGGTGTCGACGACGCCGGTCAGCCGGTGATGCGGCAACCGGCTCAAGTGGTGTCGAGGGTGAAGTTCCCGCCGGCGATGATCTTCCGGCTGATGCAGATCTTGAACGACAGCATGAGCAACTATGAACACCAGTTCGGCCCGATTACCCACCTCGGAGAATAACCGGACAGGAGAAAAACGATGCTCCTATCCAGTCCCATCATTATCCTCGCGAGCCCACGCGACCGGGCAGTCGTGATCGACTCCGCCATCTGCTACCGGCCCGCCAAGATCGCGGGCCGCCGCTACCACGTCACCACCACCACGCCAGAACGCGCAGACCAACCCGCCTTCGAATGAGCGCTGCCGGTCTCATCGACCTCGCGGCGCTGGGTCTCGAGCGCTCTGTTTAGCGCCGCCGATCAGGTCGATTCTCGTTTTTCCAGACCTACTGCGTCGGCGAGTTCTTTGCGGTGGCGGTCGAGTTCTGGATGCTCGGTGCGGAGTTCGCCCATGAAGTCGGCGAGGGCGTCCGCGATGGCGTTGAGTTTCTGCTGAACGGCTTCGTCGGCACGAGATTGCGTGTTCTGCAGCAGCGCTACCAAGAGAAAAGTGACGATAGTGGTGGCTGTGTTGATCACCAGTTGCCATGTGTCGATACTCGGCATTACCAGGAACGTCGGTGCCCACACCAAAACCAGGAGCACGCAGAAAACGAAGAATCCGGCCTTGGAGGCAAAAGCGGCAGCTGCCGTTGCGAAGCGGTCGAAAATCGTCAACCGGCCCCGCACATCCGACGGCATCGTGCCGGGCTCTTGGTCGGCTTGCTGTGGATTGTCCTGCATCGAACCCGCCCTTCCAGACAACGTACCGGGCAGCTCACCGCCCTGTGACACGCATAGCCGCGCCGTCGGCGCGCAAACAACCTCGCGCCAGCGGAGACGTGCTCATAGACAGTCGCGGCCGAAGTCAACAGCGGTCTGATATACACACACGATGTCGGATGCTCCGGTAGACGGTCCCAGCGCGTTCGAGTCAATGGTGGCCATGGCCGATGCCCCGGTGTTCATCGTGACGGTCGCGGTCGGGGATGAGCGCAGTGGTTGTCTGGTGGGGTTCGCGTCGCAGGTAAGTATCGATCCGGCACGGTTTCTGGTCTGTTTGTCGAAGAACAACCACACATACCGGACCGCCACGGGAGCCGCATATATGTCGGTGCACCTGGTCGATCGAGACAACCTCGCGCTGGCGCAACTGTTCGGTGCGGAGACCGGCGACGAGGTCGATAAATTCAGCCGGTGCCGATGGCGGGTCGGCCCGAACGGAGTACCTGTGTTGGTGGACGCGGTCGCATGGTTTTCCGGAACGATCCAGGCTCGCAACGACTTCGGTGACCATGTGGGCCTGGTCTTGGCACCCGAAGCTGGATACGCGCCCGGTCGAACAGTTGATGCGGTGCGATGGAGCTCTGTCGCCGACCTCGAGCCCGGTCACCCGGCTTAACACCCACGTAAAGCGTCGGCTTACCAGGGGTTTCGTTGCATTCGGAAATGCGGAGACGCGCCAGCCAGTGTTGGTTACGCCGTACCCAATGCCTCAGCAGGTTGACATCCCCAAGGAACGCGGCGTCGGGCCGCAGCGCGTGACGGCCGCCTCGGATCCTGATCGGCGATAAATCACCTTCGTCACCGATGGTCCCGCGTTGGTCCAGGGGCCGGTCGAGCTGATGCGCGAGGACGGCACGACGGTGCATTCGGATCGGTTCCTGGTGGCTGTGTGTAGGTGCCGTCGGAGCAAGACCTTGCCCTGCCTCCGCCAGGACGGCCGCTGACACGGCTGGCGTCACGCCATCGAGGCGTGGTTACCCGACCCCCGGTCGTCCGGACCGATGATGAGTTGAGCGACCGGGTGCTCGCCGTCGTTGAACTACTGTGTCACTGCGGCCTGGATTCGCGGGGCTGGTCCTCGGCTCTGCGTACGCCGCTCTGATGGCCGCCCTCTACACCCTCGTCGGCGGCTTCGGTTTCCGGGGCCTGCGATGCCGGTTGCTCGTCAGCCGGGGACGCGGTGGCCCCTCCGGGAGTGTCATCGGGGTCAGGCGCTTTGAACTTCGAGTCGCTCACCGGATGTACAGCGCCCGCGGTGTTGGCGCCGGTCCCCTCGCCCGCACTGCTACTGGCAATTCTTTCGGCGCTCGTTTGGCGGCCTTCGTAGGGCGGTATGGCCGGTTCCGCGTCTCCCGGAGGGACGGTCCCGGTCGTGCCGATGGTGTCGTCCGTCGGGTTGTGGTCGCGTGTTGAGGTGACTTCTTCTTGGTCGAATGTGCCGACCGGGCGATCCGCCGATCCGCCGCCCTGAATATCCGACCCGGTGTCTCGCGAGCCTTTGGCTCCTCGCTCCGATTGGGGCTCTTCAGATAGATGTTTGCTAGACATACCTCCATCGTCTCCTCTGATAGAGCGCTGGATTATCTACTCTGCATTTCAAGCGTGATGCCCGATCCAACCTCAGTCAAGCCATCGTGATGACGATGTGACGACCAAATCGGGCCAGCGTGAACGACTCGGCCGCGCATTCGCTCGGCATTTGCCGGAGCCTCTATCTTTCTCCGATTTCAGCGCCCCCCGCATGTCGGTCGGCGTATATGCCGCGGAGCATGCCGGTGGCCTGGCCGATCTCGATGAGGTAGCCGTCTGGGTCGCGGAGATAGCACCGGATCTCGGCTTTGCGGTCGAGTGGTTCGGTGAGGAATTGTGCCCCTTTGGATTTGGCGTCGGAGTAGAACGCGGCGATGTCGGCGACCCGCACATTCAAGAATGACGAGATCGGATCACCTGGTTCAGGGGAAGCCAGAGTGACGTCGGGCTTGTCCGGGGTCGGGCCGCCGCCCGGGTTCAGGATGATCCAACTGTTGGCGACCTTCACGATGGCCGGGTTCTCCGCCAGCACGACCCGGCCGCCGAAAACTTCGGTGTAAAAATCTCGGGAGCGAGCGACGTCGCGCACGGTCAAGAAATGCGTCAGGAGCAGTCCCTGTTCGGGAGCAGGTAGGTCGTTCCGATTGGTCACGATTCCCTCCTGGGTTCAGTGTTCGCTATTTCTGGGCCCACCGGTGCGGATCGCATTCGAGTGCTGCTCGGTCCCACTTGCCGCGTTCAGCGGCCGCTTGATAGGTGGTGTGCAGGAATTCCAGAAGGGTTCGTTCCGGATCTGCGGCGGTGCGTACCGCCTCGTAGGGCAGCAGAAACTGGCCGTTATCGGCGCTGTAAAAGGCGTGCCGAGGACCGACCGGATAGTCGGCGAAGCCGTCGGGTTCGGGATAGGCGTAGGCGTAGAAGGCGCCTTCGTCGCCACCACCCGGCCAGAAACCGCAGCTACTCAACTCGTGGGAGTAGCCCTCCACCATCACCCAATTACCGCAGTTGGGTGCGCCGCCCGGATGCTTCGGCGCGGTGCGGCCGGAGAACCTGGTACAGGCCAGATCCATGGCGCCCCAGAAGAAGTGCACCGGGCTCACTTTGCCGATGAAATGCGAACGAAACTCGCTCATTACTCGATGGGCCGCGACGAGTTGGCGCCAGAACAGATGCACGGCGTCGCGATCATAAGAAGCATGCGCATAGTCGTCGGCGAACGGGATCGCAGGATCGACCTCGTTGGGCTTCGCCTGAATCTGTACCGCTATGCCGAGTTCGTCGAGCGCACTCATCGTTTCGGCATAGAAATCCGCAACCGGCTTGGGTTCGAGCGCGACTTGACGGGCGCCGCCATCACTGGCTCGTATGTGCAACCGGTGCTCATTGAAGTCGAACTCGATGTCGAACACACCGGCCTCGTAGGGCATCGCGGAGGTGGTCAAACCCCGTGGGCTGACGTAGAGGGTGACCTGCCACCAGTGGTTGATCATCGGGGCATGAGCGAGTCGAATCTTGCCGATGATCTGGGTCCACATATGCACCGTGTCGCGGGTAGCGGTCCACTCCTCGACCCGCAACTGCGGCCAGCGTCGCGACGACGCGATCTCCGTGCGAGTGGTCTCGACCATCAGACCTCCTTGGTCCGTCTGTCGGTTTCGGTGCCGGTCGCGGTGCGGATGCCGTGGTGCTGCGGGCGTCGGCCTGGTATCAGGCACTCGGGAAAGCGAGCAGGTCCGCGTTGACGATCTGGGTGGTTGGCATGCCGCGCGGGAAGTCCTTATAGGTCTTCTGCGCACCGTTCTCGAGAAGCTGCCCGGACAACGGGCCGGAGGCCGGTACGGTATCGGGCTCACCCCACTGCCACGTCAGCTGTCCGATCCAGTGGAGCCCGCCGCACGACAACCGTGTCAGCAAATGACGACCCGAAATGTCAGCAGCTGTCCAGCCGGAATTGACCGCTGAACTCGGCGAAGCGCGCCCCAGCTGACGCCCCGCCAGGCAGAACCCCGCGAGCAGGTGCACAGACAGGTTTCCGCCGTTGCGGCTGCGGACCTATGGCCAGAACGACGACGGCTGGGTAGAGGCCAACAGATTTTAATGACCCAGGCCCCACTCGACCAGTGTAAATGCCCGCCCGCCAGCGATGGCCTGATTCGTCAGTAAGGCATCATCCTCAACGCTGGCCCCGAGGGGATTCGCGCAGGAGCGCCGGAGTGACGACATGGTCGGTCGCTCATGGCAGGCCAGCGGGAGGTCGCCACCCTCGGCTTCCCCCTGCCATGCCTTGACCAAACCGCGAACAAACACCCGAGCGCTACTGGCCGCTGCGCTGCATTCCTCGATCGAGCGGCAGCGCGGTCTGGATGAGACCGGCCAGCCCGACGGACGACGTGATTCCTGCGATGGACGTCACGCCGATTTGTATTTCCCGAGGTTCGCGCCCTGCCTTGCTCACACCCTCTATGGGTGTTTACTGAAAGAGCGTCTCAGTTGGCCCACTCCAATGGCAGTTCGAGGTGCGTATGCCGGTATGGCGACTGCGTGAATTTCGTGACGATGATCTGGATCAGGCAATCCAGATCTGGGAACAGAGCCGACGGGCGACCGGGGAGGAGCCGGTGTTCGCGTTGGCGGAGGTGCTGGCGTCCGCGCGAGCAGGGCAGCCGGCGGTGGTGGCGGAGGTCGGGGAAGAAATTGTCGGAATGGCCGTCGCCCAGATCCACAGCGAGCGTGCCTGGGTCCTGCTGGTGGCCCTGGGTGCGCAGTGGCGGCAGCGCGGTATCGGTAGTGCGCTGCTGACCGAACTGGAGCGGCGGCTGCGGTCGAACGGCGTGCGGCGGATCTGCACGCTCCTCCCACAGGATGCGACCGGGTCGGTCGCGTTCGAGAATTCCGGATATCAGCACAGGACCGGTCTGGTCTACTACGAACTGCTGGAACCGTTGGCACCCGCGCAGTCTTATTTGCTGACCGAGCTGGGTGGGCGGCTGCTGCCACCCGGGTTGTGGCAGTCGATGGCGGGGATGGACCGCGAGAAAGAAATCATCGAACGACGGATCGTGTTGCCGTTGGCGAACCCGGATGTCGCGGAGCGTTATCGGGTTCGGCCACCCAAGAGCGTGATTTTGTTCGGTCCGCCGGGCACCGGAAAAACCAGTTTCGCGAAAGCGGTCGCCTCGAGACTGGAGTGGCCGTTCGTCGAGTTGTTCCCGTCTCGGTTGGCCGCGACGGCAAGCGGCGGGCTCGCGGCGTCCTTGCGTGAGGTGTTCGCGGACTTGGCCGAACTCGACGAACTTCTGTTGTTCATCGACGAGGTGGAGGAGATCGCGGGCGCACGCGAGGGGACGGCGACCAGCGCGGCGCATGGAGTAACGAACGAGCTTCTCAAGCTGATTCCGGCATTCCGAGAGGATTACAGCCGCCTGCTGATCTGCGCCACCAACTCGGTTCGTTCGTTGGACTCGGCTTTCCTACGGCCGGGCCGCTTCGACTACGTGATACCGGTCGGTCCACCTGATGAACCCGCCCGCGAAGCGATCTGGCGGCGCTACCTCGGCCCCGCCGCCGAGAACGTCGACCTCGGCCATCTGGTGCGCGTTACAGCCCACTTCACTCCCGCCGACATCGAGTACGCAGCCCGTGCCGGTGCACAATCGGCGTTCGAACGCGCGATGCGCGACGGAACGAACAAACCCGTCAACCTCGAGGACTACCTCACCGCCATTGCCAACACCCGCCTGACTTTGACACCGGACATCCTGACCGCGTTCGAACACGACCAAGCGAACTACACCAGACTCTGAGGCCCGCCGTCTCAGTTCAGCTCCGCCTTGCAGATTGCGGTCGTGAGTAGGGCTTCAGTGGTGGAGGCACCCGCGGACCCCGGCCGAAAGCACTCGACCGGGGTCTCGGCTACGGCGTCGCGATCAGCGGATCTCTCGAGTAAGTCGGGACGACCACGGACACCAGAAGCAACCCGGTAGGAAAGCACCGCAAGCCTCGTCCAGGTGATCCTCGAGGTAGGAGATTGACGAGTCACAGACCTCGATCGCCATGGTGAAGAAGGTGATCGTGTCCGGGTCGAGGTGGAAGCTCCAACCCGGGTTGTAGTCGACCTCCTGCTTCCTGATGCGTCCCATGACATGGATCGACATCTGCTCATCGCCAGACAGGATCCGACGCGCTTCCTCGATGCGCTGTTCGTTATTGAGCCGGATGACGAATTCCTTGCCGGAATAATCGGTGAATGCGAAGTCCGCCATGACATCTCCCTGCCAAAAGTGGTGGATGGGGGTCGCGCGCGGTTCTGCATCGATGCACTCAGCATCGTATCGACGGGAGAGCACTGTTGTATACGAAAATCTCTGTGCGACAAACAATTTCGACTGGCAGCCGGTTTTCGACGTAGCTAACCTGGCTGAGGGTCAATTCCGACCCTGGTTAGCGGCGTGGTGGCCGTTGCTTCGAGAGGAAAGCTGGGCTCGGATCGATTTCCCGGCGAGGATCAACTCACGGATCGCGATAGCGCCCCGCGCGACAGGCGCGGCGACCCTGCCCTCAGCGTCGATCAGCACAGCCGACGGTGTACCGCGGACGCGATATCGCAGCGCGGCCTCGTTGCCCTGCTGCACCAGCGACGGGATCTCGCCCAGACCTTGTTCGACACCCCAAACTGCCTGCTCATCGGCATCACCGTTTCCGACGACGACCATGGTCATGGCCGTGCGCGCCCGCCACCGCGGCAGCTCGCGGGCCAGCGCGGCGCACATCTCACAGCCCGGGTGCACAAACACCAGCAGCACTGCCCGGCCACCCGAGAGCAGATCCGCGAGGTTCGTGCGGGCACCCGAGACATCGAGCAACTCGAACTCCGGCGCGACCGAGCCGACCGGCAAACCCTCGGCCCCCAGCGTCGAGAGCGCCTGCTCGTCCAGCCGACGCCGCAGCGCGCCGACCTGGGCGACCAGCCACCCGAGGACCCCGCACAGCAGCGCACCGAATGCGAGCCCCGTCGCGGCATCGGCAGCCAGTCCGGCGGGCACCGAGGGACGGGCCAACGCGCCCCACAGGACCAACGCCGCGAGCATCATCAGCACACCGTTGCGCACGATGCTGCGCGCGCCGATCGGCGTCGTACTCGCCGCGCCGAAGCATGAGCATGCGGGACGCTTGCCGCGCCGCAACAAGCCGACCATGACCACCGTGAAGACCATCAGCAGGAGCAGCGCGCCGACCGCCGCCGCGACGGCCGTCCACGACAGGACGACGCCGACCGCCAATACCGCCTCGACGACCGGCAGCCCCCACGCCACGGCGGGCACCCACCGCACCGGCACCTCGAACTCCCCCACCGCCTGCCGCGTACCGGCGCGATCGGCCAGCTTCCCCCAGGCCGACAACCCGAACACCACGGCGAGCGCCAACCGCGTAACCCACACCCCGTATTCGATCAGCATGGGCCGCACCCTCCCACATCCGCGGTTATTCGAATTCGGAATCGCCGGAAGAGTATTCGAGGTGTTGCGAAGGTCTACTCTTGTCAGAAGCATTTTCATGCCCGGCTGATTTCGCTGTGTCCCACCTGAGCGCGCACGTCTCGACACTGGCGGCATACTGAAAACCGCTGATGACCTGTCTTTAGAGCAGTGGCGGGCTCGGTGTCGGCGGCTTGCTGGTCAGGCGAATTCGTGCGTTGCTTGGTTTATGAGTGCCTCGGCTGTTGCTCGGGCGTGCGTCCAGGGTGCCGGATCGTTGAGGGAGGTGGATAGCGCGGCCGCCCCCTCGTATAGGACGGCGAGCTGGTTGCCCAGCAGCTCTGGGTCTGCGGCGCCGACTCGTCGGGCGAGTTCGGTGAGTCCGTCGATGTAGTGCCGCTTGTGCGCGTGGATGATGTCTTGAACACCGGGCATGGCCTCGGCTGCCTCAACCGCCGCATTGTGAAATGGGCAGCCACGCATCGGTGTATCCGCGGCATCGGGGGTGTCGAATAAAGCGAGCAGCAGCGCACGCGGGTTCGAATCGGAGTCCGCTGACGGCTCATCGGTTAGGTTGCCCGCGGCTTGACGGAGCATACGCAGATACTCTTCCACCAACGCGGTCTTACTCGGGAAGTGTTGGTAGAGAGTTCTTTTCGACACGGATGCTTTGGTCGCGATCAGTTCGACACCAGTGGTGTTGATGCCCTCGTTATAGAACAGTTCGGCAGCTGCCTTCAGGATGCGCTGACGCGCGCCACGCCCTCCCCGACGGGTTGGTTCCTGAGTATCGGTGAGCGAAGTCATGAAGCAAGTATACCGATCTGTTTACAAGTTGGACGCTCGAGGGTAGGGTCACCATTGAAAGTACACTAATCGGTTTACAATAGGAGGAAGTCATGACTAGTGCCAGCGGCACCTTGTACAAAGATGCGCCGTCGAAATCCGTGCTGGTCGGTGCAACGCGGTTCGCGTACCGCGAGTTGGGGCCCGATACCGGCGTACCGGTGATCTTCTTGAATC
>NZ_JBFANH010000017.1:0-204524 GCF_040674755.1 Nocardia sp. NPDC049737 | reverse complement strand
CGCGTCCGAGCCGTCGAAGCGCATGCGACGAAGTCGCGAGTCTCGACGGCTCGGACGCGAGACACCAGGGGGCCGCGAACACGTAGCGCCGAAGGCGCTGCCATTAAACAGAGCCGCGCGCTTCCTCTATGCCTGCGCGCGCATCTACCGCGATCGACTTGATGTTCGCGAAGGCCGTTCGGTAGCGCTCGATTTCGTGATCCTTGTCCAGATATACCGGACCGGTGAACGCCTCGACATAGACCACCGGCGGCTCGCGCAGTTCCGCCCGCGTATCGGCGAATTCGAGTAGTACGAACGGACCCGAATCCATGCCGTCGTGATAGCCGGAGTCCGAGGGCACCAACTGGATTCGCACATTCGGCAGGTCGCACATGCGCCGCAGGTGCGTCAGCTGTTCGACGGTCACCTCGACGCCGCCGACCCGCCGCCACAGCACCGACTCGCTGATCACCACATCCAAATGCAGTGGCGAATCCTTGCGCGTGAGCAACGCCTGCCTGGCCGTACGCAGCTGTACCCGCCGGTCGATTTCGGTCTCGGACGCATCCGGGCGCGCGGACTTCAGTAGCGCGCGGGTGTATGCCTCGGTCTGCAGCAGTCCGGGGATCAGCTCGTTCTCGTAGGTGGCCAGGGCGTGTGCGGCCTCCTCCAGACCGATGTACACCTCGAACCCCTCGGCGATCACATCGCTGTAGCCGGTCCACCATCCCCTGGCCTTGGTCTCCTTGGCCAGTGCGGTCAGCGGTTCGACGAGATCGGTTGGCGCACCGTAGATCTTGCACATGGCCTCGACGTCCAGGCTGCGCAGCGAGGTCTGCCCGGTTTCGATCCGCCAGATCTTGGCCTCGGACCATTCGAGCTGCTGGGCCGCCATCCGAGTGGTCATCCTGGCCCGATTGCGCAGATCACGCAGATGTCGGCCGAGTTGTCTGCGCGGCATGGTCGAGCCGGTCGTGCCCTGCGGTAAAGCCATGGTTCCCCCTCGCGATATCCGAACAGCATTGTTTCACAGTAAATCCGACACGGGCCACGACGAGTGGCCCAGGCACGCCAAAGGCGCAACGGCGACGAATAGGTTCTCGCAGGCGGCGATCCGGCAACTCAGCCCGGTTCTACTTGCGTGCGCCGCGCTTGCGGAAACGCCAGAACTGCACGGCACGAACGTCTTCGGAGAGCTGGTTGACCGGCTCGGCGACGTCCGCGAGCGCCTGGAACAGATCGTCGGCGAGATCGGCGATGTGCTCGACCTTGGTCGCCAGTTTGGACGCGTTCTCCAGGAATTCGAGCAGCAGGCGTACGACGGCCGCGATAGTCAGGCCGAGCGGTATGGCGATCAACGCGGCCAGCACGCCGAGCACCGCGGAGACCTGCCACATCAGCACCGTCAGTGCGATCGGGATGCCGATCGCGAAGGCAAGCCCGAGCATATAGGCAAGGGGCAGTAGCGTCCTGGTCGCCGGACGGTGGAACTGCACGTCGAGCAGGCCGCGGGCGGCATCGGCGGTCCAGGCACGGGGACTTTCGAAGGGTTCGGCCGGTTCGGGCTCCGCCGGGCGCGAGAACCGTTTGGACGCGGTCTCTTTCCAGGCGATCCAGCGTGATTCTGTTTCGAACCCTGCCGATGCCGGCGCGTCGACGCTATTGGCGTCGTCGGCCGCGCCGGTCGAATCGCTTCGTGATGCTGCGTGTCCACCCGTCGCCCGACCGCTCCCCGTCGAATCGCTACCACGATGCTCACTCATATTGCGATCCTTCCCCCAATTCGACGCCCGGCCAATAGGAGTGGGTTCACACAACACGTGCGCCCGCCATGACCCGGGGGCCGATCCCGGAGCCACCGGCACGGCCGATTAAAGGGGTGCCTCGGTGATAGCCGATCACTACCGGGTGAGACGAACCCGACAGTCACCAAGATCTTTTGTACAACCCGTAACGCCCACCCCACCCCGTCCCGATACCACCCACGTATGCAGGACCCAGATCTATCGGGGAATGGAGAAAGACAGTGCGCACCACGTTTCCGACTTCCGCATCGGCGGCAGAGATGACTGCCGCGGCGCAGGACTACATCCAGCGCGGGTGGACGATCGCTGAAACGACCAACGGAATCTGCCTGATCACGGACGAGGATCTGTCGGGTATCGAGATCAGCGGTGAGCTGGCCGGCGAGGTTCGCCGGTTCCTGCGCGCGAACAACCTGACCGGTCCGGTTATCGAGATTCCCGGCGCCGAGCGTCGCGAGATCCACTTGGTCACCGGCCTGCGCAAGGCCGCGATGGCGCTGGAGGCACTGCGCGAGGCGGGAGTCACCGTCTACACCGACGGTGACGGCATCCCGCTGCCGCCCACCCAGCTCACCACCGGCGAGGCTTGCTGGGGCGTGGCTCCCGGCGAGGCGCGCTGGATCCCGCCGGTAGTCGCGATCGGCGCGGCGGTTCGCTCGGCGCTCTCGCGTCGCACGACCGTCAATACCGTCGCCTGCTGAGCTCGTCCACTTAACCGGGCGGGGTCCGCACTGCCCTGACCGACTGAAGACCGGTATCCGTAGGAGTGGATACCGGTCTTTCGTGTTCCGGCTGACGCGGGAAGTTACCGGTCATTGTTGTTTCCTCATGCGCGCAGATCCATCGCGCGCGATGATGGGGGTTATGGCGCAGCTCACTGAAGACTCCCGGACGCTGTTGCGGACCTGCCCGCTATGCGAGGCGGTCTGCGGACTCGAGATCACCCTCGACTCGAACGACCATGTGACCTCGGTTCGTGGGGATCGACAGGATCCGTTCAGCAAGGGATTCATCTGCCCCAAGGGGGCCAGCTTCGGGCATCTCGACGAGGATCCGGACCGGCTGACCGAACCGATGATCCGCGACCGGTCCACCGATACCTGGCGCTGCGCCTCTTGGACCGAGGCATTCGATCTCATCGCCGCACGTTTTCCGGCGATCGTGGCCGAACACGGAAATCAGTCGGCGGCACTGTATCTCGGCAACCCGAACGCGCATACGGTCGCCGGAGCGCTGTATGTGCCGGTGCTGGTTCGCGCCCTCGCCACCAAGAATCTGTTTTCGGCGAGTACCGCCGATCAAATGCCCAAACAGGTGGCGAGCGGGTTGATGTTCGGCGATCCGCTGACCGTGCCGGTGCCGGATCTGGATCGCACCGATTATCTGCTGATGTTGGGGGCGAATCCGCTGGAATCCAACGGATCGCTGTGCACCGCACCGGATTTCCCGGGCCGGTTGAAGGCGCTGCGCAAGCGCGGCGGCAAATTCGTTGTGGTCGACCCGCGGGAAACGCGGACCGCGAAGCTCGCCGATGAGCATCTGTTCATCCGGCCGGGCAGCGATGCTTATCTGTTGTTCGGTGTCGTGCATACGTTGTTCGAACAAGGTCTGACAGATATTCGGCTGGATGTCGCGGGTCTCGACGAAGTTCGTGCGGCCGCCGCGGATTTCACGCCCGAGGTGGTTTCGGCTCGGACCGGAATTCCCGCCGAGACGGTTATCCGGATCGCGCAGGAGTTGGCGGCGGCGCCGACCGCGGCGGTATATGCGCGCATCGGCACCTGCACCGCCGAATTCGGCACGCTGACCCAGTGGTTGGTCGAGGTGCTCAATGTCCTGACCGGCAACCTGGACTCACCCGGCGGTGCCATGTTCGCCAAGGCTGCGGCGGGTGGTATCCCACGCACCAAGCCGTTCCGGACGGGACGCTGGGCCAGCCGGGTGCGCGAGCTGCCCGAGGCAATGGGCGAACTGCCGGTGGCCACCCTGGCCGATGAGATCACCACACCGGGGGCGGGGCAGGTGCGCGCGCTGGTGACCGTCGCGGGTAATCCGGTGCTGTCCGCGCCGAGTGGGGTCCGGTTGGACACGGCCTTCGCGCAGTTGGACTTCATGGTGAGTGTGGACCGGTATCTGAACGAGACCACCCGGCACGCGGATGTGATCCTGCCGCCACCGCGGCCGACGCAATCGCCGCATTACGACTTCGCGTTGCTGCAGTTCGCGGTTCGCAATTACGCGCGGTACTCGCGGCCGCTGGTCCCACTCGGCGACCGGCCTTCGGAGTCGGAGATCCTGGCCAGGCTCGGTGCGGCGCTCACCGGTAAGCCCGCCGGACCGGAAGCGCTGAGCGGCGTCGATGAACTGATCATCGCGGGCATGCTGCACAAGGCGGGTATACCGGAGCGGCGGCCCGAACTCATCGGGTCCAACAGCACCGAGCAGCGCATCGATCTGATGCTGCGGCTCGGACCGTATGGCGAGTGGAATGCCGGTGCGAGCGACGGCCCCGGAGACGGTAGCCTGCGTGACCACGAAGGGCCCCGGGAACACCGAGATCAATACCGCACGCTGAATCTGCAGGTGCTGCTGGACAATCCGCATGGTGTCGATCTCGGACCGCTGCAACCGCGCCTGCCCGGTGTGCTGCGGACGGCGTCCAAGCAGGTGGAATTGGCGCCGCAGCCGCTGCTCGACGATGTCGCGCGGCTGCGGGCCCGGCTCGCCGATGCGGCGCCGGATGTGGTGTTGATCGGCCGGCGGCAACTGCGATCCAACAACAGTTGGATGCACAATATCCCGGCGCTGGTCAGCGGTTCGAATACCTGCACGCTGCATATCAATCCGGCGGATGTGGCGCGGTTGGGGCTCGGCGATACCGCCGTGGTGAAGTCCGCCGCGGGGACGCTGACGGTACCGCTGGAGCCGACCGAGGCGATCATGCCGGGGGTGGTCAGCTTGCCGCACGGTTGGGGACATACCGACAGCACGCAGACGGTGGCCCGGGCGCATGCCGGGGTGAATGCCAATGTGCTGACCGATGATTCGGTGGTGGATGTGCCGTCCGGAAATGCGGTCTTCAACGGCGTTCCGGTGACCCTGACGCCTGCCTGAGCTGTGCTCGATCTGACCGGTCGCGAACTAAAGAATTCCGGCCGGTCGGATTTCAGCTAACCCGTGGAAACCCTTGCGCTAATTATAGATTCAGTGCATTCTCAACATGGATTTTTGCTGTGTTGCCAGACTAAAATGGACAGGATTTCGGTTTAGTCGCGGGCTCAGCGTCGAACCCGTTGCGGTGTGCCGGATTCCAGCTACCAGAGGGGGCGCCATGCCCGGTACACGTTGTGGCAGTGACGGTGAGCAGGAACTACAGGACAGGTACGGCACGCGGGACCGCGCCGAACGCTTCTACCAAGATCAAGTACTCGATCAACTGAACCCGACGATGATCGAATTCATCGCCAGGATGGATATGGCGTTCATCGCCACCGCGGACAAACACGGCGAATGCGACGCAAGCTTCCGCGCTGGCCTGCCCGGCTTTCTGCATGTGATCGACGAACGCACTCTTGCCTATCCGGAATACCGCGGCAACGGCGTGCACGCCAGCCTCGGCAACATCTTGGAGAACCCGCACGTAGGCATCCTGCTAATCGATTTCGTCCAGGATCTGATCGGACTGCACATCAACGGTTCGGCACGAATCGTCGACGACACCGCGCTGCGCCGCAATGTCCCCGAACTACCCGAGAACCTCAAGGGGCGAGCCGCGCAGCATTGGGTGGTGGTCGATGTGGAAGAGGCCTACATCCACTGCCGCAAACACATCCCGCATCTGGCCCCCGCGGCGCGCGAGCAGCGGGAGTGGGGGACGGACAACATCCGGGCGAAGGGTGGCGACTACTTCGGGGCGAAGGCGGCGCGGGCGGACTTGGTGCCGCGGTGATTCGCTGACGGTTCGTCCGCGGTCGAGGGCTGATGAGCTGCGGCAGGCCGCAGCTTTAGTGGAGTTTGAAGATGACCAGGCGTTGCACGACGAAGTTGATGACCGTGGCGGTGCCCTGGGCGATGACGAAGGCGAGGGGCTGACGCCACCAGTCGCCGGGGAGCGTGGCGTAGAGCACGGCGTTGATGCCGACCTGGACGGCGAAGGTGACGGCGTACAGGAGCACCACGGCGATGAAGCGGGCGCGGCTCGGGGGCGCCTGGAAGGTCCAGCGGCGATTGATCAGGTAGGCGGTGGTGGTGCCCGCGATGAAGCTGATCGATTTCGCGACGCTGACCGGCAGGCCGATGAGGTTCAACAGGAAGCTGTAGATCCCGTAGTCGACGATGGCCGACAGGCCGCCGGTGAGGGTGAAGCGGACGATCTGCGTCTTCAGGTCGACGTCAGTTCCTGCCGGCTCGTCGACCAAGGGCAGTTCGGCCGGGAGCGGGAGGTGGGGTTCGGCTTGCACGCCGACGAGCGTAACGGGATGCCGCGGGACACGCGGGCCGAGCACCGATTGGACGTTTGTCCGGGGGAACGCGACCGTTGTCGGACCTCACATACCGGTGAGTACGGCGACGCCGACCGGATATCGGCTCATGCATGTAGCCTCTATGCCGATGTCCACGAAAGCTCCGACCGCCACCACAACCGGTAACTCCGGCAATGTCACCGACGGCACCTATGCGCTGCCGACGCAGACCAAGGCATTGACCGGGTGGGGTCGCACCGCACCAACATCTTCCGAAGTGCTCTCGACGAGCGATCCCGAACTGATCGCCAAGGCCGTCGCCATGGTCGCCGAGGACAACGACTCCAAGCCGGCCCACCTGCGTCGCGGCATCATCGCGCGCGGGCTCGGCCGCTCCTATGGCGATCACGCGCAGAACGCGGGCGGCCTCGTCGTCGATATGACGGCGCTGAACAATATCCACCGGATCGACCGGGATACCCGGATCGTCGATGTGGACGGCGGCGTCAGCCTGGACCAGCTCATGAAGGCCGCGCTGCCGTTCGGTCTGTGGGTCCCGGTGCTACCTGGTACACGTCAGGTGACGATCGGCGGCGCCATCGCCTCCGATATCCACGGTAAGAACCATCACAGCGAAGGCAGCTTCGGCAACCACGTACGCTCGATCGAGCTGCTCACCGCCGATGGCCAGGTGCAGCACATCACGCCCAAGCGCAATGCCAAGCTGTTCTGGGCGACCGTCGGGGGCAACGGACTCACCGGCATCATCCTGCGCGCGACCATCGAGATGGTGCCGACCGAGACGGCGTACTTCCTCAACGACGGCGTGAAGACCACCACGCTCGACGAGACCATCGCCGCGCACAGCGACGGCAGCGAGGCCAACTACACCTACTCGAGCGCGTGGTTCGACGTGATCAGTCCGCTGCCGAAGCTCGGCCGGGCCACCATCACCCGCGGCCGCCTCGCCAAGGTCGACGAACTACCCAAGCGCCTGCGTAAAAAGCCGCTGAAATTCGATGCGCCGCAACTGATGACGGTGCCCGATATCTTCCCGAACTGGACCATGAACAAGTTCACGCTCCAGGCCATCGGCGAGGCGTACTACGCCATGGGCGGCAACTACACCGGCAAGGTGCAGAATCTGACGCAGTTCTACCACCCGCTCGACATGATCGCGGAGTGGAACCGCGGCTACGGTTCCAACGGATTCCTGCAGTACCAGTTCGTGGTGCCGACCGAGGCAGTCGAGGAGTTCAAGCGGATCATCATCGATATCCAGGCCTCGGGGCACTACTCGGCGCTGAACGTTTTCAAGCTGTTCGGACCGGGTAACCCGGCACCGCTGAGCTTCCCGATGCCGGGCTGGAACATCTGCGTCGACTTCCCGATCAAGCCGGGTCTGAACGAGTTGGTGAGCGAGCTGGACCGCCGCGTCATGGAGTTCGGCGGGCGGCTGTACACCGCGAAGGATTCACGCACCACCGCGGAGACCTTCCACCAGATGTACCCGCGGATCGACGAGTGGATCAAGATCCGCCGGAGCGTCGATCCCACAGGCGTTTTCATGTCCGATATGGCGAGAAGGCTGGAGCTCCAGTGATTAATGCCGTAGGCAACCCGCAGACCATCCTGCTGCTGGGCGGTACCTCGGAGATCGGTTTGGCGATCTGCGCTGAGTACCTGCGCAAAAGTCCGGCGCGCATCATCCTGGCCGCACTGCCCGGTGATCCGCTGCGCGAGGACGCCGTCTCCGAACTGAAGGCGGCCGGTGCGACGCAGGTCGATGTCATCGACTTCGACGCACTCGATACCGAGAGCCATCCGAAGGTGATCGACGCGGCATGGGAAGGCGGCGATGTGGATGTCGCCATCGTCGCGTTCGCCCTGGACGGCGATCCGGAAGAGCTGTGGCAGAACCAGCGCAAGGCCGTGCAGGTCGCCGGAATCAATTACACCGCGGCGGTTTCGGTCGGTGTGCTGGTCGGCGAGAAGATGAAGAAGCAGGGCTTCGGGCGGATCATCGCGATGTCCTCGGTGGCCGGTGAGCGGGTGCGTCGCTCGAACTTCGTCTACGGCTCCACCAAGGCCGGGTTGGACGGCTTCTACCTCGGACTCGGCGAGGCACTGCGCCCGTACGGCCCGCGCGTGCTGGTGATCCGGCCGGGCATGGTGCGGACCAGGTTCTCCGCGCACGTCAAAGAGGCTCCGCTCACCGTCAATAAGGAAGATATCGCGGCGCTGGCGGTTTCGGCGTCGCAGCGGGGCAAGGAGCTCGTCTGGGCGCCCGGTACCTTCCGCTTCGTGATGATGATCCTGCGCCACATCCCGCGCCCGATCTTCCGCAAGCTGCCCATCTGATTTCCCCGAGCCGCACTTCGTCGACCGCGTCCCGTTGCGCGGCACGAGTGCGGCTCGTTCATATCCGCGATGCGATCCGGTCGATACCATCGACCCGGCTCCACGGCATGACGCCGAACTGATGCGGCCCATCCGCGACCCCCGAAGTTCGGCCCTGCTCCTGCGCAGGCGGACGACGTGGCAGGTTCGGAGCCGAGCTGATCATGGTCGACCTGGATACGGAGGCTTGGTGCGAGTGAGCGACTACCTGCGGACAACTCGCCGCCGGATCCCCGGCGATCAGCGCCGTGCGAGGCTTTGCCGACGGCCGGGCGGCGTCGGCACGACAGGTGTCGCGGACCGCGCATCGCTGGGCTTCGGCATCGCCCGACTGGCCGCAGACCCGGCGCACCGCATCGAAGATGGAGGACTCCGTTGAGCACCGTAATGACAGAGCGCTCCGGGGAGTCGGTGCCGACGCGCGGACGGGGAACCCTATTGATCCGGCATATCGGCTCCGGGGTGGGCGAAGCGGTGCTGGCCGCAGCGGTCGCGGCCGTGGTGGCTGCCGTTGGGCTGGTGGCGTTTTCGATGGTGCAGTGGCCCGCATTCAACTCGTCCAATGTGACGAGGTCGTTGACCACGGTCGGACAGGTCGGGGCCGCCGTGCTGCTCGGCGTGGCGATCTGGCTGGTGCGGACGCGGCGGTGGCCGTGGCTGGCGAAACTGCTGTCCTGGATCGGGATTTCAACGTTCGTCACGGTGACGTTGGGGATGCCGCTGGCGGCGACCAAGCTGTACCTGTTCGGCGTTTCGGTGGATCAGGAGTTCCGCACCGAATATCTGACACGGCTCACCGATAGCGCTGCGCTGCACGATATGACCTACGCCGACCTGCCGCCGTTCTATCCAGCCGGCTGGTTCTGGATCGGCGGTCGGGTGGCGAATGTGCTCGGGATGGACGGCTGGGAGGCGTTCAAGCCGTACGCCATCGGGTCGCTCACGGTGGTCGCGGTTATCGCACTCGTATTGTGGTCCAAGCTGATTCGCCCCGACTGGGCGATCGGGGTCAGTGCCGCGACGACCGCGGTGACGGTGGCCTATGCCGCGCCGGAGGCCTACAGCGCGGTTATCGTGCTGCTGCTGCCGCCCGCGTTGATTCTCGCGTGGGGTGCGCTGTACCGGCCGCTCGAGCGGTCGGCTACTTCCGCGGGTACTGCGGCATCGAGCGGAGCTGGCGCGTCAGGGGATGCAGCAGCCTCAGCTGGCGCCAGCGGAGCGGACAGTGGTGCGGCAGTCGGCACCGCTACCTCAGATGCCGCCAATTCAGCCAATGCCACCACCTCGGGCGCTGCCGCCACCTCAGGCCCTGCCGTCGCCTCTGGTGACGAAGCCGCAGCGGGCGGCGGCGCGGCGGCAGTCGGCACCGCTGCGGCCAGCGGAGCCGAAACGGCAGGGGGCTGGGGCGCGGTTATCGGGGCCGGACTGTTCCTTGGGATGGCGGCGTCGTTCTACACGTTGTATTTCGCGGTGGCGGCATTCGCTGTCGCGCTGATGGGGCTGCTTTCGGCGGGGCTCGCGGTGCGGGCACAGCGGGTGGCGAACCGAGCGCAACGCGGCGGGGCGGGTGCGGTGTGGCGGGCGGTTGTGCCGCCGCTGGTTCGGCTGGTTGTCATCGCGGCGATCGCGGGCCTGGTGGCACTGGTCGTCTGGCTGCCGTTCGTATTGAAGATGCTCAGCGGGACGATGCCGAGTTCGGGGACGGCATTCCACTATCTGCCCGAAGGCGGGGCGCAATTGCCGTTGCCGATGGCGGAGTTCTCGCTTTCCGGGGCGTTCTTCCTGCTCGGGACGGTGTGGCTGGTGCTGCGGGTGGCGTCGTCGCGGCGGGCGCAGGCGCTCGGGATCGGCGTGGTGGCGATCTACCTGTGGTGTCTGCTGTCGATGACGGCGACCGCGGCGGGTACGACCCTGCTCTCCTTCCGGTTGACGCCCGTGCTCGAAGTGCTGCTGGCGGCAGCCGGAGCATTCGGCTTCGTCGAGGGTGCGCGGGCGGCCTACCAGGCATTCAATGAGCCGGGGCGATTCAAGTTCGCCGTTGTGGTGGTCGCCACAGTCGGCGCGCTCGCGTTCACTCAGGACATTCCACAGGTGCTGAAGCCGGAGATCACCACCGCCTATACCGATACCGATACCAACGGTGAGCGCGCCGACAAGCGCGCACCAGGCGCGGCGTCGTACTACCGCGAAATCGATGCGGCACTACTCGCACAGACCGGCCGCCCCCGCTCGGATTCAGTGGTCCTCACGGCCGACACCAGCTTCCTGTCCTTCTACCCGTACTACGGCTTCCAGGCGCTCACCTCGCACTATGCGAACCCCTTGGCCGATTTCGCGGGCCGCGCCGCCACCATCGAGTCGTGGAGCAAGCTGAACTCCTCCGCCGCCCTGGTGGACGCACTCGGCAAGAGCCCGTGGCGCGCACCGGACGCCTTCCTCTTCCGCAGCAGCGACGACGCCTACACCCTGCGCCTGGCCAAGGACGTCTACCCGAACGACCCCAATGTGAAGCGTTACACCGTGAGCTTCCCCAAGGAGCTCTTCGCGGACCCGCACTTCACCACGACCAATATCGGCCCCTTCACCTTGGTCGTCGTCAATCGCTGACTCCGTCCCCCGACTCATCGGCGCGGCCGGTGTGCTCGCTCGACGCATGATTTCGCGAGGATATGGGTAACTTCGTCGGGTACCGGCTAACCCAGCCAGCCCCTGACCGGCAGCCGCCAATGGCACTCGAGTCCGGGTCTGAAGGCACGGGAGAGGCGGGGCAGTTCACAGGGAATTCGGTTACGGTGGATCGCTGATCTGACTGACCATTGACTGGGAGAAGTTTGTTTTGCGGGTCGAGGCACCACCGGCAGTAGGCGTCGTCACAAGGGGATCGACACCGGCTGGCGAGGCCAGACCCGAGCAGCGCACCGCCAAGCGGAGACGGATTCGGGTCAACCGGAGTGATCTGGTCGCCTCGGTGACCTATCTCGCATCGGCCGTCACGGTGCTATCGGGACAGTGGCGCGATACACACAGCGGGTACCTGATCAAGAGCGGTCAGGACCAGACCATGTGGGAGTGGTTCTTCGCGGTCACCGCGCATTCGGTGGCACATCTACACAATCCGCTCGGCACGAATCTGCAGAACTTCCCGGCCGGGGTGAACATGATGGCCAATACGGCCATGTTCGGGGTCGGGGTGCCGTTGACACCGGTCACCCTGCTGTTCGGTCCGACCGTCACCTTCGTGCTCGTCCTCACCCTCGGCTTGGCCTCCACCGCGTTCGCCTGGTACTGGCTGTTCTCCCGGGAATTGGTGCAGTCTCGGCTGGCCGCCGGGATCGGCGGCCTGTTCTGCGGTTTCGCGCCCGCGATGATCTCCCATGCCAACGCCCACCCGAATTTCGTGCTGCTGGCCCTGCTTCCGGTCATCGCACTGCTGTTGATCCGCATCGCGCGACGTGCGACAGCTGCGGATACGACCGGGCCGCGCAGGCGAGTTCGCGATGCCGTCGCACTTGCCCTGCTGGTAGCGACGCAGATCGCGCTCGGCGAGGAACCGCTGCTGATCTTCGCGCTCGCCTTCGGACTATTCGGTGTCGTGTACTACCTGCGCACCCCGCGCGCCGGCTGGCAGGTTGTGCGGGCGCTCGCCCCGACCGTCGGATCGGCGGCGGTGATCACCTTGATGCTCACCGAAATTCCGCTGTGGTGGCAGTTCTTCGGACCGCAGAGTTATCGCTCGATCGACCATGGGCCGATGGGCAACGACCTGAAGGCCATCGTGCAGTTCCCCGCCGAATCACTCGGCGGCATGTTCGCGCCCGGCCAGTACGTGGCCATCAACGACACCGAGCAGAACGCCTATTTCGGCTGGCCACTGCTGCTGTTGCTGCTCGTCACGGTGGCACTGCTGTGGCGCGATCGGGTGGTCCGCGCCGCGGCCGCGGTGATGGTGGTCTTCGGGGTGCTGTCGCTGGGTGCGGTGGCCATGTTCGGCAAGCAGTCGACCGGGATCGAATTGCCTTGGCGCTGGGCCGAAAAGATCCCGCTGCTCAATACCGTGCTGGAGACCCGGCTGACCATGGCCGCGATTCCGGCCATCGCGGCGGTGCTGGCCTTGGCGACCCAGCGGGCGGTCACCTGGTGGCGGCAGTCGCCGGTCGACTGGCGCCCGCTCGCCTGGTTCCCGACACTCGCCCTGGCCCTGGTTCCGCTTATTCCGACTGTCCTTCCGGTGGTCGAGCGCGCGCCGACGCCGGAATTCTTCGCCGAGGGGACGGTAAAGCAGTACGTGAGCGGCGGTTCGGTGGTTCTGGTGCCGCCGCCGCGCCCCGCCGGGGCGGTGGCCTTGCGCTGGCAGGCCGACGCCGGTTTCGATTTCCCGCTCGCCGGAGGCTATTTCGTCGGCCCCACCGGCGCGAACAAGAAGGGCATCTACGGACCGGACTTCCGCCCGACCACCGCCCTGCTCGTCGGTGCACTGGACACCGGTGTCGTCCCACCCATCGACGCCGACACCCGCGCGCAGGCACTCGACGATCTGCGCTTCTGGCAGGCCGACGTGGTGGTCCTGCCCGCGACCAAGAACTCCGAGGCGCTACGTACCACCGTGACGCAACTGCTCGATATGGCGCCGCGCCAGGTCGATGACGTGTGGCTCTGGGACGTCCGGCCGCTGCGGTAGCACCGTGGATCATCTCGGTGGCGAGCGTCACCGATGCGGGTGGCTAGCATGGTCCCTCGTGCGACCGGACCGAACTTCTGCAGCGTTCACCCGCAACCGCCTGATCGCCCTCGTCTCCGGGTTGCTCGGATTCGTATTGGCACTGTTGACGCCGTTGCTTCCGGTGAAACAGGATCAGGCCGCGCTCGACTGGCCCCAGGCGGGCAGTGCAAGTGTCGAAGCGCCGCTGGTTTCCTATGTGCCGCTGCGACTGGATGCGACGCTGCCGTGCTCGGTTTTGACCGCGGCGGGATCAGGCACGGTGCTGTCGACCATTCCGCACGCCTCGAGTCAGGCCAGCGCGAAGGGACTGATCGTCTCGATCACCGACGGCACGCTCGCGGTGCTGCAGCGTGATGTGCCGCTGCTGTCCGCGCCGGTCGCGGAAATCACCGGGTGCGAGTCCGTCACCATCAGTACGACGGCGGCCGCGACGTCGGTCGAATTCGTCGGTGCGAAGCGGCAGGACGGTACGCCCTTCCGCAACACCATCACCCGCGATATCCGCCCGCAGGTGGTCGGCGTCTACACCGATCTGGATGCCACGAAGCTCGACGGCGCGAAGCTGCACGCCGATATCGATTCCCGCTTCTCCTCGACTCCGTCCGCGCTGAAGCTCGGTGCGATGATCGTCGCGGCGATCTGCACGATCATCGCGCTGGTCGCATTGCACCTGCTCGACAATGCCGACGGTCGCCGGGCGCGCCGGTTCCTGCCCGCGCATTGGTGGCGGTTCACCCTCGCCGATGCGGCGATACTCGGCATCCTGGTGCTGTGGCATTTCATCGGCGCGAATACCTCCGACGACGGCTACATCCTGAATATGGCTCGCGTCTCGGAGCATTCCGGGTACATGGCCAACTACTACCGTTGGTTCGCGGTGCCCGAGGCGCCGTTCGGCTGGTCCTACGAGGTGCTCGCCTGGATGACCAAGGTCTCCGACGCCAGCCCATGGATGCGGCTTCCCACACTGGCCGCCGGAATCGTGTGCTGGATGGTGATCAGCCGAGAGGTGCTGCCGCGCTTGGGCGCGCGGGTGCGCAGGCACAGGGTGGCACTGTGGACGGCCGGTCTGGTCTTCCTCGCCTTCTGGCTGCCCTATGACAACGGGTTGCGGCCCGAACCGCTTATCGCCGCGGGTGCGCTGCTGACCTGGTGCTCGATCGAACGGGCCATCGCGACCGGACGGCTGCTGCCCGCCGCGGTCGGTGTGCTGATCGCCGCGTTCTCGCTGGCTGCCGGTCCCACAGGGTTGATCTGCGTGGCGGCGCTGATCGCGGGTTCGCGGCCGGTGCTGCAGATCATTATTCGGCGGGCGCGTGATGCGGCGGGCACGCTGGCGGCACCGGATGCTGAGCGCGCCGGGAACCGGCCCCAGCCGGTTTCCGCAGGCAGCGCGAATTCGGTTGGGAGCGAAGGCGGATCGGATGCCGAGCAACAGACGGCCGTCGCTCTTCAGCGAGACCACAGTACGTCGCGCCTGGCCACTGTCTTCCGTTATGCGGCGCTGCTGGCACCTGGGCTAGCCGCGGGAACTCTCGTGCTGATCGTGGTTTTCGCCGATCAGACGCTGGCGACGGTCATGGAAGCCACCCGGGTGCGCACCCTCGTCGGGCCGAATGTGGCCTGGTTCGACGAGCGGACGCGGTGGGATTCGCTGCTGATGCTCTCGCCTGACGGGTCGCTGGCGCGGCGGTTCGGTGTGCTGGTCATGCTGCTGTGCCTGCTGGTGTGTGTGCTGCAGGTGCTGCGCAAGGGGCGGATCCCGGGGACCTCGCGTGGACCGTCGGTGCGGATTCTGGGCATCGTCTTCGCCTCACTGCTGCTGATGATGTTCACGCCGACCAAATGGACCCACCACTTCGGTGTTTACGCCGGGCTGGCCGGGTCGCTGGCGGCGCTGGCGGCGGTTGCGGTGGGCACCAATGGGATTCGCTCGCCACGCAACCGGGCACTGTTCGCGGCGGCCGTGCTGTTCCTGCTGGCGATCACGTTCACCGGATCCAATGGTTGGTGGTACGTATCCAGTTACGGTGTGCCGTGGTGGGACAAGGCGCCGCTGGTCGCGGGTAAGGGCCTGTCAACGCTGTTCCTCGGGCTCAGCGGAGTGGCGCTGATCGTCGCGGTGTGGCTGCACTATCGCGAGCCGTACCACGAGAAGACCGATGCGCCACGCCATTTCGAGCGTTACGCCTCCGCGCCGTTGACGATCGCGGCGGCGCTACTCGTGCTGTTCGAGGTGGCGTCGCTGGCCAAGGCGGCGGTCACGCAGTACCCGGCGTACTCGATCGCCAAGTCGAATCTCGAATCGCTGAGCGGCAATACCTGTGCACTCGCCAACGAGGTGCTGGTGGAGACCGATACCGCGAATTCGCTGCTGCTTCCCTACACCGGCTCCCCCGCCGACGGATTGTCCGCGGAATCGAAGGGATTCACGCCCAACGGCGTGGCCGCCGACCTCACCGCCGATGCCGAGGAAACGGTCACCGGCGGTGCGAATTCGGTGAACAAGGATTCGAAGAACAAGACCACCAATACAACCGGTGCGGGCACCGGCGGCGGCAGCAGTCAGCAGGCCGGAATCAACGGCAGCACAGTGTCATTGCCGTTCGGCCTGGATTCGGCACGAACCCCGATCATGGGCAGCTACCAGGAGGGGGCCGATCAGCAGCAGGCCGAACTCACCTCGCAGTGGTACCGCCTCGATCTGACCGACAGCATGCGCAATGATCCGGCCTACCAGGTGCTCGCCATTACCGCGGCGGGCCGGATCCGCTCGGTCGACGCCGACGGTGTGCTCACCTACGGGCAGGAGCTGCACCTGGAGTACGGCGTGCGCGCAGCGGACGGCGAGGTGCAGACGCTCGGTTCGGTGGATCCGCTCGATATCGGCCCCGCACCGTCCTGGCGCAATCTCCGTGTGCCACTGGACAAGTTGCCCGCCGGAGTGAATGCGGTGCGTTTGGTCGCGGTCGACAACGACATCACCCAGAAGCAGTGGTTGGCCATCACCCCGCCCCGGCTGCCGCATCTGGCCACGCTGAATTCCGTTGTCGGCGAAACCGCTCCGGTCCTGCTGGATTGGCACGTCGGCCTGGCATTCCCCTGCCAGCGCCCGTTCGACCACCACGACGGCGTCGCCGAGGTCCCCAAGTGGCGGATCCTGCCCGACCGCGTCGGCTCCGATGCCTCCAACGCCTGGCAGGACGATATCGGCGGCGGCCCCCTCGGCTGGACCGGTCTACTCCTGAAATCCCAGACCATCCCCACCTACCTCGGCCACAACTGGACCCGAGACTGGGGCTCCCTGGAACAATTCACCCCCTACGACACCACCGCCACCCCCGCGACCATCGCCACCACCGTGAAATCCATCAACGGCTGGAAGAAATCGGACCCGATCCGAGCCCGATAGCCCACTACGCGAAGGGCATTCCAGGGCTAGGGGATGAGAACTTCCGGTCCGACCTGCTCGCTCGCCGGGGCCCGCGACGGATCGATCAGCCGACTAGGTCGCTGGGATCGGTATTGGCTCCACACAGCACGACACCGATTCGTTCACCGTCGCGTGGCTGGTATGCCCGGGTTGCCAGCGCCGCCAAGCCGGTCGCCGAGCCGTGTTCGACGACGAGTCGATACCGCTCCCACAGCTGCCGCCGCGCCCGTACGATCGCTTCGTCGTCGACGACTACCGAGCGCACGTCTGTGGCCTTGGCCCAGGCCAGCGCGGCAGCGGAAACCCTTGGCGCGCCGAGAGAATCGGCCGCGATGGAATCCACGTCCACGTCGAGCACCGTATCGGCAGCCAATGCGGCATTGAGCGCCCGGCTGCCATCGGGTTCCGTGCCGACCACCCGAATGCCGAAATGGTCGGCGACCGCGGCGATTCCGGAGAACATGCCGCCCGCGCCAACCGCGAGGACGATTGTGTCCAACCCAGCAACCGCGTCAACGAATTCGAGCAGAATGGTGCCAGCGCCAGCCGAGGTCAGGGTGTCGTCGTAGGTGTAGGCGTCGATCGCACCGGTGCCGGCTATGAACTCGTGGGCGGATTCCCTTGCGTGGTCCTGCGTTTCGCCTGACAACCGAACCTCAGCGCCCAAAGCACGCAGCCGCGCCACCTTGGCCCGACGCGTTGAACCGGCCAGGAAGACCGTCGCCGGCACGTCGAATACCCTTGCCGCCCAAGCGAATCCGATATCGGCATTGGCGCCGGTAGCGGACACGATACCGGCATCCGGCATGGTCCCGTTTTCGATCAGTACCGCCATCAGGTTGGCCGCGCCGCGAGCCTTGAAAGATCCAGTGTGCTGCAGGAATTCGAGTCCCAGGAAAATCTCGGCGCCGCCCGTCTCGGTCGACGGCCGGAGGGAGCCGGCCGCCTGCTCGTCATCCGATTGCCTGCCCATCGGCGCGATGGTCAAGGGCCGCACTATACCGGCAATACGGTCGGCGGCCGCCTCGACCTCACCAAAGGTAGGAGTGCGCATCCGACGGTTCTCCTCATCGATCACAGGTTTCCGTCGACGCCGCCAGGTCCGGCAAGACCCGGCGTGATCGCACATGCCCCCATCTCAATACCGTCCGGTACTTTAATCGCAGCTAGCCGAGTCGGCACTGTGAGCCTCGAACCGCCGACGCACACCGCCCTCGGCCTGATTACCCCGCGCCGAGGGCGGCTTGCGGCCTTCACACAGTCGCCGTGCCCGCACTCCACCGATCGAGCGCGGCATATGCGGGCTGCCACTGATCGCGATACGCGGCACGCACCGGCTCCGGCAGCGGGGCGAGCAGCACTTGGACCGTCTGCTCGTCGGCACCGTCCAACAGCCACGGAATCAGTTGCGGAGCAGCGGGGCCGATGCGACTGCCGTGCAACTGACCGAACGCTTGCCACTGCTCCGGTGTCACGACCGCCTGAATCAGCGGCAATGCCTCGCCCTCCTCGTGCTTCAGGTGCCCGGTCAACCCGGTCGCCAAGGCGTCGAGCAGACCGCCGAGGCGTTCCGGGCCACTGTCAGGATCGGCGAAGGTCGCATCGATCTGCTCGAGCAGCGGATCGATGACGGCGTGCTCGGCCTCCATCGCGTCCAGTAGTGCCAACTCGTCGGGTCGCTCGGCGAGCGTCTGCCGCATCACCGGCCACAGCGCATCGTCCTCGGCGGTGTGGTGCACCAGAAGGGATTTGGTGAACATTTGCCAACCGGCAGCGGTGGCGAGGATCTTGCGCGGATCGTCGTCGATCCGATCGGCGATTTCGGCGATGTATTCGAGTTCGCGCCGCAGCGCACTGTGCATGGCGTACATCGTCGTCATGTCGAGGGTCACGGGTTTCTCCTGATGGAACGGTATGGATCGGTTGCGCCAACGGGGTCGACGCTCACGGACGCGCCGCTTCCGGCGGCGGTGCGGAGAGCAGGGCGTGCAAGATGCCCCGCCCGATCCGCCAGGTCGCCCCGATCGGGTCGGGACTCGGATCGCGGCGCGCCGTCGGCCGCAGCGCCCATGAAGCGGCCGCGAACCCGGCGAGAACCATCGCGGGCATGGCGAATTTGCGTGGATTGCCGTTCGCCAAGTGCGAGGCCGCGCCGCCGAGATAGACGGCGAGGGATCCGGCGTAGGCCCACTCCTTGAGCCGCGGCATTCCCGGGGCCAGCAGCACTGCGGCCATGGGCAGTTTGCAGATGCCTTGAATCGTCAAGAAATACCTGGGGTAGCCCAACTGATCGAAGGTTTCGACCGCGAACGGCTCCCGGGTCAGATCCCACATGCCGCCTTTGACCATCTCGGCGGCGACCGGCATAGTCGTCACCCAGTACGCGGCGGTCCGGATCCGGGAAAGTGCATCTGATCTCGAGTTCTGAGCAGTCATCGCAATATTCCGCTCAGGCCCAGCTGGCGCCCGCGGGCTCCTTGATACTGGTATTGAGGCGATTGAAGAAGTTGGTCAGCGCGATCATGAGAATGACTGCGGAGAGCTGGTTTTCGTCGTAGTGATCGGCGATCTCGTCCCACACGACGTCCGGCACGGCATCCTCGGACTTGTCGGCGATCCGGGTGGCGACCTCTGCCAGCAGCAGCGCCGCGCGCTCGGCCGCACTGAACTCAGCGGATTCTCGCCACGCGGCGACGGCGAACAGCTTCTCGTCGCCGACCCCCGCCTTACGACCGCCCGCCAGATGTGAGTGCACACAGGCGCTGCACCCGTTGATCTGGCTGACCCGCAGTGCAACCAATTCCAGCAGTTCGGCGGAAACTCCACCCTGATAAGTCGCCTTGTAGAGGGTGTTGATTCCCTTCATCGCGTCAGGCAGGACCATAGCGGGGTTCTTCATGCGAGCGTTCATGTCAGGTGTTCCTCTCGGGGAGTTGATAATTCGAAATCAGTGCCGGATGTGGGCCTGCAGGTCGAGCCAGTCGGCGAAGCCCGGACCGGACAGGACGGCATCCGGCCCGGGGAGCAGAGCGCCGCTCTCGTACAGGTCCCGGTCGGGGTTGGCCGGATCGCTGACCTCCTCGATCGGCCTGTCGTCTCCGCGTCGCGCGTTCACCAGACGGGCCATCTCGGCCAGGTATTCGGCGCGCGGTCCGGCAATCTCCGGGAACGGACCTCCTTGGTGCGCCGACCACGCGCCGGTCGCGAATTCGGCCAGCTGTTCGGCGACCGCGCGTGCGGAGACCAGTTGGGTACGCATCTTCGGGATATAGATCACCGAACCTTGTGCGCCCCACCGCATCATCTGTTCGACAAGCTCGTGGAACTGCGCGGCCCGCAGAATTCGCGTCGGCACCGGACCCGCCAGCAGTGCCTGCTCGTGCACCAGCTTCGCGGCGTTGTATCCAGCGGTGGAGCCGTCGATGCCGATGATGGACACAGCCACGATCCGGCGCACTCCGGCCGCCTGCGCGGCCGCGTGCAGGTTACGGGCCGAGGCGGTGAAGAAGTCGGTGGCTGCCTGCTGTTCGAAGGAGGGCGTGCTCGACGCGTCGATCACTGCGGTCACGCCGTGGAACGCTTCGGCGAGTCCTGCACCGGTGACCACATCCACTCCGGTCGACCGTGACATCGCCACGACCTTGTGCCCTGTCTCGGTGAGCACGTCTACGATGTGGCGGCCGAGCCGTCCGGTGGCGCCCGCTACCGCGATCGTGCTGTCTTGCGTAGTCATTCCGCTTCCTTTGTGTCGTGGGCGTGGTCCGTATGCCGGACCAACGGCCAGTCGATGTCCACTCGTCCGGCCAGGACGAGGTAGTTGTCGAAGATCGCCAGCGCCACGTGAGCGATGACGTCGACGAGTTCGGTGGGCGCCAGTTCCGTCTGGGCGGTGGAAAGTTCGTGGTCGGTGATCGCGCCGCGGCGGCGGATCAGTGCCGCCGCAAAGGCCAGGATCGCCGCGTATTTCGGATCGTCGGCCGCGCCGAATCGGGCGTCGCTGAGCTCGTCCTCGGTCATCCCCGCGAGGCGGCTGCCGAGGAAGCTGTGCGCCGAAAGGCAGTAGTCACACCCGTGCTCCTGGGCGACCAGCAGCCCGAGAGCAGAACGTGCGAACGCCGGCATCTCACTGCCGCCCAGCGCTTCGGTGAGGGCGACATACCCCCGCAGGGCGGCAGGGCTTTGCGCCATCACCTTGACGTTATTCGGTGTGACGCCGAACAGCTGCTGGCTGACAGTGAAGAGGTGTCCGGCAGCATCATCCGCGTTCTCCGGGTCTATCGGGGGTATTTGCGGCATGGGAACAGCGTGTTACGGCCCGTTGATACTTTTGCGATGCCTTCACGATGGGTGTTGTATGGAGCCGAGATGGGTGTGCGTTTTACGGTCCTCGGACCAATGAAAATCGTGGTTGACGGTCGCGAGTCGGCCGCGGCGCCGAGACATCGGGCAGTGTTCGCCTATCTCCTGGTCAATGTCGGAAGAGTGTGCAGCGCAGACCGAATCATCGAGGCCATCTGGGGCACGGATCCCCCGGACACTGCGCGCTCGCAGATCCACGCCGCGGTGACGGCGATCCGCAAGGTGTTGCGCGAAACGGACGCGGCGCAGGTACTGCAGACCAGATCCGCCGGATACGTTGCGCTGCCGGAGCCGGGGCAGTTCGATCTCGAGGAATTCACCAGCCGGGTCGGTGTCGGCCAATCGCTGGTCGGCACCGACCCCGAGGCCGCGGTGGCGGAACTGCGCGCGGCACTGGCGCTGTGGCACGGCGAGGCGCTCGCCGATCTGAACGCCGACTACGTCGCGCCCGCGCGGCGCCGCCTGCAGGACAAGCAGTTAGCGACGTTCGAGCAGTTGACCGAGGTGGAACTCGGGCTGGGCAGGCACGAGGCGGTGCTCGACGAGTTGGCAGCGATGGTGACCGCAAACCCGCTGCGGGAGAAGCTGGCCGGGCAACTGATACTCGCACTGCATCGAGCGGGACGACAGGTCGATGCGCTCGCGGCCGCACGATCGTTCCGGACGGCACTCGCACAGGCGCAGGGTCTGGATCCGGGACGCGCATTCGTCGCGCTGGAGCAGGCAGTATTGCGGGACGACGGCGAACCGGCCACACGCGTAACCGCACACACCGAACCCGTACCACGTTGTGCGAACTTCTTGCCGTACGACATACCGGATTTCGCGGGCCGAAGCGCCGAACTCGAACATCTACTCGCACCACTCACCGGCACCGCGGCGACCATCTCCACGATCGACGGCATGGCGGGCATCGGCAAGACCGCGCTTGCCGTACATACCGCACACCGAGTAGCCGCCCGATTCCCCGACGGTCAGCTGTTCATCGACCTCCAAGCGCACACGATCGACCGCCAACCGATCGCGACGGATGCGGCGCTGGAAATCCTGTTGCGCCAGATCGGAATTCCCGCCGAACGCATTCCGCAGACCACCGCCGATCGCGGCGCGCTATGGCGGTCGGAACTGGCCGGGCGGCGAGTGGTCGCGGTGCTGGACAACGCTGTGGATGCCGATCAAGTCCGGCCGCTGCTGCCCGGCGGGACGGACAGTCTCATCCTGATAACCAGCAGGCGGCGGCTGGTCAACCTGGATGGTGCTCGGGCATTGTCGGTCGATCCACTGCCTGCGCGCGATGCTGTCGACCTCTTCGACCGGATTGTCGGCGAACGCGCCACCGCCGAACCGCTCGCGGTGTTGGACGTGCTGCACCTGTGCGGGTTCCTGCCATTGGCGGTGCGGATCGCCGCCGCTCGACTACTGCACCGCCCGCAGTGGACCGTCGGCTATCTGGCGGGACGGCTGCGTGGGGAGCGGCGCAGGCTGGCCGAATTGTCCACGGCCGAACGAGGTGTCGTGGCCGCGTTCAACCTCTCCTATCGGCAGCTTCGCGCGGACGGGCAGCGGATGTTCCGGCTGCTCGGCCTCCACCCCGGGCGGGACATCGATCCCGGCGGCGCGGCGGCGCTGGCCGATATCTCGCCGGACGACGCCGAAATGCTGTTGGAAGACCTCCTCGACGTTCACGTGATAGCTCAATACGAGCCCGGCCGCTACACCTTTCACGACCTGCTGCGCCAGCATGCCCGCGCCATTGTGTCGGCGGACGAATCCGACGATGCCCGAACCGCCGCGCTGTCACGGCTTTTCGACCACTACGTGCACACCGCGCGGGCAGCGGTGGATCTGCTGTTCCCCTACAGCGCCGATCACCGCCAACCGCTGCCGTCCGCCGCGGCCCAGGTGACGACGCTGGACGACACCGAGGACGCGGCCGAGTGGCTCGATGCCGAACGCGAAAACCTCATCGCCACTGCGGCTTACGCGTCCAACAACGGGATGCCCGCGCACGCCAGGGACTCGGCTGAAACCCTACGTCCCTATCTCGACGGCAACTCCCGCCACTCCGATGCCGCACGCTTGCATCAGGTGGCACTGCTGGCGAGCAGACAGCTGGCCGACTCGCTCGGCGAGGCCAGAGCGTTGACCGACCTGGGCTGGGCCTGCTGGCGACAAGGCGATTACGAGTGGGCGACCACGCATTCGCTAGCGGCACTGCGGATTGCCCGCGCGTCCGGGGATCGCTATCAAGAGGCCAGAGCGCTGAACACGCTCGGCAATGTGGCGTGGCGTAAACGGGACTACGACGAGGCCAGGCGATACCTGCGCGACGCGCTCGATCTCGCCAACCGTCTGGGCAACCGAGTCGGCGAGGCGCACGTGCTCGGCAACCTCGGCATGCTGCTCGGCGCCGACAACAACCAGTACCGCAACGCCCGCGAACATCTCGACCGCGCGCTGGCACTGCACTGCGAGGTGGGCAATCAGCGCGGCGAGGCGTTGGTGCTGAACTATCTGGGATCGCTGTGCCGCCGCAACGACCTGCTGGACGAGGCCAGAGACAACCACTCCCGGGCCCGTGACCTGTATCGGATGCTGGGCAGTCATGGCGACGAAGCGTCCGCGCTCAACGGCCTCGGCGAGACAGCCTACACCGCAGGCGATCCTGGCTCCGCCGTCGAAAAGCACAGCACCGCACTGGCGTTGGCCGAGCAGGCATTGAATGTGCCCGAGCGAGCGCGCGCCAACGACGGGCTGGCTCGCGCGTACCGAGATCTCGGTGACGTCGGTCGAGCACGCGAATACGCCGGTATCGCGATGAGTCTGTACGCGGATCTCGGCGTCCCGGAGGCCGGCGATATGCGCGCTTTCCTGGATATGCTCGCAGACTCCGATTAGCCCCAATCGCTACAGCGGTCAGAGTCGGCCGGGTGTCGTATCGGCGAAATGTGACGTCACGATCCTGCTTGCTGCGTTGACCGGTAGGCCACGACGCGCACGCTGCGCTCGGACTTCGGCGCGCCGAACTTGCGGCGGTCGTTGTCGACTTCCACGCGTTTTCGGGGGGCTAGGGGACGAGGACGAGGCGGCCGCGGAGGCCACCTGCCGAGAGGCGCTGGTGGGCGGCGGTTACCGCAGCCAAGGGGTAGGTTTCGGCTACGCGGAGGGTGAGGTGGCCTTTGTCGACCAGCGCGACGAGTTCGTCGAGTTGGGGGCGGTCGGCGTGGACCAGGACGGTGGTTACCTTGGTGCCACGCAAGGGAATCGGGGTGTTGGGGACGCTGATGGAGACGAAGCGGCCGCGGGCACGAACGGCGGCGAGAGTTTCGGGGCCGAGGGCCGCGGCGTCGAGGGCCGCGTCGACGCCGCCGGGGACGAGGGCTCGGACGGCATCCGGCAGGTCGGCTTCGCGCGGGATGAAATCGGTGGCACCGAGGGCACGCACGACGGGTTCGTCGGCGGTCGAGGCCGATGCGATTACTCGGATGCCTTGTGCGGCAGCCAGTTCGACGGCATAGCCGCCTACCGCGCCTGCCGCGCCGGTAATGAGCAGGCAGTCGGCGGGAGTCAGTTCGAGGGCGGTGAGGGCCTGTACCGCGGTGAGGCCGTTCAACGGGATCGTGGCCGCAGCCTGGGCGGGGACGGAAGTCGGTGCTGGGGTGACGTTTTGGGCTTCGAGGACGATGTAGTCGGCTTGGGCGGCCAACGAGACGTCTAGGCGGTCGCTGATGCCGATGACGGCTTGGCCCACGGTGAATTCGTCGACACCCGCGCCGATGGCATCAATGACACCGGCGACATCCCATCCGATTCCCCACTGCTCGCGCGGGGCGGCGAACGGAGTCCCGCCGACACCATTGCGGACCATGAGGTCTACCGGATTAACCGTCGCCGCAGCTACTTTCACCCGAACCGTACCGGGCCCCGGCTCGGGCGTGGGCACCTCGATGATCTCCGCGACCGCCCCCAGGCCAGGTCGACGGACTACTACTGCACGCATGGCAATCCTTATCGCTTGTCGGGTTACGTCGACAAACCTAGGCGAGCTACTATCTGTCAGATAGTAGTTACCCAGGAGTGCGTAACGGGCAGCAGGGGAAGCAGATGGCGACGACCACCGCGGCACAACGCCGTGAACTGGCAAAGCAGCAATACGACGCCTACGTGGCCGAATGCCCGACGCGCCAACTTCTCGACCGGATCAGCGATAAATGGGTCAGCCTGATACTCAACGCCCTCACCGACGGGCCGCTGCGCTACGCCGAGATCAACCGCGTCATCTCCGGCGTCAGCCCCAAAATGCTCACCCAAACCCTGCGCACCCTCGAACGCGACGGGCTACTCGAACGCCGGATCACCGCCGAGGTGCCGGTCCGCGTCGACTACGAACTCACCGCACTCGGCCATAGCCTGCAACCTGTGATGCGCGCCATAAAAACGTGGGCCGAGGAGCGCATGGACGATGTGCTCGCGGCCCGCGCACGTTACGACGGTGAACCAGCGTGACCATGTCGTAAAAGTTGACCGCGAAAGCCTTCCCACTCGTGAAGCTGGCCTTAACCTTTTATTCATGACCGCGGCCTTCGAAGATATGGATCTGCGCGACCTCGTCGGACTGCTCACCGAGGATGAACAACGGGAGCTTCGACCGGCGCTGCTGCGTGTGTTATCCCGCCAAACCCCGCAGGAGCTACTCCGTCGTGAACTAGGCCTTCGTATGACGAAGGTCTGACGCCGCCGGATCACCGAACACCATCCACCAGGCCGTTGCGCCGGCCAGTACAGCCGACGCCGCGGCCTTTCGTCGTTAAAGGGCGCTGTTGAACTGAGCGGCCGGCACCGGATTGTGTGTCGGGTTTCCTTGGCATCCGGACACGAGTGGGCGCTGAGGACAACTCGGTCCTCGAAACGAGAACAGGCCCGCCGAATTCGACGGGCCTGTCTGTCTACGACCTAGAACACACGCAGCTGTCCGGGCGACCAGAGTCCCGAACGACTGGCCGTACCTGTATCCAACTTGGCCGGAACCGCATTCGGGTAGTACTGGTCGTACCGCTCCAACGAACCCCAGTCCCGCGCCCAGTCGTGCTTCAGATACGTCGGAATGGTGCTCGACTTCGCCAGCATCTGACTGAAGCCGAGGAGACCACCGAATTCCTCGGCCTGCCAGGTATTCGTCGAGCTGATGGCCAGCGGCCTATCCGGCAGGATCCGGTAACCGGGCACCTCGGCCACGCCGTTCTTGTGGTCCAGTGGCCGCTGGCACGGGAACTGCAGCCCGACCGCCCAGTCCAGCAGCACCGGCTGCTCGGAGCCGATAAAGCTATTGAGCGTGGCCAACTTCGGCATCCGGGGCGGGGTGAACGCCAGCCACTGATCGCCGATCAGAATCGGGTCATTGGCGACAATGCGCACCGCATCGGCATCGGGTGCGAGCTCGTCGAGCGGAATGCGCAGATTGCGCCACGACGGGAACGGACCGATATCGCGCGGCAGGTAGGTGCCGAGCATCTGCACACTGCCGTCGGGCAGGTGCTTGCCGTAGTCGACGGTCAGCGACTGGCCGTACCGGGTATCGCCGGTGTCGTCGACGGACAGGATGCGGCCAGCTGCCGAAATGACCACCAGCGGATGATCATCCGAGCGCGGCGCCAGCTGGTACCAGCTGGAGACCAGATGCGCGGGCTGCTGCACGCCGCCCTGGTAGCTGCCCATCACCGGCGTGGTGGCCGGGTCGAGGCCGAAGGGCAGGGTGGCCCGGCTGCCGTTGACACCGGTCGCGCCGTAACCGCCGTCGGTGCCCGCGTTCTGACCGTCCGCGCCGACCGGACCGACCGACTGGGTGGAGGTATTGCCGGTACCCGGCTTCACCTCGATGGTGTCGGCGCTGAGCTTCTCGGGCACACCGTTCGGATCGAAGCCGACCGGATCGGCGCCGGCCAGCGGATCACCGTTCTTCGGCGGATTCGCCGGATCGATGATCGGTGTGAGCATGCCGTTGCCCTTGTTCACATCCGGTTCCACCAGCACGTCATTGGCAAGACCGCACGAATTACCCTGCACCGCATCGAAATTCGAGCGTGCGAGCGAATAGGCCGGGTACTGCGCCACTGCGCCCTTGACCAGCGAGAACACCTCGAGCAGCACCATCAGCGCGGCGACGACGGTCAGCGGGATCGCGGCGAACTTGCGAATCCGCTTGCCGCGCACGGACTTCGCCGACGGCTGCGGCCTGGTGTAATCCTCGCGCAGCGCCGACCAGGCGACCAGTGCCAGCGCCAGCCCGAACAGCACCAGCATGAACGTGTTCGACTGGTAGCCGTGCAGCGAGATCCGCTTGTCGAACCACGGCACGCCGAAGCTGGACACGTACCAGTAGCCGTTGATGCCCGAGAAGGCGACCGCGAGCACGAACAGCAATCCGGCGAGGAAGATCGCCCGGTTCTTCCTGGCCCGCAACGCACTTGCCGAAACCGCCACCGCGGTGACCGCGGCCAGTGATCCGGCGATGCCCGCGTACGCGCCGAAGTGATGGGTCCACTTCGTCGGGTTGAACATCATGAAGAAGATGGTTCCGAAGACAACGCCCATCAGCCGCCAGGTCGGACCGCTGGCGATGCCGGGAACCTGCCTGCGCCGCAGCAGTACCAGCATGGTGGTGAACAGGCACAGCAGCATCATCAGGAAAGCGAACCGGCGCGAAAGCGATCCGTCGACGGTCTCCACGAACAGGTAGTAGTAGCGCAGGTAGTCCTCGTACCAGGCCAGATTCGGACCGGTCACCTGCCGAACCCGGTTGGCCTCCTGGATACCGGCGAAGGTCTGGTCGCTGTAGACCACGATCAGCACCAGCAGACCCGCCGCCGCGATCGGCGCGAGCAGCGGCAGCGTCGAACCCCACTTGCCCACCCCCTGCGCCGCGAACTGCCGATGCCGCCGCACCACGATCCGCACCAGCGGCCGGATACCGGCGAGCAGCGCCGCCACACACATCAGACCGGTCGGCGCCGCCGCCAAGGTGAACGCGGCCACCAGAATCGCCACCGCGGCGGGCAACAGACGACCCGTCGCGATGGCCCGCTCGATCGACACCCAGGTCAGCAGCGCGCCGAGCGCGACGATCGGCTCCGAGCGCAGACCGTTGTCGAACGGCAGCCAGAACGCCAGGAAGACCAGTCCACCGGTCCACAGCGCCACCTTGCTGTTGCGCACCCCGCGTCCGAGCCGGGGCACCACCTCGCGGCTGATCACCATCCAACAGAGAATCGCGCAGAACAGCGCGGGCAACCGGACCCATGGGCTCGCGGTGGAGATCTCCGAGAAGGCCTGGATGACGTAGTAGTACCAGCCGAATGGGGCCTCCGGCACGCCGTACCAGCGGAAGTAGTTGGCCATATAGCCCGCGTGCGGCGCCACCCGCACCATGCTCAGGATGTAGCCGTCATCGGAGGTATTGGCACCCACGAAATGCCACAGCAGCAGTGTGCCGACGACCGCGCCGTCCGCCCAGTTCGGCTTCAGCCAGTTGGCGGGCAGGAACCGGCGGTGCCCGCGCCCGTCACTGCCGTCGAGCCGAGCCAGTGCGCCGAGCGCGATCAGCGTGCACAGCACCGCCGCGATCATCGCGATCAACTTGACCGGCGCCGGGCTGGAGGAGAACCGCGTGTCCACCGTCATATGGAACGAGAGGCCGCTGGGCACCGCGCCCTTCAGATCGGTGAAGACACCGACCACCTGCGGCCGCAGATCACCGCTGAGCTGCCCCTCGACCGGTACCTCGACTTTCTGCGTCGTCCCGGGCGCCGCGCCCTCGACCGGCCGCTCGATCGTCGTGGTCACCCCCTCGAACGCAGCCCTGGTCCGATTGACATCGGAGCTGATGGTGATCGACGTGCACGCGCCCAGCTGTGCACGCTCGGCCGAGGCGACCACGGCATTGCGGTCGACCACATCCACCGTGGTGTCCGAGACCCGCACGAACATCGCCTCGAGCGAGGCCCGGTCGCCCTGCGGCGGCGCGGTGGCCAGCAGCATCCCGCCGTAACTCGGCAGCTGCTCGACCGCAGCGCACGGAATGCTGGCGGTGAGGTCGATCGGCACCTGCGACATCAACGGCGCCTGCACGCTGTTGAGGGCGCCGTCCTGCGGCCAATTCAGCGTCGCGGTGGTCTGGCTGACCGGTAAGAACGGAGCTGCCAGCGCGAGCAGCGCGCCGAGCACGCCGGCGACCAGCGCGACGAGGCGCGCGGTTCGGAAATCGCTCGGTGCGACTTCGGGCGCGGCGGGCGGTTTTGTCAAGACAGCGGTAGCGGCGTCGGGCACGGTTGGCAATGCTAGCTGTGTTGGATTTGCCGCGCCTGCGGCACGGCGTGTTCTCGGCCCATGCTCGATCTCGCTGCGCTCGAAACCGGAGCTGAGCCGCGTGGTCGGCAACGCCGGTATGTGCGGCGACCAGGGAATTGGTGTGGCTGCACAGCGCCCACACGGGCGCGGCGTATAACGCTGGCGGCCCGTCACGCTCAGTAAAGTCGACCCGAACTGCTGACCAGTTGCCATGGGGATGGAAAGGTGGACTTTATGACAAAGGTGAATCTCGAAACCAACTACGGACAGATCGTGCTGGAGCTCGACGACGCGAAGGCCCCGAACACCGTCGCGAACTTCGTGAATTACGTGAACGCCGGCCACTACAACGGCACCATCTTCCACCGCGTCATTCCGGGTTTCATGATCCAGGGCGGTGGCTTCACCCCCGAGATGCAGCAGAAGGGCACGCAGGCCCCGATTCAGAACGAAGCGAACAACGGCCTGAAGAACGACAAGTACACCGTCGCGATGGCCCGCACCAACGACCCGCATTCGGCCACCGCGCAGTTCTTCATCAATGTCTCCGATAACGGCTTCCTGAACCACTCCGCACCGACCCCGCAGGGCTGGGGCTACACGGTCTTCGGCAAGGTCGCCGAGGGCTCGGAGGTGGTCGACAAGATCGCCGCGGTCTCTACCGGTTCGGCGGGCATGCACCAGGACGTGCCGCAGGACGACGTCATCATCGAGTCGGCAAAAATCGCCTGACTTCCCCGCCACGCAACAGAATCGGGCCGCACCCCAATCGGGGATGCGGCCCGACCCGTCAGAGCGGCAGGAGGTGGTGTTTGCGGGGGTTGCGGATGAGTGCCTTATCGCGCAGCAGGTGCAGGGCGCGACGGAGTTCCAGGCGGGTGGTCGACGGCTCGATGACGGCGTCGATATAGCCGCGCTCTGCCGCGACCCACGGGGTCGCCATGGTCGCGTTGTAGAAGTCGATCATCTGCTGACGCACCGCGGCGCGCTGATCCTCCGGCGCCGCTTCGATCTGCTTGCGGCCGATCAGGCTGACCGCACTTTCCGCGCCCATAACCGCGATCCGCGCGGTCGGCCAGGCCAGATTCACATCCGCACCGAGCTGTTTCGAACCCATCACCGCGTATCCGCCGCCATAGGACTTGCGGATGACCACGGTCACCTTCGGCACGGTGGCCTCGACATAGGAGAACAGGAAGCGGCCGCCGCGCTTGATGACGCCGATCTTCTCCTGTTCCACACCGGGTAGGAATCCCGGTGTGTCGACAACGAATACCAGTGGAATCTCGAACGCGTCGCACATCCGCACGAAGTGCGCGGCCTTATCCGAGGCCCTCGCATCGAGCGCACCGGCGTACACCATCGGCTGATTCGCGACCACACCGACGCTGTGGCCGTCCACCCGGGCGAATCCGGTGATGACATTGCGCCCCGCCGTGGCGCCGATCTCGTGGAAATCACCGTCGTCGAATATGCGCAACAAGATGTCGTGCATGTCGTACGCGGCATTATCCGAGTCCGGGACAATCGAATTCAGTTCCAGATCCGATTCGGTGACCTGCGGCTCCAGACCCGGATTCACGATCGGCGGCCGTTCCGTGCAGCTCGTCGGCAGGAAGCCCAAATACGCGCGCACCCATTCGAACGCGGACTGCTCATCATCGGCGACGTGATGGATATTGCCGTACTGCGCTTGGCTATTGGCGCCGCCGAGTTCCTCGAGGCTGACATCCTCGCCGGTGACCTCCCGGATAACGCCGGGCCCGGTGACGAACATGTAGGCCTCGCCGGTAGCCACCACCACGTCGGTATTGATCGGCGCGTACACCGCTCCGCCCGCGCACTTGCCGAGAATCATCGAAACCTGCGGCACCATGCCCGATAGCGGCTCGGCGCGGGAACCCAGCTCGGCGTACCAGGCCAGGGAGGTCACCGCCTCCTGCACCCGGGCGCCGCCGGAATCGTTGATGCCGACCACCGGGCAGCCGACCTTGGTCGCGAACTCCAGGACCGCGGCAACCTTGCGGCCGAACATTTCCCCGACCGAACCGCCGTAGACGGTCTGGTCGTGCGAGAAAACCGCCACCGGCCTGCCCTCGACAAGGCCGTGCCCGGTGACCACGCCGTCGCCGTACAGTGCCGTCGGATCGCCCGGCTTACGCACCAGCGCACCGATTTCCACGAAGGTACCCGGATCGAGCAGCATATTGATCCGGTCGCGGGCGCTCGGAATTCCCTTTTTAGCCCGCTTCGCCACCCCCGCTTCGCCCGCCGGTTCCTGCGCTAATTCAAGTCTTTTGCGCAGATCGGCAAGTTTCTCGGCAGTAGTGCTCACTTCGACCCTCTCATCAGGTTGCACGCACCCCTAAGGGGCAATCACAGCAAGTCTCGCGGTGAGGTCGGCTCCGATCTTTCCGATCCTCGGCTCGTCAACGATCTGGAGATGGTCACCCGGGATATGAATAACCTCGAGGTTCGGAATGTATTCATCCCAACCACCATTGGGTCGACGATCCGCGTACCGCGGCTCCAACTCGATCATGCCGTCGTGGTAGCGATCGGCGAGATAAAGCACCACATCGCCCTCGTAGTGACTCGGCGTGGTCTTGGCCAGGTGGCGTCCCTCGATCCACGAGGTGCGCTGATGCTCGAGCACACCCCCGGGAATCTTGGTGCCACTGATCTTGATCAGATCCGACACCATCTTGAACTGCTCCTCGTCCGAGGCCGCGGCAAGCTCTTCCAACTGCTCCTGCGGGAGTTCACCTTCCACGCCGTAGGTCTTTTTGGCGAAGGCCTGATAGCGCTGGATCCGTCGGACCCGCTCCTGCGGGCTGTTGTTCTCGCCCTCGGTCGGGATGGCCAGGTCGATCAGGCCGACGACGCGCACATCGGCCCCCTCGGCGCGCAGCAGCTGCGCGACCTGCAGAGCGAAAACCGCGCCGAGCGACCAGCCGTACAGCACGTACGGACCGTTGCCTTGGATCTTGCGGAGTTCGGGCAGGTATTGGCGTGCCCGCGCGGCGATATCGCCCTCGACGCGCTCGAAACCGTACATCGGGGTATCGGCCGGAAGCCGCTTCAGCAGCGGTTCGTAGACCAGTGTGTTGCCGCCCGATGGGTGGAATACGAAGACCGGCACCGCATTCGAACCCTCGGCGCGCACCCGCAGCGGACGCACGAACCCATCCACATCGGCACCGCTGTTCTGCAGTTCGCGCACGATATCGGCGAGCTGCTCGATGGTCTCGCAGTCGAGCACATCATCGACGGTCACCTCGGCCTTGACCCGCTCGGTCAGTCGCGTCGCCAACTTCTCGGCAACCTCTTCTTCGAGGATCGGCAGGGTATTGAAGATGCCACCCGCCGACTTACCCGTCACGATCGCCCAGGTAGCGAAGGTCAATCGCTCGGCGGCATCGCGCGGCGGGACATCGTCCTCGTCGGCACCGGCGGGCTGCCCACCGAAGATCGCGGCGGCGTCGGCGGGAGCCGCGGCAGCAGCCACGGCCTCGGCCGCGCCGACCGAGGTCGTGTTCTCGGTATCCAGAGCGCGTTCGATCGCGGCCTGGTCGGCCTGGGCCGCAGCGGCCTGCTCGGAAGTGGCCGGGGCAGGCGCGGCGGTACCAGCGGCAGCACCGGTGATACCGGCAGCCGTCTCCGCCTCAACGACAATATTCTCGGCCTCCGCCTGCACCGAAGTGTTCTCGGCATCGAGCGAAACCCCTTCGGCACCAGCAGCATCAGCCACCGCGGCAGCCGGATCTGCACCTGCCGCGACCGCCGCGCGCGCCGCAGCGATGAATCCGCCGTCGACCGCGATCTCCTCACCGGCCGCCTGCTTATCGGCGATCGCCTGCACCTCGTCACGGTGCTCGATGGCATAGCGCAGCACCTTGCCGACCTCGTTCAGGTTGGCATCGCGCACGGCCTGAATCTGCAGCTGCGGAATATCGAATTCGTATTCGACCCGGTTCTTGATGCGCATGGCCATCAGCGAATCGAGGCCGAGCTCCATCAGCGGGATCTCCATCGGCAGATCCTCGACCGCATAGCCCATCGACTCGGCGACGATCAGCGCCAGCCGCTCCTCCAGGGGCTGCGTACCCGCCGGATCCCAACGCTCACCGAAGGTTTCGACGACCTCGAGATCGGCATCCCCGGTGCTCGCGACCTCGGTCCCCGGAACCGCGGCTGCGACAACGGGTTCGGGCAGCGGCGCACCCGAGGCGACGACCGCCTCGAACAGCAGCTGGAAGTTCGCGCCCTCGCGCGCGTGCACCTGCACCGACGCACCGCCGAGGTGCGGGATCAGCGTGGTGGTCAGTGTTCCGGTGTTCGGCAGCACCGCGTGCGGGACCGAAGCGCCCAACGACACGTCGCTGAGTACCTGTGTCGCAGCGGATTTCACCAGCGCCGCGAGATCGGTGACGGCTGAGGCCTGCACCTCCCACACGTGCCGGCCGTCCGGCAGCGCGACATGCGCACCGGGCACCCGGGCATTGCCGCTGCCACCGGCCATCTTCGCCTTCGGCCAGTACTGCTTGCGCAGGAACGCGGTCCGCGGAATATCGGCGTAGTCGCCAGCGGGCAGCAGCGACGGCAGATCGACACGATGTCCGTGCACGTAAAGCTGTGCCAGCGCGGAGATTACGCCCGCCGACTCGTCTTCCTTGCGCTTGAGGGTCGGGATGAGCTGCGCATCGTGCACACCCGCCGCGAAGGTCGTGCCCAGAACCTGCATCAGCGCAACGGAATTCGGCGCCAACTCCAAGAAGGTGGTGTGGCCGTTGTCCACTGCGAGCTTCACCGCATTGGTGAAGTACACCGAGTGGCGCATGTTCTTGACCCAGTAGTCCTCATCGTGCACCGGGTCGCTGCCGGGCCGGTAGAACTCTTCCTTGTTGACGGTCGAATACAGTCCCGCCGTCAACTTGGTCGGCTCGATACCGGCCAGCTCCGCCGCCAACTCGCCGAGCAGCGGATCCATCTGCGAGGTGTGTCCCGCGCCCCGGGTCTGCAGCACTCGGGCGAATTTGCCCGCCTGCTCGACCTTCGCCACGATCGCCGCGACCTGATCCTGCGGACCGCCGATCACGGTATTCGTCGGCGCCGCGTACACCGCGCATTCGACATCCGGATAGTCGACCAGCAGCGTCTCGACATCGGCGGCACTCAGCTCGACCAGCGCCATATTGCGCACATCGTCATCGCTGATCATCGCCTCGCCCTCGCCCATCAGGCGCGAGCGGGCGCAGATCACGCGCACCGCATCCTCGAGCACGAGACCACCGGAGATATAGGCCCCGGCCACCTCACCCATCGAATGGCCCACCACCGCATCGGGTCGCGCACCGTGCGCACGCAGCAGTGCGGCCAGACCGATCTGAATGGTGAAGATGCCGACCTGCGAGGTGCCGACGTTGTAATCCTGGGCGTCGTCCAGGATCATCTCGCGCACCGAATACCCGGCCTCGTCCTGCACCAGCTCGTCGACCTCGTCGACGGTCTTGCGGAAGATCGAATTCTCCAGATAGAGCTGCTTACCCATCTTGCGGTGCTGCGCACCGAATCCGGACAGCACCCAGACCGGGCCCTGCGCGACGGGCGCGTCCGCGGTGAACACACCGGCCCCGGGCTTGCCCGCGGCGATCGCACGCAGACCGGCAACGGCCTCTTCATGGGTCTTGGCGATGACCACGCCACGTGAACGCCAATGGCTACGCTTGGCCAGCGAGCGTGCCACATCCGCGAGCGGAGTGTCGCGGCCTTTCTCAGTCTCCAGCCAGTCGGCCAGTTCCGCGGCAGCGCGGCGGCGACGCGAAGGCAGGTAGGCCGATACCGCAAGGATCACCGGCAGCGGTTCGGCCCGCTCGGTCGACTCCCATTCCGCAACGGCCGCTACGTCTGCCGCGACCTGCTCGGCACTTTCGGCGACTATTTCGGCGGCCTCCGCTACCACATCTGTGGTCTCGTAGTCCGTATCGACCATTTGGTTCCGGTCTGCCGCCTCGTCGACCTCGGCGACGAGATCCGTAGTCTCGTGATCCGAGCCGAGGGTTTCGTTCTGGTCAACCGCAGCCGAAGTCGGCTTGTATTCCTGGATGACAACGTGGGCGTTGGTACCACCGAAACCGAAGCCGGAAACACCGATGGTCGCGGTGCCGCTGTAGCGCGGGAATTCCGACGGCTCGTCGACGACCTTCAGGTGAGCCTGCTCGAACGGGATATACGGGTTCGGCCCGGCGTAGTTGACGTTCGGCGGCAGTACGTTGTTCTGCAGCGCCATGACCACCTTGGCCAGGCTGGCAGCGCCCGCGCCGGACTCCAGGTGCCCGAAGTTCGTCTTCGCCGAGCCGAGCAGCGCGGGCTTGTCGTCGTCGCGACCGCGACCGACCACCCGGCCGAGCGCATCGGCCTCGATCGGGTCACCGAGCAGCGTGCCGGTGCCGTGGGCCTCGATGTAGTCGACCGTGGACGGCGCGATGCCTGCATCCCGATAGGCCCGGCGCAGTACATCGGCCTGCGCATCCGGGTTCGGTGCGACGATGCCGTTGGACCGGCCATCGGAATTGATCGCCGAGCCCTTGATCACCGCGAGAATGCGATCACCATCACGTTCGGCATCGGCCAGCCGCTTGAGCACCACCAGACCGGCGCCCTCGGAACGGACCATGCCGTCGGCATCGGAGGAGAACGCCTTGATGCGGCCGTTCTTGGCGACCGCGCCGATCGAGTCGAAGCCGAGAGTGATCGCGGGCGCGAGCAACATGTTCACGCCGCCGGCCAGTGCCAGGTCGGCGTCACCGTCGCGCAGTGCGCGCACCGCTTGGTGCACCGCGACCAGGGTGGACGAGCAGGCAGTATCGACAGCGACAGAGGGGCCGCGGAAGTCGTAGAAGTAGGAGATCCGGTTGGCGATGATGCCAGAGGATCCACCGGTCAGCGCGTACGCATCAGCCGAGGCGGGTGCACTCGGATCGGACTGACCCAAGCCGAGGGCGGACACCAACTGGAAGTCGTTGGTAGAAGTACCGACGAAAACACCGACCGACTCACCCTTGAGGTCGCTTGCGGGAATCCTGGCGTGCTCCAATGCTTCCCAGGCCAGCTCCATCATCAAGCGCTGCTGCGGATCGACCCGCTCGACCTCGATCGGAGACATAGCGAAGAACTCCGCATCGAAGCCCTTGACTACGTCTTGGTCGAGGTAGCCGCCCAAGGTGTTGCCCTCGGCGACCTTCGCGGCCACCGCCGGGTCGTCGGTGAACTCGTCCCAACGCCCCTCTGGGCGCTCCCGGATCGCGTCACCGCGGCTGATCAGGAATTCCCAGGTCGACTCCGGCGTATCGCCCGCACCGGGCAGCCGGGTGGACAGGCCGACGATCGCGATGTCGTGCGCATCGCCCGGCTGGTACCCGGCCGTGTAGAACGAGTCGTTACCCGACTCCTCCGGCAACTCCGGCTCACCATTGATGACGACCTCGGCCAGCGACGCGATAGTCGGATGCTGATAGACGACCGTCGCCGTCAGCACGACACCGGTCAGCTCTTCGATATCACCGCCGAGGGCGATGGCATCGCGTGAGGCCAGCCCGAACTCCTCCATCGGCCGGTCCACCGTGATCTGCTCGATCGGTTGACCGGTCGCGTCGGCTACCCAGCGCCGCAGCCACTCCCGCAGCTCCGCGACCGACATATCGGTCGTCGCGGCGGGTGGCGAAGCCTGCCCGGCGTCAGTGGTATCGACCGCGTCCGCATCGGCGGGCACGATCTCGGTCGTCTGGTCGGGCGTGCCCTCGTTGTCAGCCATCAGTTCCTCAAGCTACCTGTCTGCGTACCGGGCACGCCGTGAATCGACCCCCGGCGTGGAAAGCCACGCCGAGCGTCGATATTCGGATCGAGCCACCCTCGGGCAATTACTCTTCCGGTGCATCGGGGAAGGCCTGCTGGGTGTAACCACCCCGCAGCGTTCCCTCCAGATAAGCAGTCTTGCAGGCGCGTCGAGCGATCTTTCCGCTGGAGGTCCGTGGAATCGAACCAGCGGGGACCAAGAGCACGTCGCGCACGGTCACGCCGTGGCGCTGGGAAATGGCCGCGCGGACCGCGTCGCCGATCGGCAGCGGGTCGGCCTTACCGGCGCCCGGTCCGCGCTCGGCCACAATGACCAGCTGCTCGGAGGCGTCGTCGGCATCGAAGCTCAGGCCGGAATGGCTGCCCTGTTCGAATACCTCGGCGGGCAGTTGGTTCGCGGGCACCGAGAACGCGGCGACGAAACCGGGGCGCAGCGCCTTCGAGGCCTCCTGCGCGGAGAACTCGAGGTCCTGCGGGTAGTGATTGCGGCCGTCGACGATCACGAGGTCCTTCACCCGACCCGTGATGTACAGCTCGCCCTCGTAGTACACGCCGTAGTCGCCGGTGCGCATCCAGTTGGCGTCGAGCGCGGTGCCCTCGGTGTGGCTGCCCTCGGACAGGCGGTGGGCGACCTTGTTGTGGAAGGTCGCTGCGGTCTCGTCCGGACGACCCCAGTAGCCGATGCCCATATTGTTGCCGTGCAGCCAGATCTCACCGACCTGACCGTCGGCCAGCTCGTGCCCGCCGCCGTCGGAATCGACGGTCTCCGGATCGACGATGGCGGCCCACTGCGACAGCGCGACATAACCGCAGGAGACCTGAGCGATGGCGTTCTCGGCGCCCTGCTCGACCCTGATCATGCGGCCCGCGTTGAGCTCGTTGCGGTCGACGTAGACGACCTTGGCCTCGTCCTCGGCCTTGGTCGCGGAGACGAACAGCGTCGCCTCGGCCATGCCGTAGCAGGGCTTGATCGCGGTCTTGGGCAGGCCGTACGGGGCGAACGCATCGTTGAACTTCTTCATCGACGAGGTGGTCACCGGCTCACTGCCGTTGATCAGGCCGATGACATTCGACAGGTCCAGCGATTCACCGTTCTTCGGCAGACCACGCGCGGCGGCGTGCTCGAAGGCGAAGTTCGGTGCGGCGGCAAAGGTTCCGGCGCCGTCGTTGTGTGCGGCCAGTTCCTTGATCCAGCGGTACGGGCGGCGCACGAACGCGCTCGGCGACATGATGGTGATGTACTTGCCGCCGACCGCGGGCAGGATCACCGTCAGCAGGCCCATATCGTGGAACAGCGGCAGCCAGGTGACACCGCGTGAGTTCCAGTCCAGGTTGATCGCGTCGACCATCTGCAGCAGATTGGTGCCGACCGCCCGGTGGGTGATCTCGACACCGGCCGGGACGCGCGTGGAGCCCGAGGTGTACTGCAGGTAGGCGATGTCATCGACGGCGACATCGGGTCGCACCCAGCTCTCGCCGACGGCGTCCGGGATCGCGTCGACCGCGATGATGCGCGGACGCTGGGCGGCGGGCAGCGAGCGGAAGAACTGGCGCACACCGGCCGCGGAGGAGCTCGCGGTCAGAATGGCCGAGGGTTCGCAGTCGCCGAGCACCGCGTGCAGGCGGTCGGTGTGGCCCGGCTCGTCCGGGTCGAACAGCGGCACCGAGATGGTGCCCGCGTAGATCGCGGCGAAGAAGGAGATCACGTAATCCAGGCCCTGCGGGGCGAGGATCGCGACCCGGTCACCCGGGTTGGTCACCTGTTGCAGTCGAGCGGCCACCGCGCGCAGCCGAATACCGAACTCACGCCACGTCAGCTCCTGCGCCTCACCGTCACGCTCGCGCGAATAGTCGATGTAGCGGTACGCGAGGGTGTTCGCGTCGTTGCGGGTGTGCTTCTCGACGTGGTCCACCAGGGTGTGATCATCGGGAATACGGATGTTCCCGGTCTCATCCAGGTAATCGTCGAAAGTCTCTTCCATTCCTTCATCTCCTCCGAGGCACACGCAGCAAGACGGCGACAACGCCGCTGTTACCTGTGAGGCCCCGACTCGCTATCGCCCGCGGGTGCTCTACATGCAAGAGCCAGCCTGCAGATTTTATTGCGGTCTGCGCGGTAGACCGCTATCGGCTAGATGTTCTCAAACCAGAGTCATGTTACAGAGAAGACCGGGTCACTCCCCCCGCAGCAGCGGAATAATCGGCGCGAACGCGTCCATCTGGGTTGGGAACACACCGACATAGGACATCGATGTGAGTTGCCGCACCTGACGGATCTGTTCGGCGATCTCCTCGAATGTGCCGATCGCCACATAGGGCGAGGCGAGGATTTCCTCGACCGACAGTTTTACGTCGACCTCGAGGTCCGGGTGCAGTCCACGATCGATGGCCGACAACGCCATCTCGGCGGTCTTCTCCCGATCGTCGGTGATGACGATCGCGGTAATGGCCCAGTTCAGCTCGATATCGGCGAAACGCTCACCCGCGGCTTCCTTGATCAGGTTCACCTTCTCGATGGTCTTTTCCAAGGTGATCCCGGACAGCAGTCCCTTGCCGTTCTTGGTGGTGACCGGAACGACCGAGATGATATCGGCGTGCTTGGCGGCCAGTCGCAGCATCTTCGGGCCGCCGCCGCCGGTGCAGATCGGCGGGCGCGGGCCCTGCCGCGGCCGTGGCGTGCCCTTGACACCGTGCACCTGGTAGTACTTGCCCTCGAAGGTGCATTCCTGGCCACGCAGCAGCACATCGAGGATGCTCAGGGTCTCGTCCAACTTCGCAAGGCGCACACCCGGCGATTCGTACGGCAGACCAGCGGCGACGAATTCGTCCTGCTTCCAGCCCGCGCCGATGCCGACCTCGAGGCGGCCCTTGGACAGCACGTCGATGGTGGCCAGGTCCTTGGCCAGCACCACCGGATGCCGGAAACCATTGGCCAGCACCGAGGTTCCCAGCCGGATCCGCTCGGTGGCCTGGGTCAGCGCACCGAGTGCGGCGATCGGGCCGATCTGGTCACCCAGGTGATCGGGCACGACGAAGGTGTCGAAGCCGTATTCCTCGGCCGTCTGCGCGGTCTGGACGAACTTCCTGGCCCCGCCCTCTTGCTTATTTCCCTCGCCCGCGGCCGCGAAGCGGAAGGGCCGCAGCGGAGTACCCAGCGCGGTCAACTCGGCATCCGCGTCAGGGCTCGCCGTGGTGGCCGGTGCAGTGCCGTTTCGAGCGACCCGCAAGCGATCGCTAGCGGCGGCTTCTGTCATGAACTCATGCTCCTGGCTGTAAGGAAATGTGGGCGCGACGCCCGGCCGCATCGTGCCCACACTTCTGGGGGCTCGAGGGCCGGCATCGCGATCATCAGGCGCACTTTACAGCGTTGTGGTGTGTAGTTGCCCGGGCTTGCGTCACTAGCACCGCGATCAGGCGGGTTTCATGTGACCGGTCACCAAGGAAACAACTGATTTCGTGCGCCCATGGGTAACTCGCCGGGTACGCCCAGCGGCTCACCCGCATTCGACCGTCGGTCCGCGACGGCACTGTCGAGGCTCCCATGACCGGTAAAGGCCCGGGGAGGCGGTCAAGCATGCGCCGGGTGGGGCGCTGCTTCGATCAAACCTTCGGCCCAGTTCACTGTCCACTGTGTCGCGGTGGTGCCATCGCCGTCCACCACGTAACCGTTGTAGAGGCTGTGCACCGGGTTGCCCACCGCGCGGACGAGGGTCAGCACGCTGCCCACGATGTTCAGGGGACTCAACGCGTCGTGCGGCGAATCGCAGATCAGATCACCCGGCGCGCAGATGGTGTAGGTGCGATCGGCGAGCGAGCCGAAACCACCTTCCCTTGCGCCGGTCATCGTGATCCCGGGCACCTTCAACCCGTTGAGCGCGATCTCGGCGCCGACTCCGGCGGGCGCGGTGCCGATCTGGATGGCCTGCCCCGGCCCAGTGTCACCGGTGCGGCGACCGTCGGCGATCAGCATGACGCCCAGCACCTTGTCCGCGGGTACCGGCCCCTTGCCCACGCCGATCTGGTTGGCGATATCGCCCGCGATCACCGCGCCCTGGGAGAACCCGGCGAGCACATACGTGGTCAGCGGACAGTCGCGGTACCGATTCGACATCGCGTCGAGCGCACGCTGCCAGCCCTCGGAGCGGCTGTTGTTGTAGGACTGCTGACCGTCCGGCGGAATGGCGATCGGATTGGAGAACTGCGCGACGTACGGAACGGTGTATACATCGAGCCGCCCCTCCGAGAACTGTTGCGACACCGGCCCGGAGACGTTGAGCATCAACGAGATCGGATTGGCCGTCGGATTGTGCGGATCGTCGTTGCTATTCGATTCCCAGGTACCGGGTATCGAAATCATCTGCACATCGGGGCACCAGGCCGGCTGGGAGGTCGGCGGCGGCGGCGGCTTCGGGCCGGGCTTCGGCTTGCGCAGTGGACCGGCGAGCACGAACCACAGCAGCAGCGCGATGACGAGGACGAGCACCACCAGACCGATGAAGAGCAGACATCCCGCCGGTTTTCGGGGCCGGCGGGAGGCCGAACCGAGACGCGCACTCACTGGCAGTACGTCGCCTTAGCCGTATCGATGTAGATCCTTCCGGCCTTCTCCACTGGCATCTTCGCCGGATCGAAGGACGGATCCGATCCGGCCATGGCCGAGACGAAGGTCATCAGATCTTGATCGGAGGCATTCGCCGCGATGCCCTGGCAGACGTAGGAGCCGATGCTCAGCGCGATATCCGGGGTGGACGGGGTGATGCCCGCGGCCTTGAGCGCGTCGAGGAACTTCTTGTCCTTGTCGGTGAGCTTCGAGGTGTCCTCGGGGGCGGCATTGGTCGGGACGGGCTGCGGACGCTCCGGCGTCGCCGTATCGGTGGGCGTCTCGGGGGCCTGTGACGGCTGACCGGTCGCAGCGGCGCTGGTCGAGGCGGGGGTGGGCGCCGCCGTCGTAGTGTGCGACAGAGTCGGCGTACTCGTGGCCGTCGAATCGTTATTGCCACAAGCGGCGAGCAAGCCGGTAGCGGCGATCCCCACGACTACGCCGATAACCTTTCCGCGGGTCCGATGCATGAATTCGTGTCCTCGATCTGTTCACTAAGGGGTCGGGTCGCCACCCAGGCTAGAGGAAAGCCAACCATAGGTGCAGTCGGTCAGCAAACAGACCGGTTGGGATCAAATACCGTGAACTTCGGGTTTGCCATCGTGCACGGTTATGAATCCGGTCTGGAAATTCTGCTGGGTGCCGCCGGGAATGGCGAACTGGTCACTGGTCGGATACCCGAGCCTGCCGTTCTCATAGCCGACCACCGACCACATATCCATGATCGGACCCGAACGCACCGCCCACGCACCCGAGAGCGGGCTCCAGTAGATATTTCCGCCCTCGAACTTGCTGTAGCGTCCGAAATCCTTGCTCGGGGCCTCGGCGGCGGTAGGGAAACCGAGTTGACTGTTCTCATAACCCAATTCGGCGTACTTGCCCAGGATCATCCCCTGCACATGATGTGCGCCGGTCTTCGCGCTGTAGTAGATCGGGCCGTTTTCGAAGGGCTGGACTACACCGTCCTTATTGGGGGCCTTGGTCTCCGGCCCGGTGGGATATCCGGCCGGACCGCTCTCGAAGCCCTGCCTGCCCCATTCGTCGAGAATGGCGCCGCGCACCACCTGGGCGCCGGTTCGCGCAGTCCAGTAGAGCAGGCCGTTCTGGAAGGCCTGCATGCGTCCGCGGCCATCCGGCAGCCCGCGCTCGTCATCGGTGGGCAGGCCGAGCGAACCGCTCGGGCCGAGCGCGGCCTGGTAGCCGCCGCCGATCATGCCGCCGACCGCGTGCGCCCCGTCGGCCTGCGAATAGAAGACCCGACCGCCCTTGAAGTCCTGCGCGATGCCGCCCGCCACCGGGTACTCACCGGTCAGGCATTCACCGAGCCAGCCGTTGCCGCTGGCCAGCGCGGCGATCGCGCCCCCGGTCTGGCACGGCGGTTTGTTCGGGTCGACCCCGAGCGCGGCGGCGGCCTGCGGCCAGGACTGCCGCATTTCGAAATCCCAGTACGGCCACGAATGCGTGCCGGAGGGACGGTAATTCACCTGGGCGGGGATGGAGAGCTTGGCGAGTTTGGTCACGAAGTTCTGCGAGGTCAGCCGGGATAGGATCTCCAAGCCCATGCCCGCGTAATTGGTGCTTACCCCGGGAATGCCGCTGGCCAGGTCGAACGGCCCGGTCGAGCCGTTACCGCTGGAGATATACAGGCTGACGCCCTTGAGCTTGTCCGCCAACGCATATGGGTCGTGGCTGTCCCATTCCGGACCGCCCGGCGGACCCCACATGGCGGCCGAATCGAAGCCGCCCGCATCGTGCATGGCGAACTGGATCGCCTGCGGCATGCCGAGGGTGGTCGTGGTCAGCACGCCGGAGTACGACGCGGCGTATTTCGCGAAGTTCGGATTGCGGCCGGCCAGGAACATCGCGGCCGTGCCGCCCATCGAAATGCCTTCCATGCCACGCACCTCCGTGGTCCGCCACTGGCTCTCCAGTAGCGGCGGAAGTTCTTTGGTCAGAAAGGTCTCCCATTTGTAGTTGCGACCGTTGTCCGGCTGCAGCCAGTCGGAGTAGAAGCTGGACTGACCGCCGACCGGCAGCACCACCGTGACGTTCTTATCGGCGTAGAAATCCACCGCACCGGCGTCGTGGGTCCAGCCGCTCTCCTCCTCGGTGGCCCGCAGACCGTCGAGCATGAACAGGGCCGGGAACCTGGCCTCCGGGTGGGTGTTCCAATCCCGGGCCAGCAGCAGCTGCACCTGGATGGGGTTGGCCATCGACGGTGAATTGATCCACAGCGCGACCCGTCGATCGGTCAGCCACACCACCCGCTGCATCGTCGCGCCGACGGCCGCAGCGACGGCGGGCTGGGCGTTTGCCGGCGCGGTCGCCGGGGAAATGCTGGATGCGAGTGGGATCACGATGGCGATGGCGAGCAGCGCGACCCGGCCGCGGGCCACACGCCCGTCACGCCGCCCGCGCCGCCCCCGTCTGCCGAATGCGAGTGCTGCCACATGTGTTTCCTACCCCGGTTGCGGCGCGGTAGCCGGTAGACACGCGGATAGGCTTTTCCGCCTTCAAACGCGAAACGGCGCCATCTGCTTCCGTTCGGAAGCAGATGGCGCCGTTCGGCGTCTAGACCCTCAGCTCACCAACCGCCGGTGGCGTCGAGGATGCCGTTGTGGGAGTTCCACAGCTCACCCTCCCAGTACTTCCACGAGTGGGTACCCGCGGCCGGGAAGTCGAACGTGGCCGGAATGCCGAGCGAGCCCAGGCGAGACTGGAACGCGCGGGTGTTCACCAGCGAGAGCGCCTCCAGCGCCATACCGTTGGCGGTGTTGAAGTAGCCGACAGCCGAGTTCGGGTTGTCGTACTGCCCCGGCAGACCGCTGGCCGCCGAGATGTACATCGGCAGACCACGCAACTGCGGCGCGAAGACGAACGGGTCCATCCGCAGCCACTGCGAGCTCCACGGCGCGGCCATCGAGTCCACGTTGTAGCGGCCGGCATCCAGCATCGCGATGCGGATCGCCTCACGCATACCCGGCGCGGAGATGTTCAGGTAGCCGGAGTAGGACGCGGCGTACTTGAACTGGTCGCGGTGATAGGCGGCCAGTGCCAGCGCGGCCGAACCACCCATCGAGAGACCGACAACCGCGTTGTTCGTGCGCGACACACCGTAGCCCTCGAGGAAGGCGGGGAGTTCCCTGGTGAGGAAGGTCTCCCACTTGTAGGTGGTCTTCTGGCCGTTGGTGTTGCTCGGGCTGTACCAGTCGGCATAGAAGCTCGACTGGCCGCCGACCGGCATGATCAGCGAGATGTTGTCGTTGCCGAACTGCTGGAGGGCGTTCGTCTCGAACGACCATGCATTGCGGTCGTCACGTGCCCGCAAGCCGTCGAGCAGATACAGCGCCGCGTTACCGCCGCGCGCTGCCCACTGCACCTGGACCTTGATCGGCCCCATCTGGGACGGGACCATCAGGTCCTCGAAGCCGCCCGACGGCGTCCGCAGCGCGGGGCCGTGCACCGGCGCGGCCAAGGCAACGGTCGGGCCCGTCACGCCTGCGGCGATCGGTAGCGCCAACGCCGCGGCACCGACAGCCAGAATTCGATTCCGCCAACCACGAGGCGTGCCCCGCCGTCCCGACTTGGTTCTCTTCGGCGCGGCCGCCCTGCCGAAACCCATGAATCCTGCTCTCTTTCTGCTGTTGTGGTGTCGCCCGTAGCCCTTGCGGGCCGGGCAACACCCGTGCTGCCAACGAGACGCGCGTCACATGCGAACCGGTACCCGACATTCCGGCACAAGAGACGGCGCTACAACGATCTGGTCACACTTGCGCTCGCTGGAGGTTATTCGACATGCGAAGCCTTAGCAAGACCGGGGTATTCGAGTGACCGAATTCCGCCCGTTCACAAGCTGTGATCGTGCGGAGACCTTATCGCGTTCGTCCGGAGATGTCGTGTCGGAACGGGAATTTCGGACAAAGATTAGGGGGTCACTAGGGAGTCCCAATCCTTGCCCGGGAGTACCGGCTCGGATCCGGCACCATCCCGAGTGCTCGGTCGGCCCAGTAGCACCAGGCGTGCACGCCGACCGCGGGGTAGCGCAAGACCGCGTTCCTCGGGCCTGGGGATCCAGCCGGACCCGGAAGGCATGGGTCGTGATCGGCTCCAGCAATGCCAGCCGCAGCGCCATGCGCATACCTGGGCACCGAAATATTCAAGTAGCCCGAAAACGAACCGGCATAGCGGAATTGGTCCGGGTGATATACCGCTAGCGTCAGCGTCGCACTGCCGCCCACAACAGATATTCCACTTCGGCAGATCTCGGTTTCGATCTCCCAGCCGCTGAGATCGGCAGCGGCTATTCCGGAGGGCAGTGCCAATGCCACTCCGACCACCGACCGCTGCAGCCAACCACTGGCAACTAGTTCGCGAGGCCGCATCGATTCGACCTTCCGCCCATGCGAGCACCGTTCGCTGTTGTCGCGCATGAGGATCGACACTCCGCACCGATGCCTCCCGCGCACAGAAGGTCTCAGCGTTATCGCTCTTCTATAGGCAAATCTTCGAACCGCACCCCGAACGAAATGCCGCCGCCGTGCCGGACCGTGAGGAAATCCGGAGAATTTGTCGCTGCGGACTCCAACTACGGACCGAAATCGGACATACCGCGCCGAACACTTCCCAGCGATCACCCAGACAACAAGCGAACAAATAGATGAACCCGGACAAAACAAACGGACCGCCTGGCGTCCAGGCGGTCCGATCGGTGCGTAAAACTAACCGATGTTGGCGGAGAGGTCCGGGAGCATGCGGTTGAACTCGTCCTGCCAGTTGTTCCAGGCGTGGACGCCATAGGCCGGGAAATCGTAGACGGCATTACCGCCACCCAGCGTCGCCATGCGCACCTGGAAGGCCCGAGTGTTGGCCAGCGCCAACGATTCCAGGCCCATGCCGTAGAGCGTGTTGAAGCTCGGGCCGTCCTGAGAAGTCGGCAATCCGCTCGCCGCGGCAATCCAGAGCCTGGTGCCGTTACGCACCAGGTTGGGGGCGAAGACGAACGGGTCCATCCGCAGCCACTGTGGGCCCCACGGCGGCGCCATCGAGTCCACGTTGTAGCCGCCCGCGTCCAGCATCGCCGCCCGGATTGCCTCACGCATACCTGGCGCGGAGTTGTTCAGGAAGCCGGAGTACGAACCCGCGAACCTGAATTGGTCCGGATGATAGGCAGCCAGTGTGAGTGCGGCGCTTCCGCCCATGGACAGCCCGAAGACACCGTTGCCGTTCGGGTTGAACCCGAGCCGGTCGCGCAGCGCCCAGCGCAGATCATTGGTCAGGAAGGTCTCCCACTGATACCGATAACTCTTGCCGGGACCACCCGAGAGCGCGTTCATCGCGCCGGAGCCGGAGTTCGAGCCGGAGCCCGCGGGAACCCCGAAGAACTCACTGGGCGCGTTCCAGTCGGCGTAGAAGCTCGACATGCCACCGACTGGCATGACGACGTTGATATTCCAACTCGCCATCTGCTCGGCGACGTTGGTCTCGATCTCCCAGCCGTTCAACGTCTCCGGAGCGCGCAGGCCGTCGAGCGCGTACACAACACGGTTGGTATTGCCGTCCGCGGCCCGTAGCACTCGGGTCTTGATCGGGCCCATGCTGGAGTCGACCCAGAAGTCGAAGGCCGCCGGGTCGAAGCCAGCCGATGCGGTGGCGCCGCTGCCCGCCACGGAGATCCCGAGCGGTAACAGCATGGCCGTCGCCACGCCGAACACCAATTTCTTTGCCCAGTAACCCGAGGCAGATCCTGGGTCCCGACGCGGGGGCCTACGTTTCCAGCGCACACTTCGCATTCGACTCGACCTTTCATCCAGACGGCCAGCCAGCAAATAGTTAGCGACTTCGGCCGACCCCTCATCGGGCATACAGACGCACCGTCCTACTCAAAACGGACGATTCGACCTCTATGCATGCTCTTTGTACATCAACCTCCAGCAAATGCTTCTATGTTGCTGGAAAGTGATTCACCCCACAACTACCGAAGGCATCACGCAGCTGATTCGTTGTCAACGGGGGTTTCGGACGGATGCGAGCAAACAAAAAAAACCGCCTGGCGTGCGAACACGCCAGGCGGTTTCGAGCAGGTCTCGGATTACCCGATGTTGGCGGAGAGGTCCGGGATCATGCGGTAGACCTCGGACTCCCAGTTGTGCCAGTTGTGGATGCCGACAGACGGGAAGCTGTAGGTGACATTCTGCGCACCCAGTGTCGCCATCCGGACCTGGAAGGCCCGGGTGTTGACCAGCGCGAGTGCCTCCAGCGGCGTGCCCTGGATGACATCGATCGGCGAGCTGGCATCGGCCGGACCGGGCAGTGCGCTGCCGGCGGCAACCCAGAGCCTGGTGCCGTTCTGGATCAGTCGCGGCGCGAAGACGAACGGGTCCATGCGCAGCCACTGCGGGCCCCACGGCGGCGCCATCGCGTCGATGTTGTAGCCACCAGCGCTGATCATCGCGACGCGCAGCGCCTCGCGCATACCCGGTGCGGAGATGTTCAGGTAGCCGGAATACGAACCGGCGTAGACGAACTGGTCCGGGTGGTAGGCCGAGAGCGTCAGCGCGGCGCTGCCGCCCATGGACAGGCCGAAGACGCCGTTGCGGGTGGGGCTGAAGCCGAGGCGATCACGCAGGGCATTGCGCAGATCGCTGGTCAGGAAGGTCTCCCACTTGTAGGTGTTCGACTTGCCGAGAGTCTCGTTCCAACCCGAGGAGCCGGTCATCGCGGACCCGGAGGAAGAACCGTTGGCCGAACCCGACGAACCGGTGCTCAGGCCGAGGAAGTTACCCGGCGCGTTCCAGTCCGCGTAGAAGCTGGACGGGCCGCCGACCGGCATGACCACATTGATATTCCACTTGGTCAGTTCACGGGCGACCTCGGTATCGTTCTCCCAGCCGCTCAGGTCACCGCGGGCCCGCATACCGTCGAGCGCGTAGACCACGCGGCCGGTATTGCCGTCCGCGGCGCGGAAGATCCGCGACTTGATCGGACCCATGCTGGAGTCGACCCAGAAATCGAAGCCGTCCGGGTTGAACGCAGCCGACGCGGAACCCGCCGGACCTGCTACTGACACCCCGAGCGGCAGCAAGATAGCCAGCGACATCAGCACCGACCGCTTGAGCCACGAACTGGCTCTACGGGTTTTCAGACGTCCATTCTGCGTCCTTCGCCCGATCACGCCTCGCATCTGGTTTACGGCCTTTCGTTATGCGGTCGTACTACGACCGCGTCTCTACGTTGACCACTGGATGGGCCATGTCGAATCGGACGCCCCGACGGGCGTTCCCACGTACCATATCGCTTCATCGATGCGGTGACGTTATCAAAAAGAGATAAAGCGATATGCGCCACGTTTATTTGCCCTGGTCAGTGAAAGAACTGAGCCCACGGAGATCCATGGGCCCAGTGTGACAGGAGTTGCGTCTTACCTTTGCGGTTGAGGATACGGGTCAACTAGCCCACACCGCTCGATCTCGTACTTCGGCACGCGATCGATCCGGTATTTCGCGAAATGCAGTGCGTGGATCAGGTTGTGCTTGAAGCGGCCCCAGGTGAGCGGATCACGGTAGGAGATATTCAGTGCCACGGTCTCCGGGCAGCTCATGGCGGTACGCGCCTGGGTGACCCACTTCTCGTCCATGTACCAGGGCATCCACGGATGCCGGTCGACCATGCCGAGATCCACCACGACCCAGTCCGGATACAGGCTCTTGTCGTGGCCGATCCGGCCGTCGGTGAGCCGGTCGGTGTGCGCGGCCAGCGGATAGGCCAAGCCCATCTGGTCGATGACGCGCACGTCCAGCGGGACGTTCATACTGGTCATGCCGAGGTTCAGGAAGTAGACGGTATGTCCGGCGCCACCCTCGGGAATCGGCTGCGGCGGCGGCGCGACGTACCAGAACATGAACGACGGCGAGTTCAGCAGCAGACCGCCGTCGGGGGTTTCGGCGATGTTGTTCACCATGGCCCGCACGCGCGGGTAGTCCAGGTAGTCCTCAGCCAGGATCGGATGGTCGTGGCCGGTATTGAGGACGTAGTAGACGCGCTCGTCGACGATGCCGGAGGAACTGATCTTGGTGCCGGACTTGATGGCCGTGGTGTTGGCCGCGAACAGCGCCCAGCCCGCGGTGCCGAGCAGCGCGAGCGCGATCACCGCAAAGGACCAATTCTTGGCTGTCACCGCTCGCAGGCCGCCCTCGGGCAGCCGCAGCGGCACCACGGCGACCGGCAGCAGTAGGCAGAACAGCTGCGGCAGCAGCATCCGGCCGTGCATGAAGTCACCGCCGACGCGCAGGGCGTAGATCGTGAGGACGAATCCGCTGCCGAGCACGAGCGCGACCACCGCGCTCGGCGAGTGCAGCCATTCACGGACCCGGCGCACCGTCCAGCCGCGCTCGGCGGATTCCTTGGCGGAACGCGACGAGCGGCCCGCGACCACACCGAGCACCAGCAGCACCAGCAGCGGCACCCACAGGTAGTACGGACCGACCAGATCCCACAGGTATTTGCAGCCCTGACCCCACTTGGCGCCGCCCGCGTCCTTGGCGACCGCGGTATTCGGATAGGGCAGGCCGTAGTAGCCCATCCGCCAGACCTGGTAGCACATCGGCACCAGTCCGGCGGCGGCAACGATCAAGCCGCGCAAAACGATCGGGTGCAGCCGGGACCGCGGCATCGGGGCCAGGAAGATCATCAGCAGCGACAGCGCGCCGACCAGCGTCATCTCCGGACGGATCAGCGGTGCGAGGCCGGCGAGGAACACCAGCCCGAACAGCGCGGGCAGCTTCACTCGCTCGGTCTGGCTCCAGCGCACCAGTTGCCACCACAGCAGACCCAGCCAGCAGATGACCAGACCGCTCTCCAGACCGGAGGTGGCGTAGTCACGGGCGGGCGGCAGGGCGATGTAGACGAATACGCCCGCCGGCAGCAGCAGCGCCGTTTTCGTACCGCCCCACAGCCGTGCGGCGCCGAGCATGGCGAAGACGATCGCCGACATCGACACCGTCAGCGCGACACCGAGTACGACGTACTCCAGCCTGGCCTTGGTGAGCCAGCTGAAGAACCACACCAGATAGGTCCACGCGGTACTGGTATTGGTCTCGACGCGCTCGCCCTCGTTGAAAACCGGCCCGTTGCCCGCCAACAGGTTCCGCACCGTGCGCAGCACGATGAGGCCGTCGTCGGCGATCCAACGTCGCTGCCAGGCGCCGACCGAAAATAGGACGACAGTGAGTGCGATCCCACCGACGAAGGTGGCTCGGGATAGCCTGGCGAACCACAAGGCCGAACGAGCCGGCCCTTCGGCCGGCTCCTTCGTTACTTGTTCTGTTCGCTCCACTCCCTCTACCAACAGTTCGTCAGGTGAGATAGACAGCGACACCTACCGCTCCGATCCAGGCGATTGCGAGGAACTGGAGGATGCGATCCCCCAGCGCGATCTCTTCGGGTTCACCGGCCTCGCCGCCATCGACGTCGACCGCGTAACGCAGGATTGCGATGGTAAACGGAATCATCGAGATTGCGAACCAATTGGTGTGCTTCAGATTGTCCTGTTGGAACGCCCACAGGCCGTAGAACACCACTACCGCGGTCGCGGCGAGAGTCCAGATGAAGCGGAGATACGTCGGTGTGTAGTACTCCAGCGACTTGCGGATCTTGGCGCCGGTGCTCAGCGCGATCTGCAGTTCGGCGTAGCGCTTACCCGCGGCCATGAACAGCGAGCCGAACGCCATGATCAGCAGGAACCATTGCGACAGCTCGATATTCGCGGCCGCACCACCGGCGACCGCGCGCAGCAGGAAGCCCGAGGACACGATGCAGATATCCAGCACCGCCTGGTGCTTGAGGCCGAAGCAGTAGGCCAGCTGGATGCCGATATAGACGGTCATCACCACGGCCAGATGCCAGGAGGCCAGGAACGATCCGGCGATCGAGCCGAGCAGCAGCACCATCGAGAGCAGGTACGCCAGGTTTACCGGGACGATGCCCGCGGCGATCGGGCGGTATCGCTTGGTCGGGTGCGCCCGGTCGGCCTCGACGTCGAGTGCGTCGTTCACCAGGTAGATGCCCGAGGCCGCCATGCAGAAGACCACGAACGCGAGCCCAACGTGACCGAGCACGGTCAAGTCGGTGGCCGTATCGGGACCGGCGGCCAGTGGCGCGGCGAGCACCAGCACGTTCTTGACCCACTGACGCGGGCGGACCGCCTTGAACAGCCCGCCGGGCAGTGTCTTGGGCGGGCCTTTGACTACTGCTTCGGCTAGGTCCGTGCTGGTCGGCTCTTCACTCATGTCAACCAAGGTCTTTTCTTGTGCGGTCACTATCGAGTCTCTTTTCGGCGGCAAGCACAACAGCGGCGGACGCGGCGCCGAGCGCGGAACCGGCGAGCACGTCGGAGGGATAGTGCACCCCGAGCACAACCCGGGAGAGCAGCATCGGTGGGACGAGCACCGCAGGCAAGGGTAGCCCGGTCAGTCTGCCGAGCAACACCGCCGCTGCCGTCGTCGAGGTCGCGTGCGAGGACGGGAAGCTCAGTTTGCTCGGCGTCGAGACGTTGACCTGCACCGATGGATCATTGGGCCGCGGGCGACGGACGATGCGCTTGATGACGATCGATGCGGCGTGCGCACCGACCGCGCCGACCGCGACCCCGGCCCACTGCCGACGCCGCGGTTTGTCGACGAGCCAGCCCGCCGCCGCGATGCCGATCCAGCCGAGCGCGTGCTCACCGAAATGCGACATGCCACGCGCGGCCTTGATCACCTCGGGCTTGGTGCCGATGGTGGCCTGAACCGCGTTGATGATCTTGACTTCGGGCGGTTGCGGCGCCGACGGCACCGCGGATACCGGGCCGCCGTGTCCGTTCGCACTCGGGCGTACCGCGGTGTTGTCGTCCGCGGCGGTGGCTTCCAGACTCACTACTGCTCATCCTTCGTGTCGATACCGAAGACGTTCTCCCAGGCCGCCGTGCTGGTCAGCGTCGGGTGTGCGGCGCGGTAGCGCTGCTGCATCTCCGGGAAGCGGGCCGCCAACTCCTTGCGCAGCCGCATGGCCTCCTTGAACAGGCCGAGGGCCTGACGCGGATCGCGCTTGCGGTAGACCACGCCACGGCCGTCCGCGGTGGTGACGGTGACGCCGTCGATCTGCGAGAGCAGGAACCAACGGGCGTCCAGCGTAGGCACATTCAGCTGCGGACGCTCATGATGCTCGGCATGTGCCGCGCGGAAGTTGTGCACGACGCCCTTGGCCAGGCGGACCACTTTGGCGATCGGATTCGCCGGTTCACCGACCGCGCCGACGCCGATGTGGCTGGCTAGCGGCAGTTCGGTGGACGACGGCAGGATGACCGCATCCGGGTACTGCTTGCGCATTTCGTGCACCGCGCCGAGCGCGCTCGGCAGCAACTGGAACAGGCGCTCCGGTCCGGCGAGGAAGTCCTTGATCGCCAGGTTCTGGATGGCGACCGTCGAATACTCCAGGCAGAGTAGGTGTTTCAGGGTGGCCTTGACGGTGTTGACGACCATGCCGCGCCCGTTGCCCGGCAGATGCAGCGAGGCGACCACCAGACGGTTGCGCAGGTGGAAGTACGCCTGCCAGTCGATCGCGTCGTCCTTATCGCTCCAGGCCATATGCCAGACGGCCGCACCGGGCAGAGTGACCGTGGAGTATCCGTGATCGCGGGCGCGCAGCCCGTATTCGACGTCGTCCCACTTCAGGAACAGCGGCAGCGGCTGACCGATCTCCTCGGCGACCTGACGCGGGATCACACAGGTCCACCAGCCATTGAAGTCGACGTCGATGCGCCGGTGCAGCAGCTTGGAGTTGTCGCGATCCTTGAGCGGGTACTTCGAGAAATCGTGGTCGTATTCGACATTCGGCGCGGAGGTCCACATGAAGATGCCGCGGTCCACGACCTCACCCATGCTGTGCAGGTGTGAGCGCTCCTGCAGGTTGAGCATCTGCCCGCCGACCAGCATGGGCGATTTGGCGAAGCGGGCGAAGGCCAACGCGCGCAGGATCGAATCGGGTTCGATCTCGATATCGTCGTCCATGTAGACGATGTACTGGGCGTCGGTGGTCTTCAGCGCCTCGTACATGACCCGGCTGTAGCCACCCGAACCGCCCAGGTTGGGCTGATTGCGAATGGCGAGCCGATCGCCGAGCACCGCGGCGGCCTCGGTGAAGCCGGGCTCGTCGACCACCTTGCGGTTGCCCTGATCGGCGACGATGACCGCGGCGATCTTCTCCAGCACCAGCGGATCCGAGCCCAGCGCGCCAAGGGTTTTCACCAGATCGCTCGGCCGGTTGAAGGTCGGCATGCCGACCGCGATTGTGCCCGCACCGGGCGCCTCGACCGGTGCGTACCAACCACCCGAGAGCAGCGTGACCGCCGTATCGGTGGTGATGTCGAACCAGATCCAGCCGCCGTCCTCGAATGGGCCGAGATCGGCTTCGAATTCCACATGCACCGATTCGGTAGCAGTGTTGGATCGGCGGCGCTCCCTGGTCCCTCCGTGGTCACGCTCGGCGGCCTCATCCGGGCCCTGCGCTCCCGCGAGCGCGACCGCGAATTCCTTGCCCTGCACGTGGATTCGCGAGCCATCCGCCTTCGAGCGGTAGACGTCCACGCGACCGTGCCCGGCAAGCTCGAGCCGCAGCACAACCGACTTCAGCATGCTCCAGCGACGCCAGTAGCTCGCGGGCAGCGCGTTGAAGTAGGTGCAGAACGACACCTCCGACTCCGCGCCCACCGACAGCGAGGTACGGGTGGTGGCGTGCGCACGCCGGGCATTGGTCGGCGACTCCTCCAGGTAGAGGGTGCGCACGTCCAGCGGTTCACCCGGTCGGGGCAGGATAATGCGCTGTAGCAGCGACTTCGCGCGGGTTTCGGTGGTCATGTCTTCCAAAATCGATTGGGAGGTCATTCGTTGCTTTCAGCGTCAGTGCGGGACACCCGCACCCGGTCGGCTTCGATGAGCGGGGCTTCGCCAGTGTCGCTCATCTACGCCTCCTGGTCCGAAAGAGGCTCGCCCGACTCCAGGTGCGGCCGGAGGACATTGTCGAACATGCTGAGCGCGCTGCCGATCGCCATATGCATATCCAGGTACTGGTAGGTGCCGAGGCGACCACCGAAAAGCACCTTCGCCGTCGCGGTTTCCTTTTTCGCCAGCTCGCGGTACGCGGTGAGCTTGGCGCGGTCCTCCGGTGTATTGATCGGGTAGTACGGCTCGTCACCGGTCTGCGCGAAGCGGGAGTATTCGCGCATGATCACGGTCTTGTCGTTCGGGTAGCTGTCGCGCTCCGGGTGGAAGTGCCGCGGTTCGATAATGCGGGTGTACGGCACATCCGAATCGTTGTAATTCATGACCGAGGTGCCTTGGAAGTCGCCGGTTTCGAGCACTTCGGTCTCGAAATCGATGGTGCGCCAGCCGAGTTCGCCCTCGCTGTAGTCGAAGTAGCGGTCCACCGGTCCGGTGTAGACGACCGGGGCATCCGGGTTCTCGGCGCGGATCTGCTCGCGCACGTCGAACCAGTCGGTGTTGAGCCGGACCTCGATGAGCTCGGAGGCGGCCATATTCTCCAGCCACTTCGTGTAACCCTCTTTGGGCAGACCCTCGTAGGTGTCGTTGAAGTAGCGGTTGTCGAAGGTGTAGCGCACCGGCAGGCGGGTGATATTGCCGGCGGGCAGTTCCTTCGGATCGGTCTGCCACTGCTTGGCGGTGTAATCGCGGACGAACGCCTCGTAGAGCGGACGGCCGATCAGCGAGATCGCCTTCTCCTCGAGGTTCTGCGCGTCCTTGGTCTCGACCTCCGAGGCCTGTTCGGCGATCAGCTTGCGCGCCTGTTCGGGGGTGAAGTAGCGGCCGAAGAACTGGGAGATCAGACCCAGGCCCATCGGGAACTGATAGGCCTGCCCCTTGTGCATCGCGAAGACCCGGTGCTGGTAGCCGGTGAATTCGGTGAACTGGGTCACGTAGTCCCACACCCGCTTGTTCGAGGTGTGGAACAGGTGCGCCCCGTACTTGTGCACCTCGATCCCGGTCTGCGGCTCCGGCTCCGAGTAGGCGTTGCCGCCGAGGTGGTAGCGACGATCGATCACTAATACCCGTTTACCGAGCAGTTTGGCGGCGCGCTCGGCGACGGTCAGCCCGAAGAATCCGGAGCCGACGACGATCAGATCGAACTGTGAGGCGGAGTTTGCGGAGTTACCCGGGGACGATGCGACGGTCACGGGTGCCCAGCGTATCGGAAGTCCGCCCGCGGGCCGGGTGGAGTCACGACCTGCGCGCAGTCACCGACGGATGCCATCGGGATTTCTCCTGGTGTTAGCCGAAACGACTACGCCGCGGCAACTCGGCGGCTATTACATATTCACGCAAACTGATCATCTGTCCAGTTTCGTGGACTCGCGTTGGTTCGGCGACTACACCAACGCTGACCCTTTCGAGCGACCCCATGCGCCGCACCGTCTTCGCCTTCGTGGGTATCAGCGCCTCGCGCGGACCGCGTGCGATATCTCGGGCGAGGCGGCCCACAGTATCCATCAGCTCCGCCGCGGGTACGACCTCCGCGACCAAGCCGATGCGCAGTGCCTCGGCGGCATCGATGCATCGGCCCGACAGGGTGAGATAGCGGGCGGCCGCACCGCCGACCAGCTCGACCCATATCTCGGCCTCGAATCGGGAGTCGTACCGCAGGGCGATCCGGCGGCCGCCACCCTGAACTACTCTGGAAAGCCGATGTCCGACTCGACGGCGTCGCGGTCGGTGTACATGCGCCAATAGTGGTCGCCCAGTTCGTCATTGGTCATCCGGACGATCTCGAGCCCGGCCGGGAACAGTTCCGGCTGCTCGTCGACCAGGCGCTCGGCCTTGCTGTTGCCGATCAGCGCGCCGATATTGAGCAGGCCGACATAGACGCCGGTGCCTTGCAGTTCGACGGCGAGCTGGCGAATGTAGGTGCGCTGCGCGCCGAGCGCGACACCGAAATTGGACAGATATGGGACCGGATACCTGTCCGAATATCCGGATGAGAACAGGAGTGCCCCTTCACCGCGCTCGATCATCGTGGGCGCGAGCGCGCGGGTCATCCAGATCGGTGAATAGACCTTCAATTCCAGCGGGATGCGCAGATCAGCGGCATCGACATCGAGGGTCGTCGGGATGCGATTGACCGCGTCACCCGCCGCGCCATGCATCGCGACGTCGATCTGCCCGAACTTGTCGGTGATGTCATCGACCACGCCGTACAGCTGCTTCTCATCGGTGAGATCGGCCGGGAAGGCCGCGGCCTCGATGCCCTCGGCGGCCAGTTCCGCCACGTGCGCGCGGGCCTTCTCCGGATTCCGTCCGATGACCGCCACACGGAACCCTTCCCGGCCGAACCGCCGTCCGGTCCCCATGCCGAGCCCTGGGCCGAAGCCGAATATCGCGATCGTCTTGGTCATACTTCCTCGCTAAGTTGAGTAGTGGTTCAAGTTAGCGTCGACGGTAGCATTAAGTTGAACCTATGCTCAAGATAAATCCGGTATCGGATTTGTAGGATCGGCGAATGCCCGTGGACAAGCCGTTACGCAGCGACGCCCAACGCAATCGGGACGCGCTCGTCAACGCCGCCCGCGAGGTCTTCGAGGAACGCGGCCTGGACGCACCACTCAAGGAGATCGCCGCCCGCGCCGGCGTGGCCATCGGCACGCTCTACAACCGTTTCCCCACCCGCGACGACCTCATCGCCGCCGCCGTCGAGGACCGCATCGAGGCGGGCGGCCGCATCGCCCGGGAGGCGATCGAAATCCAGGACCCCTGGGACGCTTTCGTCTACCTCGTCGAGAAGGTCTGCGAACTCCAAGCCGCCGACCGCCTACTCAGCGACCTCGCCCTACGCGGCGCCCCCAGCCCCGCGATCGCGCGCGCCCAGGAATACGGCCACGGCCTGATGCGTCAAATCATCACCCGTGCACAGGAATCCGGCGCCCTGCGCCCCGACTGGGTGCTGGAAGACATAGCCTTCATCACCTGGTCGCACACCCGCATCATCGAAGCCACCGCCAAAATCGCCCCCCAAGCCTGGCGCCGCCACCTCGCCCTGATCCTGGACGGCCTGCGAGCCACCGCCGCCCACCCCCTCCCAGTACCCCCGATCACCGAAGATCAACTGATGCAGGCGCTCGAGGGTTAGCGCCCGAGGCACTTCGTCCGGAGTACGTCAGTGCGGCCGAAACAACCTGTGGGCCGAGCTCATTAGACGGCTACGGTGATTGCCCAGCAGGAGGCTGCCGCGGCTACGTGTAGTGGCCGGGCTGATATGTGGCCGGCCGTACGGATGGCTCATCAGCTCCCCCGCTTTCGTTGTGCGAGAGCGTTACCGCGCGAACCGCAATTGCTCGACCACGAACTGATCGTCAGTAGTGGGGGTATTGCGGGGGTTGAGCGTAAATCGGGGCGGGTGGATATGGATATTGCGGCGGGTAGGGGGCGCGGGCTGCGGCGATCCAACGTCCGGTGGAGCCCACGGAAGCGCAGATGAGGATGGTCAAGGGGATGACCCCCACGACGGCACCGGCGGGGTTGCCGGTGGCGATGCTCATCGCGGAGCCGATCAGGCTGAGCGAGGACATGATGATCAGGATCACCCGGCCTGCCGTGCTGCGGCGGAATAGCAGAATCGCGCCGAGCAGCCAGAGAAATGCGATGAGTCCGCCGAGCGCGATCAGGCCGTAGATGTAGCCAGGCACCGCCGGGGCGGCCGGAGCGTAGCTGCCGTACTCGTGCGACTTGTTGCTCTCGTCGATCGCGACGAACAGTCCGATGACCACGCCGACAAGTCCGAGCAAACCGACGATCACCGCGATGACCGCGGCGGTGATCGCAGTGCCACCACTCGCTCGCTGCTGATAGCCGTACGCGGGTTGCGGATAGCCATAACCCTGTTGGCCATATGGGTAACCCATCGAGATCTCCCTCCCCACTTCGATCGCTGAACTGTACCGCGCCATGCGGGTTTCGTTCGATGCGAGCGCGGTCAGTAGGTCAGCGCGGGATGTGACGGGTGGGTGGGGCGGGCGGCGGTCCAGCGGGATGCGTATTTGTTGGCGCACAGGACGAGGATGAGGAGGGGCTGGGCGAGGTCTATGGCGCAGCGGAGCAGGTTTTCCTGGATCAGCGCGGTCATCTGGCCGACCAGGCCGAGGAACGGGGACACCCAGAGCGGGTGGTCGGCGGTGGACCACCAGAAGATACCGAGGCCGAATTCGTAATCGGTGAGCGAAACGGCAAGTCCGACAATGCCGATCGCGAGTGATAGGCCGGATGCGACGATCAGGGTGTAGCGCCCGGTCTCGTTCTGACGCCACAGCTGGATACCGCCGAAGATCATGACAATGGCCATCAGCGCCGCCCCGAGCGTGGTGAAGATGACGAGCGAATTGTCGAACCGGCTTCGATTGTCGATGAAGTCGACGACGAGCAATGTGCCGCCGAGCACGCTCCCCAACCCATACAGCACCGCGAGTGCCGCACCGATCTGCGCGACCACCCCGCTCGGCGGCCGATCCCCACTCCGGTAAAGCATCGTCGACACTCCTCCCCACTAGTTTGTGGACGATCCGATCCTACGGCCGTCGCGCCGGACGCGGTGTTGTCGATTCGGCCGCGATCCCCCGATCGGTCGACAGCGAGGTGAGAGCCAGAAGCGCCCGCGCGAAGGCGGGCAAGATCACCGAGTGCCCGCACGAACAATCGCGTGCGGGCACTCTGCTATCAGGTGCGTGGGCTACGAGAACCCCGTCGAACTATCGCAGGTTGGCCTCGGCATACGCCTTCATCGCGTCACGCACGAATTCGGTTGTGCCGTCACCGTGTACGTCGTAGTTGGCCGCGAACCGCGGGTCGGCGACGTACATTTCGCCGAGTCCGGTGAAGTACTCGTAGGACGGGCGGCGCTGGGAACCGATCCCGATCCAGTCGTAGTGCCGCGCGACGATGACCTGGACCTCGTCGCTGTCGGGGGCGAGTCCGGTGGCGTGTGCTCGGCCGTAGTCGGCGGCGATATCCAGGTGGGTCTGGAAGTACGCCTGCTTATCCGCCTCGCTGAGCGAACGCCACCAGCGGTCGCCGCTTTCGTAGGCGTCCTTGCCCCAGCGTTCGATCACCTCATCCTTGTACCGAGTGTGGTCGAAACCGTCGAAAACCTCTGCTGCCATGAGTTGTTCACCTCGTTCCGTCTTGTGCAGCGTGGTGGTCACCGACTCGATCTGGCGCCGGATCCGATCCTGTTCCTGCCGAAGCAGTTCCAGGTGCGCGCGCAGTGCGGCGGCGGTGTCCTGTTCGCCCGCTAGAACTTCGGCGATGACCGGAAGGCCGAGGCCGAGTTCGCGCAGCAGCAGGATGCGTTGCAGCCGAACCAGGGAGTCCTGGTCGTAGTAGCGGTAGCCGTTGGTGCCGATCCGACTCGGCGGCAGCAGCCCGAGCTGCCCGTAGTGGCGCAGCGTTCGGCTGGTGGTACCAGCCGCCTTGGCCAGATCCTGGATGGACCATTCAGTGTCCGTTCGCATGACCTGTTCTCCCTTCTTTCTCGTCGGTACAACTAGCTTGCAAGTTGACGTAGCGTCAAGGTCAACCCATTAACGTGCCCCGACCGGCACCCGAGGCATGACCACGGCGCGCGCGATCCGCGGCTTGGCGGCCATCTGGCCGAGCAACGTGCCACCGAGCGCGATACCGAGACCGAGGACCTGCAGCGGGCTCAGCGCCTGGCCGAGCGCGATCCACCCGATCACAGCCGCTGATACCGGGCTGAGCAGTCCGAGGAAGGCGACCGAGGTCGCGGGCACCTTGGCGATGCCGCGGAACCAGAGGAAGTACGCCAGCGCGGTGCCGATGACACCGAGGTACAGGTAGCCACCGACGGCCCGGCCGTCGAGTGCGGGCGGCGCGCCCTCGACCAGGAAGGCGAACGGTGCGATGAACAGGCCACCCGCGGTGAGCTGCCAGCCGGTGATCGCGAGCGGTCCGACGCCCTCGGGTCGACCCCAGCGCTGGGTTAGCACGGTGCCCATCGCCATGGACGCCGCGCCGGCGAGTCCGGCGATGACACCGACCGTATCGAGCTGCGCATTGGCGCGCAGCACCACAAGCGCGACACCGAAGACACCGATCAGACCCGCGATCACCTTGCGCCCGCTGGGCTTTTCGGCGAGTACAACGGTGGCGAAGGCCAGTGCGAACATCGGGGCAACCGCGCCGAGCACTCCGGCGACACCACCGGGCAGTCGGTAGGCGGCCAGGAACAACAGCGGGAAGAACGCGCCGATATTGAGGACGCCGAGTGCGGCGGCGCGCCCGACCCAGACCCCGCGCGGCAGTACGCGGGTGATGGCGAGCAGCGCGAGTCCGGCGGGCAGTGCGCGCATCAGCGCGGTGAACAGCGGGCGGTCCGGCGGCAGGAATTCAGTGGTCACGGCGTAGGTGGAGCCCCATGTGATCGGGGCGAGTGCGGCGAGCGCCAGGGTGCCGGCATACGAGTCACGCGCGGCGGTGGTTGTTGTCATGTTGGTCGCTCCTGATTGGTAATCTCAACGTTGAAATATCTACTCGCTGGCATACCTCGCCGTCAAGTAGATGAATGTTGAGATAATCGCTATCGAGAGGAATGCCGTGGCCGACGCGATCGATCTGTTCACCGAGCACTGGAACCGGGAACGACCGGACGTCGACGTGTCACCGATGGCGGTGATCGGCCGCATCCAGCGCCTGTCGCGCCTGCTGGAGCAGGAACTGAAGAAGTTCTTCGCCGGACACGGCCTGGAGTTCTGGGAATTCGACATGCTCGCGACCCTGCGCCGCTCCAGCGGCACGGACGGCCTCACCGCAGGGGCGCTGAACCAAGTCGCCATGCTCACCTCCGGCGCCATCACCAACCGCATCGACCGCCTCGCAGCCAAAGGCCTCGTCGAGCGCGCGCCATGCCCGCAAGACCGCAGAGCAATCCGCGTCCAACTCACCGAGGCGGGCCGCACCCTGATCGACGAACTGCTGCCCTTGCACATGGAGAACGAGCAGCGCCTCCTCGCCGCACTGGAAAAGCGGGACCGCGGCCACCTGGCGGATCTACTGCGAACGCTCGCCGAATCGCTGGGCGACACCGCGTCATCCTGATTCGACGAATGCCCGTTTGCGCTTATAACTCCTGTCGCACAAGTGGATTCGCTGATAGCAACGTCCGGCCATCGGGCATACCTATGGCAACCCATGGACGGGGCACAGCCTGAGCGCGCGGATAAGCGACTCGTGCTCTTCGTTCAACTCCGACCCGCTCAGGCGAATTAGTCGACGCGACAGCTGCGGCGATCGAGCCGCAGCCACACAATGACCCGAGGCAGCGGTCCCGCAAAAGGCACGTAATGCGATTAGAGCTCTTCGCTCAGCTCCGATCCCTCGCTTGTCGGTGCAGCCGAGGGGATTACGGGAACACGTGGGGGTGGTGGGGTCGGCGTTGAGGCGGTGGTCGGGGCGACGGTGGTCCCGGGCGGGACCGAGGCCTCCAGTGCGATGGCGCTGCCCGGTGCTGCTGAATATCCCAGCGACATGCCATTTCCGGGCGCGGCGCTCCCAGGCGGGGAATTGCGGCCGGGCACCGCGCTCACGGACAAGGCGTTACCACCGGCCACCGCACCCTCGGACCAGGCGTTGCGACCGGCCACCGCATCACTCGCACTACCCAACAACGCACTCTCGGACGATACGTGGCCGCCGGGCAGCACGCTCCCGGACGCGACCTTCCCGCCGAGCAGCACGCTCCCGGACGCTACATCGCCCAGCCCGGCACTGTCAGCCGCGCCGTCCGCACCACCCGACAACGCGCTCTCGGGCGAAACGTCGCCGCCAGACAGCGCGCTCCCGGGCACGACACTCTCAGGCGCGCCATTCGCACCACCCGACAACGCGCCCTCGGACGAAACGTCGCCGCCAGACAGCGCGCTCCCGGGCACGACACTCTCAGGCGCGCCATTCGCACCACCCGACAACGCGCCCTCGGACGAAATATCGCCGCCAGACAGCACGCTCCCGGGCACAACACTCCCGAGCGCGCCATTCGCACCACCCGACAACGCGCCCTCGGACGAAATATCGCCGCCAGGCAGCACGCTCCCGGGCACGACACTCTCAGGCGCGCCATTCGCACCACCGGACAACGCGCCCTCGGGGGATATGTTGCCTCCGGGCAGCACGCTTGAAGGCGCACCATTCGCGCCAGGCGGCGCCGCGCTTCCGGGTAGCACGCTTTCAGGTAAACCGCTCGCACCACCATCGGGCACAGCACTCTTGGGTGCGCTATTCGCGCCGGGCGGTGTGGCGCGCTCGTTGCTGCCCGGCGGGGCGGTGCTGCGCGGCTTGTCCTCACGTGTGTCCGGCACCAGCTGCATCAGCGTCGTGAAGTCGACGACCTGGGCGCCGAGCGTCGGCGTCGCGATGATGACGCCGTTGGTGAAAAGCCGGTAGGTGCCGGCGTTTTGGGGTAGGGCGAGCTCTGGGCCGAGTGGCTGGCCGACCGGACTGCTCGCGCCGCCGATCCGGCGGTATTCGGCATCGATCGGAGATTCGGCGACGAGAGATTGCTTGCGCGGATCCACGGGTGTTGCTGCGCCGACCACCGGGATGCCGAGCTCGGCGGGGGTCGGTCCGACATCGAAGGCGTAGATATCGGCAGGCTCTCCACCGTCCGGTGCACAGGAGTACTCCGAACGCAGAATTCGGCCGTCGCGCAAGAGCACCGTTCCCGCGGTCGACGCGATGACAGCAGTCGCGCGCGGATCCTCCTTGGCGGTGCCGGGATACTCCTGGCAGTCGGTGCTATCACAGGTCTGCGCGTACGAGTAACGGTGTTCGGCAAGCGCATACGAACGTGCCGCGATCGCCTGTGCGCGAAGAGCTTCCGTCGCGCCCTTGTCGACCCAGTTGGCCTGCACCTCGGCCGGGACGACGCCGAGCAGATAGTCCTCGACATCGACGCGATTCACCGTGCGCGCCTTACCGTTTTCCATCGCGACACCGAGTGAGCCGCGATATGCCGAACCGCCGCACAGGGTCAGATGTTCGGCGGCGGGACGGTTCGGACGCGGGTTGAGCGGGTAGATCCACGGGTCGGCGGTCGCCCGCTGCCACAGCACCTCACCGTCACAGCCCGCCGTGACAACCACATTCGCGCCGCCGTCGGGCAGCGCGGTGAGATGCGCGACCTGGCCTCGCGGCAGCATTTGGCCCGCGACCCGCAATCCGGCGTCGGCATAGGCGTCCAGCGTCGAGTCGTCCTGGGCGAACAGCCGCACCCCGACGGTGGTCGCCGAGACTTTGCCGAGCGTCGCGCCCGGGTAGTAGTGATCGAGGATTCGCTCGGCGGCCCAGCCCTCGAGGGCGCTGTCGAACGCGCCGACCTGACTCATCCCGCGCCCGTGGCCCGGCCCCGCCATCGGCCGGACATGGGCGTCGCCCGGCCAGACCCAGAACGCGAGTACGGTGCCGACCAACACGGCCGCACCACCGGTGACCAGCGCCGGACGGATGGAAATCGGAGTTCCTGATATCCGCCGCCGACCAATTCGGTCGCGCGGCGCACTCGTTTTCAGTCGCAATTTTCGCTCCCCCCGCGTCGTGTCATTCCGGTGCCGTTTGCTTCGCATCCGTTCACTCCCACGGTTTCCGGGACCTGGTCGGTTCGATACCCGTCGGCATGTCGTTCCATCTGGTCGCAAATCGAGAGCTACATTCGAGCAATCAAATAATAATCCTCAACCAGAGGTTTAGATATGTGACAGTTGTGAACTAGTGTGGTTGTTGATGCATCAGGAAGCAACCCTGACATCCATGCAGATGATCGCTCGGTTCGACCTGATTGGAGATGCTCGTGCCGTACCGCAAACCGAAACGTTCCTACGTACTCCCGGTTGTCACCACACTTGCGGTAGCGGCCCCGCTCGCGACTTTCACGCTGAGCGACTCGACCGATTACCGTCCGACAACTGGTAGCGATCCCGCCGCAATCCCCGCGCAATTGGCCGAGGTGGTCCTGACCACGGTCCCCGACATCACCCTTCCGCTGCGCGAACTCACCGGTCTCGACCTGCCTGATCTGCATCTTTCGGATCTACGCATGCTGCCGATTCCGGAATCCATTCCGGTTCCCGAAGGTTTGCCGCTGCCACCCGGCGTCGAGCTACCGAAGGAAATTCCACTACCCAAGCTCGATTCCGGACAGAGCACACCGAGCCAATCGGTACCCGGCCAAAACGTTCCCGGCCAATCGCTACCCGGCCAAACAGTTCCGGGCGGAAGCACCCCCGGTCAATCGCTTCCCGGTCAAACCACGCCAGGTCAATCGACAACCGGCCAAACCATCCCGGGCCAAAACACCCCCACCCAGTCACTGCCCGGCCAAACAATTCCGGGCCAAGATACCCCCGGCCAATCGCTTCCCGGTCAATCCACACCTGGTCAATCGACAACCGACCAGATCATCCCGGGTCAATCGACTCCAGACCAGAGCATCCCAGCTCAGACCCCCTCACCAACTCAGGGCACCACTGGTCAACCACCCCAAGGCCGTTCCACAGCCGCTTTCATCGCCGATCCCACCCAGGTCGAGCCCGACGTCACCCCCGACACGCCGGCACTGGCACCCGGCGCCGTCCCGCCGGAACTCCTCAGCCAGGTCGGCGCACAGGTCAAGGAAGTCAGCCGCGATACCCCGTTCAGCGTGGTCGCACTGACCGCGCACGATCTGGTGAATACCAAGGCATTGGTGCGGGCCCGCCAGTCCGATGGCACCTGGGGTTCCTGGTACGACACCGAAGCCGTCGACACCCGTCGCAACGATCGGGCGACCGGCGGCTCCACCGGCACCGAACCGATCTACGTCGGCAATACCAAGTCCGTGCAGATCCTGGTGACCCGCAAGCCGGCCGTGGCGAACGTGCCTCATCCCCCCGTCGCGGGTGACGCGGAGGGCGCCGTGCCGATGCTGCCCACCCCGGCCGCCGGGCGCTCGGATGATCCGGCCCAGACCGCCGCCGAACTGACGGCCGTGCTGATCGATCCGGGCCGCGGCGCGATCGACGGAACGCTCAACAATGTCGCCGCGGCGCTGCCCGGCGGCGGACCCAATGTCATCAGCCGATCCCAGTGGGGCGCGGACGAATCCATCCGCTGCGAAGAACCCACCTACGACGACCAGCTCGGCGGCCTCACCGTGCACCACACCGCGGGCCGCAACGACTACACCCCGGCCGAATCGGCGGGCATCGTCCGCGCGATCTACACGTATCACGCAAAAACGTTGGGCTGGTGCGATATCGGCTACAACGCGCTGGTCGACAAGTACGGCCAGATCTTCGAGGGCCGTTTCGGCGGACTTGATCGCCCGGTGCAGGGCGCGCACGCGGGTGGATTCAACGAGAACACCGCAGGCGTCGCGCTGATGGGCAACTACGAGTCCGAGGAACCGTCGGAAGAGGCGATCAATGCGATCGGCCGGTTCATCGGGTGGCGGTCCAAGATCGCCGGGCTGGATCCCAAGGGGTACACCACGATGTATTCCGAGGGCACCGATTTCACCTCCTATGCGCAGGGTGAGGCGGTTCGGTTGCCGGTGGTGTTCGCGCACCGCGACGTCGGCAATACCAGCTGCCCCGGTGACTCCGCCTACGCGGATATGGACCGCATTCGGGATATCGCGGCGGGCATATCGGCATCATCCGGCACCGCCACCAAGCCACAACAGCAGGCACAAGCGCCGACCACCCAGCAGCCCCAAATGCAGATCGCCCCGCAGACCCAGACCGATATCGCCGCGCTGGCCGCACTCACGGCCAAGCTGCTCGGCATGGTGAATCAGAATCCGATCGCCAAGCACTGGGTCGATAAAGGCGGTCCGGATGGTCCGCTCGGCGCGGCCACCTCGGAGCCGATGCCCGCCGCGCAGGGGCAGCAGTACGCGAAGTTCGTCAACGGGTACGTCTATACCGCACCGAATGGTCAGATATTCGAGGTGCTCGGCGCGATCCTGGATCGCTTCCTCGCCCTCGGCGGGGATGCCGGGGTTCTCGGGGGGCCGATGAGCAACACCTACCCGGTACCGAACGGACTGCGCACCGATTTCCAGTACGGCTCACTGGTTCTCAACCAGCTGACCGGCATCGTCACCACCGTTTGGAAGACCTACAACGACACCTACCAGCATCAGGTCAACCGCAACTCGGTCGGCCACGTCGCGGCGCCAGCCCCCGCACCGGCGGGCTGACACAGACGATCGCGCGGTGCTGGTGGGCCACTCAGCGCCCTCGGCGGGAGGTACACACACTTACGTTGCGGAAATCCTTGGGATGCAGTGGGTTCGGTTCAGACCCACCAGCGCTCGAGAACCTGCGCGACACCGTCTTCGTTGTTAGCCGCCGTGATCTCGTCCGCAGCGGCGATCGCCTCCGGATGCGCGTTGGCCATCGCGACGCCGTGGCCGACCATGCTCAGCATCGGAACGTCGTTGGGCATATCGCCGAATGCGATGATCGCGGAATGCTCGACACCGAGGCGTTGAGCGACGATGGCCAGGCCGGAGGCCTTGGTGACACCGGGTGCGGAAACTTCGATCAGGCCGTGGTCGGTCGAGTAGGTGATGTCGGCGCGGTCGCCGATGAGCGGTGCGAGGACCGCGCGCATATCGGCGCTGAGGGCGCCGCGTAGTCGAACCAGCATCTTGATCGCGGGCGCATCGATGACCTCGGCGCGCGAGACCTCGGTGTCATCCGGATTCAGCCAGGCATGTTCGTATTCCGGCGAACTGACGAATTGTGGCGTCACGGCGTCATGGGCGCTCTCACCGACGCGTTCGGCGGCGAGGCCACAGCCGGGCAGTGCGCGTTCGGCCAGGTCGGCGATCCAGGCGAGGGTATCCACATCCAGGGTCCGGCTGGTGAGTACCCGGTCGGCGGCGCTGTCGTAGATCACCGCTCCATTGCCGCAGACGCACAGTGGCGCATAGCCGAGCCCCTCGACCACCGGATCGATCCAGCGCGGCGGCCGTCCGGTGGCGAGCACGAACGGCACCCCATCGGTGATCAGGGCGGCCACGGCCACCTTGGTTCGCGCGGTGACCCGCTCGTCGTGATCGATGAGGGTGCCGTCCACATCGGTGGCAACCATCTTCGGCTTGGGCAGGTGCAGGCGCGTCACCTATTCCATCCTGCCGGAAGACCATCTCGGCGCGATCGCGGCTATCACTGCGACGGCGGACGCCGCCACGGGGAGTCCTCGGCCTGCGTCGGATCGGACTGCCGTTTCACCAGATTCGACGGCGGGGAAACCGGCGCTGCCTGCGGATTCGCCCCCGACTGCGGCTGCACGTCCGCCTGATCGGTACCTGAATACCCCGCTTGGGGATACGGCTGCGCAGCCGGGACATCAGCTGAAGGACCGTAATGCGGATAGGGCGACGGCGGATACGGCGTCGGGCCGGATGAAGAGCCGGCCGGTGGCCCAGCAGCTCCAGACGGATACCCCGCGGGCGGCGCGACTGGTCCGTACGGATACGTCGCGACGGGCGGTGGCCACGCAGCTCCGGACGAAGAGCCGGCAGGTGGCCCAGCAGCTCCGGACGAATACCCCGTGGGCGGCGCGACTGGTCCGTACGGGTATGTCGCGACGGGCGGTGCGGCCACCGGACTGTAATTGAGCCAGCGCGTCGTCGGCGGCACGAGTGCGAGCACCGCGGTCGCGATCGGGAAGATCAGCCCGAACAGCCCGCCGATGCCGCCACTGATCTCGGCCGCGCTACCGCCCGAGGCGGTGTAGCGCAGAGTTATCGCATACCCCGCGATACCGGCGAACACCACCACCGCACATCCGGCCACCACGGGTACCCGACCGAGCGGCCGCCTGGTGAACATCATGACCGCGCCTGCACCGAGTAGGAACGCCGTGACCACGGCGATCGAACCGGTCACCAGCAGGTGGGTCTTGAACCAGCTCTGCGCGAACAAGCCGGTCGAGTCGTACTCCGCGAGATCACGGCCGAGGTCGCTCAGCCCGAGCACGATGTTGAAACCGCCGCCGAGCAATTGGCCAGCACTGCCGACACTCGCCAGCACCCCGGCCGTGATCGCGGTGCCACCGCCGGGTGCCGGTGCCGGGACCGATGGATAAGGCTCATATTGCGGATAACTCATTGAATCCCCCCTAAGAGCGCCGGGAAAAGCCTGGATGCACCGGTCTCCTCATAATCGAGGACATGCCGATCTCACGCGTGTCACACACGCTCGCACGCACGTCCTTATGATCAGGGGCTAATACTCGATGCTGGCCCGACCAGCCGTAGGACCAGAGGACTGATGACCGGCTTCCTGCTACGACGCGCGTTCAATTATGTCGTGCTGTTGCTGCTGGCTTCGTTCCTGACGTTCAGTCTGGCGTCGCTGACGTTCACGCCGCTGGACAGTCTCGAACAGCGCAATCCACGTCCGCCGCAGGCGGTGATCGATGCCAAGGCCGAACAGCTGCATCTCAACGAGCCGATCCCACAGCGCTATATCAGCTGGCTGAAGGGTATCCCGCAGGGTGACTTCGGCCAGACGCTGGCCGGTCAGCCGGTAAGTGAGGAGCTGCCGCGCCGGGTCCTGGTGAGTCTGCGGCTGCTGATCATCGGTTCGATCGTAGGCACGGTGCTCGGTGTTCTGATCGGTGCGGCCGGGGCGATCCGGCAATACAAATTCAGTGACTACTTCACAACGGTCGTATCCCTGCTGGTACTGAGCACGCCGGTGTTCCTGCTCGCCACCTTGTTGAAATACGGTGCGCTGGAAGTGAATACGCTGACCGGCTCGCAGATCTTCCTCTATACCGGCGAGACCTCGGCGAACAAGATCAACGGCTTCTTCCCGCAGTTGCTCGACCGCCTCCAGCATCTGGTGCTGCCGACGGCCGGTCTGGCCCTGGGGGCAATGGCCGGTTACAGCCGCTATCAGCGCAATGCCATGCTCGATGTGCTGCAGAGCGATTTCATCCGCACCGCCCGCGCCAAGGGCCTGACCCGCAACAAGGCGCTCTACAAGCACGGCCTGCGGACCGCACTGATCCCGATGGCGACGCTGTTCGCCTACAGCCTCGGCGGATTGATCACCGGCGCGACCTTCACCGAGAAGATCTTCGGCTGGCACGGCGTCGGCGAATGGCTGGTCAATTCGATCAACGCCCAGGATCTCTACGTCGTCGTCACGGTGACGGCGTTCGCCGGTCTTGTCGTACTGGTGTCGGGTCTGCTCTCCGATATCGTGTACGCGATTCTCGATCCCAGGGTGCGTGTGTCGTGAGTGAGCGCAGCGAACGAACCATCAACACAGCACGGTCCGGCGTGACGGAGCCGAGCGCTAGCGAGGCGCAGTCATGACGGAAGCCGAAATCATCGTCCAGGGCGCGCCGGAGCCCGCTGCCGCCTCGGGTCGGCGCAGGCTGGTACTGCGGCGCTTCCTGCGCAATAAGGCCGCCGTCGCGGGCGTGATCATGCTGCTGATCCTGGTGCTGGTCGCCTATGTGCTGCCGTACTTCTGGACCTGGGACTATCAGGAACTCGACGGCACGGCACTGCGTAAACCGCCCTCTGCGAAGCATCCCTTCGGCACCGACGCCATCGGCCACGACGTACTCGCCCAAACCCTGCGCGGTATGCAGAAATCGCTGATCATCGGCTTCTGCGTCGCCCTCATCAGCACCACCATCGCGGCGCTGACCGGTTCGATCGCCGGACTCATCGGCGGTTTCACCGATAAGGCCATCATGTGGCTGGTCGACCTGCTGCTCGTGGTCCCGAGCTTCATCATCGTCGCGCTCTTCGCGCCGAAGACCAAGGGCAGCGGGTCCATCCTGCTGCTGATCCTGCTGCTGAGCGTCTTCGGCTGGATGATCAGCGCGCGCATCGTGCGCGGGCTGACCATGAGTCTGCGCGAACGCGAATTCGTCAAGGCCGCACGGTATATGGGCGCGCCGATCAGGACGGTGATCCTGAGCCATATCCTGCCGAATATCGCCTCGATCCTCATCATCGACACCACACTGTCGGTGGGCGCTTCGATCATGGCCGAAACCGGTTTGAGCTTCCTCGGATTCGGTGTGCAGTCGCCGGATGTCTCGCTCGGCACGCTCATCGCGTCGGGCACCGCATCGGCGCTCACCTTCCCCTGGCTGTTCATGTTCGCCGGTGGACTGCTGATCGTCATCGTGCTTTCGGCGAATCTGGTCGGTGACGGGTTGCGTGACGCATTCGACCCCAGTGCCAAACGGGCTCGCTCGCGCAAGAAGGCTGGGTCCGAAAAGAAGGCTGGGTCCGAAAAGAAGGCTGGGTCGGAAAAGAAGGTAGTCGCATGACGGGCGATAAAGTCGCCAGCGAGAAGAACTCCACCGCACCGCTGTTGGAGGTCTCCGATCTGCGGGTCTCCTTCCCCAGTGAAGAGGGCCGCATCGATGCGGTACGCGGGGTGAACTACACCGTCTCCGATGGTGAAGTGCTCGCGATCGTCGGCGAATCCGGATCCGGTAAGTCGGTGTCCTCGCTCGCGGTGATCGGATTGCTGCCGGAGCAGGCGCGGATCAACGGCTCCATCCGGCTGCGCGGGCGCGAACTGCTCGGCCTCGGCGATCGCCAATTGTCCAAGCTGCGTGGACGTTCCATCAGCATGGTGTTCCAGGACCCGCTCTCGGCGCTGACGCCGGTGTATCGGGTCGGCGATCAGGTCGCCGAAGCGCTGCTGGCACATACGGATATGACCAGTCGAGAGGCCTCGGCACGGGCCGTTGAACTGCTGGATCTGGTCGGTATTCCGGAACCGGCCTTGCGCGCCAAGGCATTTCCGCACGAGTTCTCCGGTGGTATGCGCCAGCGGGTGGTCATCGCCATGGCCATTGCCAATGATCCCGCGCTGATCATCTGCGATGAGCCGACCACCGCACTCGATGTGACGGTGCAGAAGCAGATCCTGAATCTGCTGCGCAAGGCGCGCGATATCACCGGCGCCGGTGTCATCATGATCACCCACGATATGGGCATCGCCGCCACGCTCGCCGATCGGGTCGCGGTGATGTATGCCGGAAAGATCGTCGAAACCGCACCGGCGGCAGAGCTTTTCGCCGCACCGCGGATGCCGTATACGGTCGGTCTGCTCGGCTCGATTCCGCGCATGGACGGTCCGTCCCGCAGCCCGCTGATCCCGATCGTCGGCGCACCGCCGGCCATGCACGCACTGCCGCCGGGTTGCTCCTTCGCACCGCGCTGCCCCATCGCGATCGATGACTGCCGTGCGGCCGAGCCGCCGTTGGAGAAGACCGGACCCGGCCACTCAGCCGCCTGCATCCGCACCGCCGAAGTCACCTCCGCCGATCTTTTCGAGGCCTACCGCCAGGAGATTTCGGAGCCGAGCGCCGAAGCTGATACCGATGAGCGTGTGGTGCTGCGGGTTTCGGATCTGGTGAAGACCTACCCGATCACCTCGGGTGTGGTGTTCAAGCGCCGCAAGGGTGAGGTCCGCGCCGTCGACGGCATCAGCTTCGAGGTGCGCGCCGGGCGCACATTGGCGCTGGTCGGCGAATCCGGATCCGGAAAATCCACCACACTCACCCAGATTCTCGACCTGGTGAAACCGCAAGCGGGCACCATCGAGATCATGGGCAGCGATATCGCTACCCTGACCAAGGCGCGCAAGCGGGAGATCCGCCGGAAGATGCAGATCGTCTTCCAGGATCCGACGGCCGCACTGGATCCGCGACTGCCGATCTTCGACGTGCTCGCCGAACCGATGCGCATCGACGGCCGTCCCCGCACCGAAATCGCCAAGCGGATACCGCAATTGCTCGAACAGGTCGGTCTGCGGCCCGAGCACGCCGACCGCTATCCGGCCGACTTCTCCGGTGGCCAGAAGCAACGGATCAGCATTGCCCGTGCGCTGGCCCTGGATCCGGAGATTCTCGTGCTGGACGAACCGGTGTCGTCACTGGATGTGTCGATCCAGGCGGGCGTGCTGAATCTGCTGCGCAACCTGCAGACCGAACACGGTCTGTCCTATCTGTTCGTCTCGCACGATCTTTCGGTGGTCCGCAATCTGGCCCACGATATCGCGGTGATGTATCGCGGGAAGATCGTCGAGGCCGGGCCCGCCGAACAGATCTTCGACCGCCCGAGCAACGAATACACCCGGGCGTTGATCGATGCGGTCCCGGTGCCGGTCGTCAGCCGATAGAGGGAGAGCGCGATGCGATCGAGAACCCGAACCAAATGGGCGGCACCGGTTGTCGCACTGGTTCTGATCGTGGCGGGTTGTGGTTCGGGCGGCGATTCGACGGCGGGGCTGTCGGATACGCTCGGCACCACCAATGACATCAATCCAAAGAGCGTCGACGAGGTCCGCGACGGTGGGAATCTGCGGCTGGCTACCACGTCGTATCCGGCCAACTGGAACACCCTGTCCAATGACGGTAACGACGGCGAGATAGCCGATATCGAACGGCCGCTGATGCCGCGCGCGTTCGACACGGACGCGGCGGGCGAATTGTCCATCAACAAGGACTATTTCACCGATGTCGCGCTGACCAACACCAACCCGCAGCAGGTCACCTACACCATCAACCCGAAGGCGGTCTGGTCCGACGGCAATCCGATCACCTGGGAAGACATCAAATCCGAGGCCAATGCGCTCAGCGGTAGGGACAAGCGGTTCCTGATCGCCATCACCAACGGTTTCGAATTCGTGGACAAGGTGGAGCGCGGCGTCGACGATCGCCAGGCCGTCCTGACCTTCAGCCATCCCTACGCCGAATGGCGCGGTCAATTCGCGGGTAATGCCTCGCTGTTCCCGAAATCCGTGACCACCGAACCGGATTCGTTCAACAACAGCCTGGCCGATGCGATGGGGCCCAGCGCCGGACCGTTCCAGGTCGTCGCCACCGACCGGTCGCAGGGCCGAATCGTGCTCGGCCACAACCCGAAATGGTGGGGCGCCGAACCCAAACTCGACACCATCACCTACAGCGTGCTCGACCACACGGCCTGGACGACGGCGCTACAGAACAACGAACTCGACCTGGTGCAATTGACCACGGTCGACGACGTCCAGACGGTGCGCAATACCGGCGGCCTGGTGGTGCGCCGCGCGCCCGGTAATCGCTGGCGCCACATCACCTTCAATGGCGCGCCGGGGTCTATCCTGTCCGATGCCAAGGTGCGCGTTGCCATTTCGAAGGCCATCGATCGGCAGGCGATCGTCACCGCGATTCAGAACGGGCTGGTGGAGAATCCGAAGCCGCTGAACAATCACATCTTCCTGCAGGGTCAGGCGGGCTATCAGGACAATAGTCTCGGCTTCGATCCGACCGCCGCGGCGCGCGAACTCGACGAGGCGGGGTGGAAGCTCAACGGCGATGTGCGCGAGAAGGACGGGCGCAGGCTCGTCATCCGCGATGTCATGTACAACGATCCGACCTGGGTGCAGGTCGCCCAGATCATCCAGCAGAACCTCGCCGAAATCGGCGTGGGACTGACCATCGACACCAAGCCGGGGGCGGGCTACTTCACCGATGTCATCCAGCCCGGTGATTTCGATGCCGCTCAGTTCATCTGGGTGGGTGATGCGTTCGCGTTCGCCAGTATTCGACAGGCGTACTACTACGACCCGAACGATTTGCAGGGCAATTACGCCCGCGTCGGCTCGCCGGAACTCAATGCCCTGATCGATCGCACCCTCTCGGAACTGGATCCGGCGAAGGCGCTCGAGCTGGCCAACGAGGTGGATCGCAAGGTTTTCGAGGAGGGTCATTCGCTGCCACTGATGCAGAGCGACGGCAGCTTCGGCGTCCGCGCGAATCTCGCCAATATCGGTTCCCCCGGCCTCGCGTCCTACGACTACACCAAGATCGGATTCGTGAAATGACAACAGCACGCATCGCCCGGCAGCGCCGGGTGGGAATTCGGATCGCGGCGCCCGCCGTCGCCATCGCGCTGATTCTGTCCGGGTGCGGGTCGGGCGATGACGTGACGGCGGGTTCCAGCTCGATCGGCACGGCCAATGACATCAATCCGAAGGACGCCGGCGAACTGCGCGAGGGCGGGAATCTGCGGCTGGCGCTGACGAACTTCCCGGCGACCTTCAATGCATCCCACGTCGACTCCGACGGTGAGGTTTCCGATCTGGTGGGGTGGGCGTTGCCGGGTTCGGTCAAATCCGATGCGGCGGGCAGTATCACCACCGACACCAACTATTTCACCGAGATCAAACTCACCAATACGAATCCGCAGACCATTGTCTACACGATCAATCCCAAGGCGGTCTGGACCGATGGGACGCCGATCACCTGGGAAGATCTGAAATCTCAGGCCGAAGCGCTCAGTGGGCGCAACCCAGCTTTCCAGGTGGCGGCGACCCAGGGTTACGCCCAGATCGGCACGGTCGAACGCGGTGTCGACGACCGGCAGGCGATCGTCACCATGGCCCAGCACTATGCGGAATGGCAGGGCATCTTCAGCACGGTCTACCCCAAGGCCTCGACCGCGACCCCGCAGGCCTTCGACGACGTCAACCGCAACGGTCTGCCGGTTTCGGCGGGGCCGTTCACGATCACCTCGATCGATAAGGCGCAGCAGCGAATCGTATTGAGCCGCAATCCGAAATGGTGGGGCGATACGCCGAAGCTGGATACGGTCACCTACAGCGTGCTCGACTACTCGGCCCGGCTGAACGCGCTGCAGAACAACGAACTGGATTCGGCGTCGGTCTCGGGCATCGATGAGGTCAAGACCGCCTCGAACGCGCCCGGTATCAAGGTGCGCCGCGCGCCCGCGCCGCGGTTCTCGCACTTCACCTTCAATGGCGCGCCCGGCTCGATCCTCGCGGATCCGAAGCTGCGCGTCGCCATTTCGAAGGGTATCGATCGGCAGGCCATCGCGACCTCATCCCAACAGGGCGTCGTGGTCGATCCCAAGCCGCTCGACAACCACATCTTCATGGTCGGTCAGAAGGGCTACCAGGACAATGCGGCAGCGGTGGCCTACAACCCCGACCAAGCCGCCAAAGAACTCGATGACCTGGGGTGGAAGCTCAACGGTGACGTCCGCGAAAAGGACGGCCGCAAGTTGGAAATCCGCGATGTGATGTACCAGCAGGAGAGCTGGGTGCAGATGGCCCAGATCGCTCAGCAGAATCTGGCCAAGATCGGCGTCAAGCTGGTCATCCAGACCTACCCGGGCAATGGACTTTTCACCGATGTGGTCGATCCGGGCAACTTCGACATCGTCCAGTTCACCTGGAGCGGTGGCATTCTCCCGCTCGGTGCGCTGCCGCAGATCTACGCCTTCGACCCGGCGAATACGTTGAGCAATAAGGGCAAGATCGGCTCGCCCGAACTCAATGCGCTGATCGAGCGGACAATCGCCGAACTCGATCCCGATAAGGCCATCGAGTTGGCGAACGAATGCGACAAGATGATCTTCGAGGAGGGCTTCTCGCTGCCCATCGTGCAATCCGCGGGCACCGTCGCGGTGCGCGAGGGGCTGGCCAATTACGGCGCCTTCGGCCTCGCGTCGGCAGAGTACACGAAAGTCGGGTTCGAGAAATGAGATTCGCAACCGCGGTGGCAGTGCCGGTTGTCGCGCTCGGCCTGATCGCGACCGGTTGTTCCGACAACAGCATCACCCCGGGCACGGTGGATATCGGTAGCACCAATGACATCAATCCGAAGGATCGCGGCGAACTGCGCGACGGCGGCAATCTTCGGCTGGCACTGAGCTCGTTCCCCGAGTCGTTCAACTATCTGCACGTCGACGGCAATACCGAAAGCACTGCCTCCGCTATCAATCCGACGCTGCCGTCGCCGTGGGTCAGCAACGCGGCGGGTGAGCTGACGGTCGACCACAATTACTTCACCGATATCAAGCTGACCAATACCAACCCCCAGCAGGTCACCTATACGATCAACCCGAAGGCCGTATGGTCCGATGGCAGCCCGATCACCTGGGAGGACCTGCGATCGGAGGCGGCCGCGCTCAGCGGCAAGGATCCCGGTTTCCTCATCTCGTCATCGAGTGGATTCGACCGGGTCGGGAAGGTCGAGCGCGGCGTCGATGATCTGCAGGCGATCGTCACTTTCGATAAGCCGTACGCCGAATGGCAGGGGCAGTTCTCACCGCTGTACCCCAAGGCGGTCACCGCGAATCCGGAGGCATTCAGCAATCTCGACCGCGACGGACTGCCGGTCAGTTCCGGGCCGTTCGTCGTTACCTCCATCGATCGCGCGCAGAACCGGATCACCCTGGGGCGCAATCCGAAATGGTGGGGCGATACGCCGAAGCTGGACACCATCACGCTGAGCGTGCTCGACGATTCCGCGGTGCTGCCCGGTATCCAGAACAACGAGATCGACTACGCGTACATGTCCGGGATCGAGAATGTGACCGGTGCGCGGAATTCGAAGAATGTGGTCATCCGGCGTACCCCCGAGCCGAGTTGGTCGCATCTGACCTTCAACGGCGCACCCGGCGGGCTGCTGTCGGATCCGCAACTGCGGATTGCCGTTTCGAAGGCGATCGATCGGCAGGCGCTGGTGAGCGCCGCCCAGAACGGTGTCGTCGACAACCCGACGCCGCTGAACAACCACATCTACATGAAGGGCCAGAAGGGCTACCAGGACAATTCGGCCCCCATCGCCTTCGATCCGGATGAGGCGGCGCGAATGCTCGACGCGCTCGGCTGGAAGCTCAATGGCGACGTTCGCGAAAAGGACGGCCGCAAACTCGAATTGCGCGATGTGATGTACCAGCAGGAAGCCTGGGTGCAGACCGCGCAGATCGTGCAGCAGAACCTGGCGCGGGTCGGGGTGAAGATGACCATCCAAACCGTCCCCGGCAGCGGTTTGTTCAAGAATGTGATCGATCCGGGCAACTTCGATATCGCCCAGTTCAGCTGGGGCGGTAGCGTTCTCCCCTTGGGTGCGCTGCCGCAGATCTACGCCTACGATCCGGCGAATCTGATGGGCAATAAGGCTCGCATCGGCTCCCCGGAACTGAACGCGCTGATCGAACAGACCATTGCCGAACTCGATCCGGCGAAGGCCATCGACTTGGCGAACAAATGCGATCAGATGATCTTCGCCGAGGGCTATTCGGTGCCACTGCAGCAGGCCTCGGGCACCTACGCGGTGCGCGATAACCTCGCCAACTACGGCGCCTTCGGCCTCGCCTCGCCCGACTACACCAAAGTCGGCTTCCTGAAGTGAAATTCGGGCCGGGCCACCCGCTGGCCTATCCGGTCTCCGTGACGATCGGCGCTCTGGTTGTTTGTCTGGCCTGGGCGCCGTTCGGCGACTTGGACCAAGTTGCGGCATTGGCGACGGTTGCGCTGGGCATTTTGGGCTATACGGCTTTTCAGCTCGCTACGGCGTTGGGCATGCTGCCGAATGGATTGGCGGACATCGGTCCACGCCGAACGGATTCATCTCGCGGCGATGGCGATGGCGATGGCGGCTCACACCTCGATGCCGGCAGCTGCACAGACTGCGGCACCGGAAGCTCAGGTAGTAGCAGCGCGGATCGCGAGGCGGCAGGCCGCAGCAGCGCCCGTAGCGATGCCGCGCGCACCGTGGAGATCAAGCGAGTGCGACAGCAGCATCGGCTCGTCAGCCGTAGCTGGCTCGAGATCACCGAGAACTATCGAACTCGCTGGCTGCCGGTATTTTTCGACTCGACGATGCTCGGCATGACCGAGTCCGAAGCCGAGGTGACCGACCGATCCGTCGATAGCGCCAACCTGCACTTCTACCCATCCGGAAAGGCTCGCAGCTCCGAACCGCCCGGCCGCCTGATCGACAACCCATCCCGTCCCGATCCCGATGCTCCGATCCTCGCCAGCGACTCGGCTCGGGTTCGTCGCCGGCTACTGCTCGACGCCCAATCCACCGTCGCCGCCCCCTTCGTAGCCCTCATGTGGGTCTACGTATCCGCAGGAGGCTTCATTGCCTTCCTCGCTGCCACCTCGGTAGCCGCCGCCACCGCCATCTGGCTCGCCGCCATTCGCGGGTCTGACCCGAGCTGACGGTACGCAGGGATTTGTTGCCAGGAAGTCCGTCAGCCGACCGCACCAGTCGTGGCCCGGCGCGCGTCGAGTCAACTGGTATGACCACTTGACCTTCTGACCTTTTCGGCGGAGAGTTTGCGGTATGGCGTTGCAACCTGTGGTCAAGCGGTCGGTATCGGGAGATGTATTCGAGCAGATCGCGGCGGATGTGCTCAGTGGCGAGCTGGCACCCGGCGCGACACTGCCCAGTGAACGGCAGTTGGCGCAGGCATTAGGTGTTTCGCGGCCCGCGGTGCGCGAGGCACTACAACGGCTCGCGGCGGCCGGACTGGTAGCGGTGCGGCAGGGAGACGCGACGACCGTGCTGGATTACCGGCGCGGGGCCGGGCTCGAGGTGCTACCGCGGTTGCTGGTTCAGGCCGGTGAGCTGGAACCGAAGGTCGCGCGCAGCATTCTGGAGGCGCGGCTGCACAACGGACCCAAGGTGGCCGAACTAGCGGCAGCCCGACTGGCACAGACCGACCCGGAAGCCGTCCGCGACGAATTGCATCGCACCGTCGAAGCCCTCGCCGCCGAACAGGATCCGATCGCACAGCAGCGCCATGCGATGGAGTTCTGGGATCACATTGTCGACGCTGCCGATTCCATCGTCTTCCGGCTGATGTTCAACATGTTGCGCGCCGCCTATGAACCCGCGCTCGCGGCGCTGGCCCCGATCATGTCCGCCGAGGTCGGCAATGTCGACGCTTATCGCGAATTGGCCGCCGCCATCGTGGCGGGTCGGCCAGAACAGGCCGCCACCACGGCCCGGGCACTACTCGAACCGGCGACCACCGCCCTGATCGAAGTATTGGGAGGGCGCTGACCGCATCTACCGCCGACGTTGCCGTGCGGCGGCGGCAATCCGGATCGCCCTCAGCGGTTCGGAACACCCTTCGCTCGGTGCGCCACAGCACCGACCAGCTCCACCGAGGAACGACCATGACGAAACCACAGTCATCCAGCAAGAATGAAGCCCATCAGGACGGACGGCCGCTGCGCCGCGGCCTAACCCTGGCCGCCGCCTTCCGCGAATTCATTCGGCACCCCTCGCCCTGGCTGATCGGCACCACCCTGGTAGCGGCGCTGGTCGCCCGAATCATTGTGGGCGACTGGCAATTGACCGATGCGCTGGTGCCCGTGGTCATGCTCGCGGTTTTCCCGGTCCTCGAATGGATCGTGCACGTCACGGTATTGCATTGGCGCCCGAAGCAACTCGGCCCGATTCCGATCGATAGCGAACTGGCGCGCAAACATCGTGAGCACCACGTGGATCCGCGCAATATCCCGCTGATCTTCATTCCGACCAAGACGCTTTCGGTACTGGTGGTGGTCCTCATCGCGATCGCGGTCCTGGCCTTCCCCCGGCTCGGCTCGGGCTTGACGTTCCTGCTGATGATCACCGTCCTCGGCCTTGCCTACGAGTGGACGCACTACCTGATCCACACCGACTACAAGCCGAAAGGCTCGCTCTACCGGGCGGTTTGGCGCAATCACCGCCACCACCACTACAAGAATGAGCACTACTGGTTCACCGTGACCACCTCCGGCACCGCCGACCGTCTACTCGGCACCTATCCCGATCCGGCGACCACGGAAACTTCCCCGACAGCCCGCCACCTGCACTCGGCTTGAAGTCCGCGTGCTGCGGAAAACCAGATCGACGGTGAGCGTGGCGATTCCGGCCTTCTCGCCGTCGTTCGGTCAGGCGAGATCGTTATTCGCCGACTCAGTTCGCCGCGAGCAGACGTTGGGCAATGGCTCGGGCGCGGTCGGCGGCGGCCGGACTCGCCTCGCGAACGGATGTGACGATCGCACCGTCGACGAGGAGAGCGAACTCGGCCGCCAGCTCGGGAGCGTCGCAGCGGCCCGCGGCGGTGAGTAATTCGGTGAGGTAGTCGATGACACGGCGTTTGTGCCGGTCAGCGGCCCGGTGGGCGGCGGAGGTCGGATCGGCCACTTCGACCATGGTGTTGATGAAGGCGCAGCCGCGGAAGTCCTTGCGGGCGAAGCGTTGTGAGAGTGCGTCGAAAACGGCCAGGGGGCGGTCGACCGGATCGTTCGCATTTGCCTCGACCGAGTCCTTCAGCCATTCCAGCCAGCGCAGATCGCGTTCCTCGAGCACCGCGACAACCAGGTCGTCCTTGCTCGCGAAGTGGCGGTAGAAGGAGGCGCGGCCGACGCCGGACTCCTGGAGCAGGCGGTCGATCCCGACCGCCCGGATGCCCTCGGCGTAGAAGAGCTCTTCGGCGGTGGTGAGCAGTCGCTGCTTGGCCTGTGTTGCCATGCACTCACCGTAGCAGAACGGAACTGATCAGTACCGTCTTGACCATTTCAGAACCAATCAGTACCGTTCCAGTTCGGTACCGATCAGTACCATCACGTTCGAGTTTGGAGTCACGATGTCTCGGCTACCGCTTGTATCGACCGAAACTGCCGACGCCGAGCAGGCCGACATGCTCAGCGAGGTGCATCGCCAACTGGGCCGGGTTCCGAATCTCTACGCCGCCATGGCGAACAGTCCCGCGACACTGCGCGGATACCTGAACATGCGCGACGCACTGACTCGCGGCAAGCTCTCCGCCCGCGTCCGCGAGCAACTCGCCCTGCTGGTCGCGAGCGAAAACGGTTGCGATTACTGCGTTGCCGCGCACAGCATGCGAGCGGGCCGGATGGGCTTCACCGAGGAAGCCATCGCGGCCACCTGCGAGGCGCACGCCGATGATCCGCACGCGGATGCGGTGCTGCGGGTCGCACGCGAGGTGCTGCGGTCGCACGGCCGCGTCGAGGATCGCGTCATCCACTCGGCCCGCGAGCGCGGCGTGAGCGATGCCGAGTTGAGCGAGGTGGTCGGCCACATCGCGCTGAATATCTTGTCGAACTACTTCAACCACGTCGCCCAGCCGGAACTGGACTTCCCTCCCGCCGAACCCACGAAAGGCAACACGATGACCGCGAAATGGCGTAAGGCCACCAAAGTAGCTCTGGTCGACGGATATTCACTGCTCGACCGGGATGGACAGCCGGTGCGCGCGATCGATGATGTCGAGATATCGATAGAAGGCGGATTCCTGCACGTCAAGGTCGCGGAGTCGGCCGAGGTGCAGGTGGTTTCCGCGCCCGCGGTGGCTCTGGTCGCCTACCGTCCCGAAGCCTGAACAGCGATAGCCGAGAGCCCGGCCCGGTCAATTACCGAGCCGGGCTCTCGTCATATCGTCCACATACCCTCACCCCGTACCGGCTTGACAATGTACCCTAGGGGGGTATGGTAGAGCCGAGTTCGACGGGACGGCCCGCCGAATAATCCGAACGGAGTCTCCTGATGAACGCAGCAACCAAGTTCACCGGCTTCACCCTCGGTCTCGCGGCGGTCTTCGGGATCGCACTGGCCGTCGGTGCCACGCTCGGGCCGGAATCCACCGAGTCCGCGCACGACTCGCAGGGACATGCGGACATGGGCGAGTCCGATGAGCTGCCCGCGGGGCTCATGGCCAGCGAAAACGGCTACACCTTGCGCTTGGATACCCCGCAGACCACCGCGGCGGCGAATTTCGCGCTGCGGTTTCGCATCCTGAATCGCGACGGCGCACCCGTCACCAGCTACGTCCGCAGCCACGACAAGGATCTGCACCTCATCGTGGTCCGCCGCGATATGGCCGCATTCCAGCACGTGCATCCGGTACTAGACCAAGCCGGAACCTGGAGCGTTCCGCTTGACCTCACCCGGGCCGGCGATTATCGCGTTTTCGCCGACTTCACACCCGAGGGCGGTAAGAATCTGACGCTCGGGGCCGATCTGCGGGTCGCGGGCAACTACGACGCGCAGGCACTGCCCGCGCCGTCGGCTACCGCGCAGGTCGGTGCGTACACCGTCGCGATGAACGGCACGGTCACGCCGGGCCAGGCATCAAAGGTCGTGCTCTCGGTCAGCCGCAATGGCAAACCGGTCACCGATCTGCAGCCCTACCTCGGCGCCTACGGTCACCTCGTGGCATTGCGCGCCACCGACCTCGCCTACCTGCACGTCCATCCGGATGGCAACCCCGGCGACGGTGTGACCCCGGCCGGACCAGGTATTACCTTCTACGTCGACGCCCCGAGCACGGGCGATTACCGACTCTTCCTCGACTTCCAGCACGAAGGCGTGGTTCGCACCGCCGCATTCACCCTTTCGGTCGCCGGTTCCGCACCCGTCCCCGCGGCGGAACCTGCCGGCCACGGCCACTGATCACTACCCTGAGTCGCACAGAACGGAGCACACGATGACCACCGCGACACAACCATCCGCCGGACAGGTCGAATTGGTGATCGGTGGCATGACCTGCGCCTCCTGCGCCAATCGCATCGAGAAGAAGCTGAACAAGCTCGACGGCGTCACCGCGACGGTCAACTATGCGACCGAGAAGGCGCGGGTCGATTTCAGCGGTGACATCTCACCGGAGCAGCTGATCGCCACCGTCGAGCAGGCCGGTTACACCGCCGCGCTGCCGCAGATCGAGGAACCCGCGGAAACCGCCGACGACGACGATCCGACGGCGGCATTGCGAACCCGACTGCTGGTTTCGCTGCTGCTGACGGTTCCGGTCATAGCGCTGGCCATGGTGCCCGCGCTGCAGTTCGACAACTGGCAGTGGCTTTCGCTGACGCTGGCCGCGCCGGTCGTGGTGTGGGGTGCACTGCCCTTCCACCGGGCCGCGTGGGCCAACCTGCGCCACGGCACCGCCACCATGGACACCCTGGTGTCGATGGGCACGCTCGCGGCATTCGGCTGGTCGCTGTATGCGCTGTTCTGGGGCACGGCCGGTATGCCAGGTATGAAGCATCCGTTCGAGTTGACCATTGCGCGGATGGACGGCACCGGCAGCATCTACCTGGAGGCCGCGGCGGGCGTCACGACCTTCATCCTGGCCGGACGCTACTTCGAGGCGCGCTCCAAGCGGCGGGCCGGGGCGGCGCTGCGGGCGCTGCTCGAGCTCGGCGCGAAGGAAGTGTCGGTGCTGCGCGGTGGCGTTGAACAGCGGATTCCGGTCGAGCAGTTGAGCGTTGGCGACACCTTCGTGGTGCGGCCCGGCGAGAAGATCGCCACCGATGGTGTGGTCGTCGAGGGTTCCTCCGCGGTCGACGCCTCGATGCTCACCGGGGAATCAGTGCCGGTGGAGGTCGGTCCCGAGGACGCGGTGGTCGGCGCGACGGTCAATGTCGGCGGGCGGATCGTGGTGCGCGCCAATCGAATCGGTGCTGATACCCAGCTGGCTCAGATGGCGAAACTGGTCGAGGACGCGCAAACCGGTAAGGCGCAGGCACAGCGGTTGGCCGACCGGATCTCCGGGATCTTCGTGCCGATCGTGATCGCGCTGTCGGCAGCGACCCTCGGATTCTGGTTGGGCACCGGCGGATCGGTCGCCGCGGCCTTCACCGCCGCGGTCGCAGTGCTGATCATCGCCTGCCCGTGCGCCCTCGGGCTGGCCACGCCGACAGCGCTGCTGGTCGGCACCGGTCGCGGTGCGCAGCTCGGCATTCTGATCAAGGGGCCGGAGGTGCTGGAGTCGACGCGTCGGGTGGATACCGTGGTGCTCGACAAGACCGGCACCGTCACCACCGGCAAGATGACCCTGCTCGATGTCATTGCCGCCGCGGGCGAGGACACCGCCGAGGTGCTAGCACTGGCCGGAGCGCTGGAGGATTCATCGGAACACCCGATTGCCCAGGCGATTGCCAAGGGTGCGCGGGATAAGGTCGGCACGCTGCGGCAGGTCGAGGATTTCGCGAATGTCGAGGGGCTCGGCGTGCAGGGTGTGGTGGACGGCCATGCGGTAGTCGTCGGGCGCGCAAGGCTGCTCGCGGACTGGTCGCAGCAGCTGGACGCCGACCTGGAGCGGGCCATGCAGACAGCGGAAAACGATGGCAAGACCGCCGTCGCGGTGGGTTGGGACGGTAGAGCACGCGGCGTGCTCGTGGTCGCGGATGCGGTGAAACCCACTTCCGCCGAAGCGATCTCGCAGCTGAAGGCGCTCGGTCTCACCCCGATCATGCTGACCGGCGATAACACCGCCGCCGCGAAAGCCATTGCGGCACAGGTCGGTATCGATGAGGTGATCGCGGAGGTGCTGCCCGCCGACAAGGTCGACACCGTCAAGCGGCTGCAGGCCGAAGGCAAGGTGGTGGCGATGGTCGGCGACGGCGTCAACGATGCCGCGGCGCTGGCCCAGGCCGACCTCGGTCTGGCGATGGGCACCGGAACCGATGTCGCCATCGAGGCCAGCGACCTGACCCTGGTCCGCGGTGACCTGCGCGCGGCCGCCGATGCGATCCGGCTGTCCCGCAGGACCCTCGGCACCATCAAGGGCAATCTGTTCTGGGCCTTCGCCTACAACGTCGCGGCGATTCCGCTCGCCATGGCCGGACTGCTGAACCCGATGCTCGCGGGCGCCGCAATGGCGTTCTCTTCGGTCTTCGTGGTCAGCAACAGCCTGCGCCTGCGCGGCTTCCGCTCCACCGCTCAATAGGAATCGGGCGGGACGGCACCCATGTCGTCCCGCCCGATCCTTTGGCTTACTGCAGAATGCCGCTATTTCCCAGTCCCATGGCGGCACTTCCGGTAGCCCATGCAGCGGCAGCACTTCCGGTCGCGGCCAAGAGGGAGAGCAGAATCATCGGTTCGACCTTTCGTAGAGCAACGATCAGCAATCGAAAGCTACTGCCGCCCAAAGGTTGTCCACAATCAGCTGCGCGATACTCTCGGCAACCTCTCGCGACATTGCCAGTCAATTCCCAGCAAGAAATTTCGCGTTTACATGAGCGAGGTCACGCCCTCGATGTCGCCCGAACCCGGTTTGCGGGGCGGACTATCACCTGGACACCTGCGCACCTGCCGAGGCAGTGTCGACAGGCCGGTCGCCGCACCCAGGAGCCGGCCGGTGCCCATCATGGACAACCCCGAATTCCCACCCGCCGTACACACTCGGATCGAGCGCGACGCCGATGCTATCCGCCCGATCGGTCCGCGCGAGGTGGCCGTCACTACCGTCGCTCACGTTGCGCATATAGCGAGGCTCCGGCACCGCTGAGTTGGTGCCAGGCGTGCCGGCGGCCGGTTGTGATCAGGAGCAGGGCGGCGACCGGGCCGGTGATAGTCGATCCGGCACCGGCGGACCAGTCGGTGTCGGTTGCGACGAGGCGGTAGCCGGTGAATTTCTTGCGGGCGCGGAATGGGGCGCCCATCGTCCATATTCGGTTGATTGCCAATCGCGCGGCGGCCACCGGCATGTCATGGGTGATGCCGAGTGGGACCGCGATGTCCTGGCCGTGCACCAGTAGGTCCATCAGGCGATCGGCCGGTGTCGTGCCGATCGCCGTGACCCGTGCGTCGATGCTGTCGCGCAACTCGCCGAGCAGTTGCTGGGTCGTGACGCGCTCTGCGTAGCGAATGGCGGTATCGCGAATTGCCCGGTCCAGGCTGCCGCGGGCGCGGATCACATTGATCAGGATCCAACCGATGGAGGCGCGGGCCGATAGCACCACATGCGCGACGACATCGCGCACGCGCCAGCCATCGCACAGCGAAGGACGGTCCCAGTCGGCTTCCGACAGCGCCTCCAATATCTCGACCAGACCGGCTCGCTCGGCGGCGACAGCCCGCCAGATCTGGTCGGCGCTCATCATCGTGTCCTCGGTCATTCGCGTAACTCCTTGTCCCGGTTGGCGTTCCAGTAGGGTAGGAACTCCACCGAGGTGGAGGTTCCAGCGAATGTGACCGAGAACACACACCGCGGCGGCCTCGTGAGTATCGGAGAGCTGTCGCGAGTCACCGGAGTACCGGTCCGCACGCTGCGCTTCTACTGCGATAACGGGGTTCTGGAATCGCGGCGCAGCAGTGGCGGGCATCGGCTGTTCGATCCACTGACCGCGGTCGATCAGGTGCTGCTGGTGCGTCGACTCCGAATGCTCGGCCTGAGCTTGTCGGCGATCATCGAAGTTCTCACCGGCACCCTGACCACCGCCGATGCGATCGCCGCGGAACGCGCCGCACTCGACACCGAACTCGGCCTGCTGTCCTGGCGGCGCGCATCGCTACGCGCCGTCGAGGAAGCGCCACCCGCCGAACGTGCCCGACGGTTGGAACTGCTTGCGTCCGTACATGATCGGCACCGCGCGCACGACACGCTGGTGACGTTCTGGCGGACACTGCTCGCCCCGATCCCACCGGCACTGTTCGATGGATTCGTCACGATGAACATCCCGCACCTACCCGACGATCCGACTCCCCAGCACATCGTCGCCTTCGCCGAACTCACCACCCACATCGCCGATCCCGCATGCACCGCCGCGATGTCACGACAACTCTGGCGGACGAATCCGACCAGAATCCACGACAAACTCGCACTGGTCACCGGGGTCGCCGAAGCATGCGCGGCCGTGGACTCGCTCGGTACACAACCGCACACCGGCCCCGAACTCGACCGGTTCATCGACGCGCACGCCACCGCCCGCCGCGACCGCGACACCCCACGACTGCGTTACCGACTCCTCGACGACGCCCCCGACAACGACCCGCGCATCCATCGCTACTGGAAACTAACCACCGAGATCACCGGAACCACCACCGCCGGAGCGGCTCTCGACTGGCTATACCGAGCACTCGCACAGTGGGCCGATGACGTCCATCCGCGGTAGGCGGTCGACGTGCGGCAATACACAGTCGCGGCCGCGGTCGGCACCCGCTGCGGTCGGCAAGCGCTCTATTCGAGAGGCCATTGGATCGTCGCGACCAACTGGTTGCACAATAGGATCAGTCTAGGTAGATTCCCAACCGATTGCACATTGCAATCAGAAGGGATTCCGATGACACAGCTGGTCCGAGTTCAGAACTTCAACGTCTCCAGCGACGGATACGGCGCGGGCGAGGGACAGAGCCGCGAGCACCCATTCGGCCACGCCGACCCGACAGCGCTCTTCTCCTGGGCGGGCGCCACCGCCCACTGGCCCAACCGAACCGATCCCGGCGGAACCTACGGCCTCGACGACTACTGCACCCGCGACTTCACCAACAACATCGGCGCCGAGATCATGGGACGCAACAAATTCGGTCCACAGCGGGGACCGTGGGAGAACTACGACTGGCAGGGCTGGTGGGGCGACGAACCCCCGTTCCACACACCGGTTTTCGTCCTCACTCACCATGTGCGCCCCTCGATCCCCCTGGGGGAAACCACGTTTCACTTCCTCGATGCGTCTGCGAAAGACGCACTGGCGCTGGCATTCGACGCCGCCGATGGCAAGGATGTGCGAATCGGCGGCGGTGTCGCCACAGTCCGGGAATTTCTCGACGCCGATCTCATCGACAACATGCACATCGTCGTCGCACCAGTCGAACTCGGTCGCGGCGAAAGGTTATGGACAAGCCCCGACGAACTCGTCGACCGTTTTCATCTGGAGCAGATCCCGAGCCCGAGCGGTGTGATACATCACTTCTTCTGGCGGAGGTGACGCCACTCTCGGCCGCAACGCTCAGCAACCCCCAGGACTGGGGGCTTCCGGCGGCATCCGTCGTCCGATTCGATCTACGGTAGTGACGATTGCCCATTTGGCGGGTCAGCCAAACGGGTTCGAACGTTGCGCGGATGCGATTTTCAGGAGTGACGCGGTATGCGATTCAGAGATCTCGTTGCGGCGGCCGCCGCTGTGACGGTCGTCGGCACGGGAGTGAGCCTGATGGCGCCTACCGCCTCGGCCGCACCGATCAACAGCGCGGCCAAGGCACCGGACGGTTCCTACATCGAGAAAGTAGAGACCCGCGGCGACCGCAAGCTGCAGCTCGAGATTCACTCCACGGCCATGGATCGCACCTTCCCGGTCCTGGTGGATCTGCCTGCGGACAACTCGGTCCCGCGCCCGACGCTGTATCTGGTCAACGGAGGCGGCGGTGGTGTCGACGGTAACGCTTCTTGGGACCAGAAGACCGACGCCAAGGAATTCCTCGGCGACAAGAACATCAACGTCGTCGAGCTGATCGGCGGCCGGTGGAGCTACTTCGCCGACTGGCGCGCGTCCGATCCGGTGCTCGGCGTCAACAAATGGCAGACCTTCTACACCGAGGAGCTGCCTCCGATCATCGATGCGGCACTGGGCACCAACGGCAAGAACTCGATCGCGGGCTACTCGATGGCCGGGACATCGGTCCTGATGCTGGCGATCACCAAGCCTGGCCTGTTCCAGAATGTCGGCGCCTACAGCGGCTGCGCGCAGACCAGCGATCCGGTCGGCAAGAAGTTCGTGCAGACCACGGTCGAAACGTGGGGCGGCGGTAACCCGGACAATATGTGGGGACCTGCCGACAACCCGCTCTGGCAAGCCAACGATCCGGTCCTGCACGCCGATAAACTGCGCGGCACGAACCTCTGGGTCGCAGCAGGCGGCGGCCTGCCCGGTGCGCACGACGCGCCCGGCGACCCGTTCATCATGGGCGATGACAAGTACAACCCGATCAGCGTGGCCAACCACGTCGTCGTCGGCGGCATCATCGAGGCCGCGATGAGCGCCTGCTCGCGCAACCTCCAGAACCGGTTGAACGACTTGGGAATTCCGGCGACCTTCGACCTGCCCCCGACCGGCACCCACACCTGGGGCTACTGGCAGGACGACCTCAAGCAATCCTGGCCGGTGCTGTCCAAAGATCTCTACTGACCCAACCGCATTCCGGGCCCCGACCTGTGCCAGCCACAGGCCGGGGCCCGTTGCTATCGACACCCCCGCATCGGCCGCGACTCGCCGGTATCGACGCGTCGCGGGCGATCGGCTCGCAGTTACCCGACTGACATGGTCACGCCGGAGGACGACGGGGCACCATGTAGGACCAGCTGGCTCGGGGCGTCGTTCTTCTTGTCGTTTTTCTTTCCGTTCTTATCCTTGCCAGGTAGGTCGAAGGCCAGCCGGATCGTGCGGGAACTGCCGGGATCGATCGGGTCGACGGCATTGCTCAGTTCGGTGGTCGCCGTCGCGTCGGGGGTGAGGGTGCGGCCCGCGGCGGTGATCAGGCGCTGATCGGCGATGCGAAAGCCTTGGCCGTGTTGGGAGACGTTGGTGACCGTCAGCGTCACGATGGTGTAGGAACCGCCCGGGCTCGCCGACCCGGTGCGGCTCACGTTGGATACCACCCCGGTGATGGTGAAAGCGAAGTTCCCGTCGCGCACCGCACCGGCCGGAACCGGGGATTGTCCACCGGTCGAGGGCGGCAGCGAATTGGTCGAGGCAACAGCGGACGTCGTGGTGGCTGGAGCTGAGTCGGAGCCGAGGACGCCGCTCAGCAGCCACAGTGCCGCCGCGGCGACAAGTGCCAGCCCGGCGGCGATCGGTAACCACCAGCGCGCCAGCAGCTTTCGCCGAGGGTGCGCGGCCGCTGCAGGTGAGACTGTGCGGGGCTCGTGCGTTCGCGGCGCCGGCCGGGGCTCGGCCAAGGTCGGGGGCGGGCCGACGGCGGTCATGACGCGGGTCGGACCGCCCGATGTCACAGGGGCCGCGACCGGCGGGGCCGGGAGCTCCGATGCGGGCCCACCCAAGGCCGCACCTGCCGCGGCGGCGAATCCCCCCGCGCTGGCGTAGCGTTCCCCCGGTTCTTTGGCCATACCGCGGGCGATAACAGCATCCAGTGCTGGCGGGATACCTTCGACCGCCCGCGACGCACGCGGAGGTTCGGACATCAAATGCGCATGCATCTGCCGTGCCGGATCGCCGTCACCATATGGCAGCTTCCCGGTAAGGGTTTCATACAGCACACAAGCCAGCGAATAGACATCCGAGCGGGCATCGGCCGTACCAGTGAACCGTTCCGGCGCCATATAGCCCAAGGTCCCCACCACTAAGCCGGTGGCCGTGAGAGCGCTGCCGTCGGCGGCGCGGGCGATACCGAAGTCGATCAGATACACGAAACCGCTGGTGTCTTCGAGGATATTGCCCGGCTTGACATCCCGATGAACAAGCCCGGCCGCATGTGCGGCATCCAGCGCCTCCGCGGCCTGGGCGATGACCTCGACCGCCCGAGTCGGCACCAGTGCACCCGAGCGCAGCCGCGTGGCCAGATCGATGCCCTCGATGTAGACCATCTCCAAAAACAGATGACCATCGACCTCGCCGAAGGCGCGGATCGGCACGATGTGCGGGTTGCGCACCTGGGCGCCCAGCCGGGCCTCCCGCTCGAAACGGCGTCGATAGGCCGGATCGGCGGAATACGCCGCGGACAACACCTTCAACGCGACGATGCTGCCGGTGCGGTCGCGCGCCAACCACACCTCACCCATACCGCCACGACCCACCAAGTGTTCGAGGTGGTAGTTCCCGAACGAGCCGCCAGCGCTCTGCACCGACACACCCTGACCGTATCGCTGCGTAGCGCTGCCCCGGCAGCCGGGGAGACCCGGTGCGCTCGTGCCCTCAGGGCGGGGATCCGCCGGATCCCCGCCCTGAGCAGCTCGGCCGACGGTTTTACCGGGCAGTCCAGGTGACCGGCAGTTCGTGGACGCCGTAGATATTCATGTCGGTCCTGAGTTTCACCTCGTCGGCGGGGATGGCGAGGGCGAGGGTCGGGAAGCGACGCAGCAGCCCGGCGAAACCGGCGCGCATTTCGATGCGGGCCAGTTGCTGGCCGAGGCACTGGTGGATGCCGTGGCCGAAGGACACGAGACCGCGGGCCTTACGGTGCACGTCCAGCGTGTCGGGCTCGTCGAAGCGCTGGGGGTCACGGTTGGCGGCCAGCAGCGAGACGACGACGGTCGATCCCTTGCCGATTGTTTCGCCGCCGAGTTCGATGTCGTCGGTGGCGTAGCGATAGAAGATGTCGGCGACGGACAGGTAGCGCATGAGTTCCTCGACGGCATCGGGGACCAGATCCGGGTCGGCACGCAATTCGGCCAGCTGGTCCGGATGTTCCAGGAGCGCGAAGGTGCCGAGCGCCAACATATTCGCGGTGGTCTCGTGGCCCGCGAGCAGCAGCAGGAAGGCGATGCCTACCAGCTCCTCGATGCTGAGGTCGTCATGGCGGGCCAGATCCGACAGTAGGTCGTCGCCGGGTTCGGCGCGTTTACGCGTGACCAGTTCGGCAAGGTAGGTGTTCATCGCGCCGAACGCGGCCATCTTCTCCTCCAGCGTCTGGTCCTTGACCAAGAACTGGGCGGAGTTGACCTGGAAAGTTTCCCGGTCCGCGTACGGGACACCGAGCAGTTCGCAGATCACCAGCGAGGGCACCGGCAGTGCGAATGCCTTGACCAGGTCGACCGGCGGGGTCAGGCGCGCCATCTCGTCCAGTTGCCGCTCGGTAATCTCGATGATGTGCTCTTCGAGCTGCTTCATCCGTTTGACGGTGAAGGCGCCGGTGAGCTTGCGCCGCAGGCGGGTGTGGTCCGGCGGGTCCATGGCGATGAACAAGCCGGGGATCTGCGGGGACGGTTCGGTGGCGGCGGGCATGCCGGGGGTTTCGTACGGCACGTGGACAATGCCGATGTCCTGGCGGGAGCTGAACCGGGTGTCGGCCATGAGCTTGCGGACCGCGTCGTAGCCGGTGACGAGCCAGCCCTCGTGACCATCGGGGAAGAGCATGGGGCTGACCGGGCGAGCCTCGCGCAGCCGGGTGATCTCGCGGGGCGGGGCGAAGGGGCCCGCATTGCGTTCCATGGGGAGGCCGTGCGGGACGGGAACCGTTTGAGTCATCGGGTTTTCCTGATCAGGTAATAGGGATGAATTGGCAGGGTCTAGTCGCCGGAGACGATGGTGATCGCGCCGGACGGGCAGATCTGGGCGACCTCGCGGACGGCCGACTCCCACTCGGGTGCGGGTGTGGTGTCCAGTGGCACCACTCGGCCGTCCTCGTCGTTCTGGTCGAATACTCCGGGCGCGGTCAGTACGCACATGCCGGCGCCGATGCAGCGTTCCCGGTCCACCCTGAGTTCCATCGGTTACCCCTTCTTCGAAATGACCGGGCCGCTGATGAGCGCGTACGTGCCCAGCCCGATACCGTCGAGGATCGTCTTGTCGCCGTATGCCTTCCGCAGCCCGGAAGCTGAAATTGCTGAACTATTCACATGAACACTGTCGCCAGGCCGCCTGATATCGAGCTGACATCGGCCTGACACGGCGTTCGACCTGGTCACACCGGACGCCGCGCGATGCCCGTTGGCCGTGATGACGGCCGCGCGCTCGTGCAATGGCTGTGTGTCGTGCAACCCGCCACGCGCTTGGCGCCAGCTGTCCGCGGCGCGATGTCCGTGGACGGTGTGCCATTCGATGCCCGCGCACCGTGGGGCCATGGGTGCACCGCCCTCCGGCTGTACACCGCGCTGAGATCATTTCGGATAGGGAGTTGCCGTCGCCGAGGCGACCGGGAAGTTCGCACGCGAGCTGGCGTGCACTGGCCGCGACTCAACCTGCGACCGCAGGAGAGCCGACCGATCCCGGCGCACGACGCCGAGGTGGCATCGTGCCGCCGGTCAAGTGTCGACAGAGCCGGGTACATTACGCCGCGATGGCGTGCCGAATGATGATGTTGCCGTAGGAGTTACGCGCGTACACCTGCACCGTGTCCTCGTTGTGCTCACGCCGGTCGACCGGTTGCATCTGGTTCTGCACGGTGCCGTGCTGGGCATTGGTCTCCACCCGGACCGCGCTGCTCGGGCTGATACCTACCTCCAATTCGCCCATGGACGTCTCCAGCCGCACCACCCCGCGCGATGCTTCGCCGATGCGGATATTGCCCTTGGCGGTTTTCGCGGTCACCGAATCGCGCGGACGCTCGATGATGATGTCGCCGGCGGCGATCTCGAGGTCGCACTGTCCGAGTTCACCGGTGCCCAGCAATCGACCGACACCGGCGGTGCCCTCGAGCCGGGAGCCGGTGGGCACCTCGATGATCACCTCGATCGACGGGTTGCCGCCGAACGGGGTGTAGGTGCGCCAGTCTTTCGGCGTCTTGACGGTCAGGGTGCCATCACTGAAATCGACCTGGGTTTGTTCGGCGGCGCGCACGTCTCCCTTCTTGGATGCATCGGCCGGCCGGACCTCGACAATGGTGTCGGTACGGTCGGATGCGTTGACCGTGACATTGCCCGAGAGCACATCAACGGTGACGGCGATCGGTTCGGCAGTCTGGAATGCGTACATGGCTGTTCTCCTTCAGCGTGTGAATCGGTTGGTGTGAACCCGCGTTTGCTGTGCTGTTCACGGGACCTACTGTCGCCAGCGCCGCTGATACCGACCTGACGCCGACCTGACACGCCAACCGGCACGGTGTTCGGCCTGGTCAGAGCGGTCGAATTTCTTGCTGGGCAAGTTGTGCGCAGGGTGCGCTACCGCTGATCGTCCGGCCGTGGAACCGGTGGAAAATCGTTGGCGCCTACTTTTGCGGGCTGGTGGTCCCAGCGGCGGCAATCCGAGGGCAGGGACGACTTGCGGTGCACGGCAGAATGGTCCAAGTGCAGATCGGGATGCTTGGACCGCTCGAGATTCGAGTGGATGACGGGGGATTGTTAGAGGTACCAGGTACTCGGTTGCGGGCGCTGTTGATCGCTCTCGCGCTCGAACCCGGTCGTGCGGTCCCGAAAGCCAAGCTGATCGACTGGATTTGGGGTGAGCAGCCACCGTCCGACGCGGCGAATGCCTTGCAAGCACTGGTTTCCCGGCTGCGGCGAGCGCTGCCGGACGGGGCACTCGACGTGCAGGCGGGCGGATACCGGCTGACGGTGGATTCCGACGCGGTCGATGCCGTGCGTTTCGAACAGCTTCTCGACCAAGCCCGCGGCGCTGGCGACACGCACCAGGCCGAGGTGCTGCGCGAGGCCCTCGACCTGTGGCGCGGAGCGCTGATGCAGGACGTCGGTGTGCAGGACAGTGCGGCCGTCGACGCGGTGATCAACCGACTCGAGGGGCTGCGCCTAGCCGCCATGGAGGATCTGTACGAAACGGAGATCCGCCTCGGCCGAGGTACGGAGCTGGTTGCCGAGCTGACCGAGCTGGTAGCCCGGCATCCGGTGCGGGAACGGCTAGTCGCCGCGCTGATGCGAGCGCTCGCCGCCGCGGGCCGTGGCGCCGAGGCGCTGATCGTGTACCAGCGTGCCCGGGAAGCCCTCGCCGATGAGCTGGGCGTGGATCCCGCACCGGAGCTTTCCGCACTGCACGTCGCGCTGCTGCGTGGCGAGATCGGAGCGCGGGACAACGACCGCAACACGAACCTGCGGGCCGAGTTGACGAGCTTCGTCGGCAAGAACGGGGACATTGCCGCGGTGCGCGAACTCATTGCGGCACACCGGCTCACCACGGTGACCGGGCCCGGTGGCTCGGGGAAAACCAGGCTGGCCCTGGAAACCGCACGGACGCTGCTCGACGACCTACCGGACGGGGCCTGGCTGGTCGAACTGGCGTCCGTCGGTACGAGTGGTGACGTCGCGCAATCGGCGCTCGCCGCACTCGGGCTCCGAGATGCGCTGCTCGGCGCCGCACCGAATGCAGAACCGATGGACCGGCTCATCGCGGCGCTCCGCGAACGCGAGACGTTGTTGATCCTGGACAACTGTGAACACGTGATCGACGCCGCGGCGGCATTCGCCCACCGGCTGCTCGGCGAGTGTCAGCGGCTGCGGATCCTCGCGACGAGCAGGGAACCGCTGGGCATCACGGGTGAGGCGTTATGGCAGGTCGTGCCCCTGGCGTTGCCCGCCGAGGACGCGAACCCCGGCGAGATCGAGTCCTCCGCCGCCGTTCAGCTGTTGCGGGACCGGGCCGGCGTCGTGCACAAGGATCTCGCGGCCGATGCCCGCACACTGTCGACCATGGCGCGCGTCTGCCGGGCGCTCGATGGGATACCGCTGGCGATCGAACTGGCCGCGGCCAGACTGCGCACCATGTCCCTCGATCAGCTCGCCAACCGCCTCGACGATCGGTTCCGGCTGCTGACCGGTGGCAGCCGTACCGCGATCCCGCAGCACCGGACGTTGCGAGCGGTGGTCGACTGGAGCTGGGAGCTGCTCACCGACGCCGAACGGATGGTGCTGCGCAGGCTCGCGGTGTTCTCCGGCGGCGCGAGTTTGGAGGCGGCCGAGCAGGTCTGCGCGGATACGGGCGGCGGACCCGAAGAGCAGGGGGGCGGGAAAAACACGGGGGGCGGGCCCGAAGGGCAGGGGGGTGGGAAAAGCACAGCGGTCGAGCGGTGGGAGGTGCTGGAGCTGCTGACCGCGCTGACCGAGAAATCGCTGCTGCTCACTGTGGCGGACAGTGCTCCTCCCGCCGGCTCGCCCGGTGGGCCGCGCTATCGGATGCTCGACACGATCAAGCAGTACGCCCGGGACCGGCTCGTGGCGTCGGGGGAATCGGATCTTGTACGCCGAGAGCATCTTTCGTACTTCACCGAACTCGCCGCGACCGCGGAGCCGCACCTGCGCCGCGCCGACCAGTTGGAGTGGCTCGCCACGCTCGAGACCGAGCACGACAACATCGCCGTCGCGATGCGCGGCGCACTCGCGGCCGGGGACGTGCCGGGGGCGATGCGGCTCGCGGCGGCAGCGGGCTGGTACTGGTGGCTCAGCGGGCACAAGGCCGAGGGCATGGAGCTGATCACCGCGGCCGCCGACCTGCCCGGCGAGGTGGATGATGAGACCCTGGCCATCGTGTACGGGCTGATCGTGCACTTCATGTCCTCCGGCCCCAATGACGAGCGCCAAGTCGACGAATGGATCCACAAGGCGTACCGGTTCAGCCAGCGCAGTCGGTCCCGCTACCCGCTGCTGGCATTCACCGCCGCGCTGGAACACATGTTGCAGGGGCCGGACCAGTATCTGTCCGCGTTCGAACCGCTGCTCACCGACGAAGACCCCTGGGTGCGTGCACTGGCCCGGCTGCTCCTGGGCAGGATGCGGATCGTGCTCGGTCAGGACGGGCGGGAGGCGGAGGAGTATCTCGAGACCGCGCTAGCCGAATTCCGGGCCATCGGCGAGCGCTGGGGGATTTCGTTCGCGCTGACCGAGCTGGCGGATCGAATCGCCGTGCGTGGCGAATTCGCCACTGCCTGCAAGTATTTCGATCAGGCGATCGCGGTGGTCACCGAGGTGGGCACCATCGACGATGTCGTCCGGATGCGCTCGCGGCAGGCGCAGCTGTACTGGCTACTGGGTGATGCGGAGGCGAGCGCGGCGGCGATGGCCGAGGCGCAGCGGTGCGCGGATCAGTCCGCCTGGCCGAACACACTGGCTGTTTTGGCCCTGGAGCAGGCGGAGCTGGCCCGTTGGAACGGCGACACCGAGCAGACATACCGGCAGATCGCCGTCGCGACAACCGCGCTGGGCAGCGATGCGGAGCAGGCGCAGATCAGGGCGGTGATACACAACCAGCTCGGCTACCTCGCAGACGGTCTCGACGAAGCCCGCGAAGAATACGCAGCGGCCTTCCGGGCGGCGTCCGAGGCGGGATACGCGCCCCTGCTCGCCCAGGTACTCATCGGAATCGCGGACCTGGCGCTGCGTGCCGACCAAATCGAGCAGGCCATACGGCTGCTCGCGGCGAGTGCCGCAGTACGCGGACTGACCGATCGTTCCCAACCGGATGTGGCCCGCATCGAACAGACAGCACGACATCGCCTCGGTGAGCCGCGCTTCACCGAGGCGATGACCGAGGGCGCCCAGGCGGACTGGCGTGGGCTGGTCGCAACTACGCTCGCTTGTTGAACGTGGCACGTGACCACACGTATCCGACAAGGGCGAAACCGGCACACCAAGCCAGCGCCGCGGCCGTGTAGCCGCCGGACGGATGACCGGTAAGAAACCCACGCAGTGATTCGATGATCGGCGTGAAGGGCTGATACTGCGCGAACTGCCGCACGCCCTGTCCCATCTTGTCGGCGGGCACGACCGCACTGCTCACAAACGGCAGCATGATCAGCGGCACCACGCCCATACCCGCGGATTCCGGAGTTTTCGCAGCCATTCCCAGCGCGACCGTGAGCCAGGAGGCCGCGAAAGATGTCGCCGCCATGATGCCGATCGCGCCGAGCCAGTCGAGTGCGGTCGCCGGCGGCCGGAACCCCAGCGCGAAGGCCACACCGATAACGGCCGCGATGGCTACCGCATTGGTCAGTATGGTGGCCACGACGTGACCGGTCAGTACGGCGCTACGGGAGACATCCATAACCTTGAACCGGTTGATAATGCCCTTCGCCATATCGGAGCTCACCGATACCGCGGTACCCGACAACCCGTAGCTGATGGCCAGCAGGATCATGCCCGGTGTCGCGTAATCGATGTAGTGTTCGCCGACATCGAAGGCGCTGCCGAACACGTACACGAAGATCAGCATCATCACGACCGGCATCAGAGCCGCGTTGAATACCGTGACCGGAGTTCGGGCGATGTGTTTGAAGTTGCGCCGCAGCATGATCGACGAATCGGCCAGCGGTGCGGAAATGGTGCTCATTGTGCGTTGGCCTCCGTAGTTGCGTGACCGGTCAGGGAAAGGAAAACGTCATCGAGGTCGGGGGTGTGGACGGAGACTTCGTCGGCGTCGATCGAGATTTCGGCGAGCCGATCCAGCAGGTGGCGCAACGATTTCGTCCCGCCGTCGCCCGGTACCCGCAAAGTCAGCGCCTCGTCGTCCCGGGTGGAGCCGGGCAGGATCCGCGCCGCCGCATCCAGTTCCGTCACCGTGGTGAACCGAAGCCGGATGTGGCTGCCGGGCAGCTGGCGCTTGAGGTCGTCGGGAGTGCCCTCGGCGACTATGCGGCCCTGGTCGAGAACCGCGATCCGGTCGGCCAACTGATCGGCTTCCTCGAGATACTGGGTGGTGAGAAAGATCGTTACGCCATCGGACGTCAGATCCCGCACGATTTCCCACATCGTGCGGCGGCTACGCGGATCCAGCCCCGTGGTCGGCTCGTCAAGGAACACGATTTCCGGCCGGGTGACCAGCGTCATCGCCAGGTCGAGCTTGCGGCGCATACCCCCGGAATAGGTCACCGCCCGCTTGCGTGCCGACTCCACCAGATCGAACCGTTCCAGCAACTCGGTAATCACCCGCTTGCCCTCGGCGCCCCGCAGACGGTGGATATCCGCCATCAACCGCAGGTTCTCCTCGCCCGTCAGCAGATCATCCACCGCCGCGAACTGACCGGTGACCCCGATCGCCGCGCGCACCGCCTTGGTCTCGGACGCGATATCGTGCCCGGCAACACTCGCTGTGCCGCTATCGGCCTTCAACAGCGTGGTCAGCACATTCACTGTCGTTGTCTTACCGGCCCCATTCGGACCGAGTAGAGAAAAAATCGTCCCGGCACCGATATCCAAATCAATGCCATCGAGGACGACTTTGTCCCCGTACGCCTTTCGCAGCCCAGTCGCCGCAATCGCTGAAGTTGTCATGGCGACTACTGTCATCGGCGGGCCTGATACCGACCTGACACCGAGCTGACACGGTGTTTGCCCTGGTCACAGCGATTGGCCAGCGGATACGGCGCGGTCAGCGATCCAGCGTGGCTTCCCTGCTGTCCAGCGGCTCCACCCACGAGGGTGCCCCAGTCATCAGCCCGTGGTGGCGTGGACTCTCGCAGCGTCGAATGTCCTCGCGGCGGCGATGGTTCCGATGCGACGGGCGATCGACCGGAGGGCTCCGAATGGGGCCGCCGCAAGAGCGCATCCCCACATCGCAGAGACGCTGACGATGGTCGAAGCTGACGCAAGCGGCGAGGCAGCGGGTGCTTTCACCATCATGGATTCCGTTCCATTCATCGCAATTCATTCCGACGGCAGCGCAGCATCCGGCATGAGCGCGTGTCGCGGAGAACTTCCGATCGGTCACAAGCTGTGCGTTGATCAGCGTGTGTCGCGGTGAACTTCCGATCGGTCGCAGGCTGCGCGTTGATCAGCGTGTTTCGGATACTGCGGCGAAAGGGGTTGACCCTGACCCTACGTCAGGGTTGGAGCCTTGTCGCATGACGAATGACATCACTTCCTCGACTCGGCTCGCTCCGCCGATCGGCGGATTCCAAAAAATCGACGGCCGCCGGGTTTTCGTACATCGGTCGGGCCGCGGCGGACCGGCCGTCGTGTTCCTACCCGGTGCGAGCGCGGTCGGCCTGGACTATTTCGGTGTCCAGCAACACGTTTCGCAATTCACCACGGCTGTGGTCTACGACCGTGGCGGCACGGGCTACAGCGATCCCCTGCCGCTGCCGCGCACCGCCGCCGCGGTGGCCACGGAACTGCGCGAGTTGCTGCGCGCCGAAAACATCAGCGCTCCCTATGTTCTCGCGGCACACTCCCTCGGCGGCTTCTACGCGCATCGGTTCGCGCAGTTGTACCCGCGGGACGTGGCGGGACTGGTCTGGATGGACGCGCTGCACCGCGACTGGGACGACTTCATGCCGCCCACAGCGAGTCTGGCCGCGGCCGAGCAGATGGCAGCTGATCCGGAGCAACTCCGGCAGATGCGCCCGGCGCTGCGCGCGCTGCGCGCCGAGTTGCTCGCGGACTATCCCGAGCACATACGGCAACCGCTGATCGATGCCAAGGCGAGCGACGAATGGATGCGGATCGGCATCGCCGAACGTGCCGGCTTGACCGATCTCGCCACCGAACTGCGAACGGGACCGAACATCCCCGATGTCCCGGTGGTCGCGCTCACCGTCGTGGGCAACGACCCCGCCCAGCAGTCGCTGACCTCGCAGGAGATGAACGACGCCAAGGCGAGAATGGACGCGGCGCTGGTGCGCGCGGTCTCGCACGGGGAACAACGCATCCTCTCCGACACCCTGCACCACCGGCTCTGCTTCGACCGCCCCGATGCCGTGGTCCAGGCAATCCGCGACATCGTGGACCAGGCGGCGCTCACCCACCCCGCCAGCGTGCCATCCCCCTGAACTCGGCACGACCATGCCCGACGACGGACGAGAGTGGACGCGGCATGGGCGCGGTCTCGCACAGGGAACAACGCATCCTCTCCGACACCCTGCACCACCGGCTCTGCTTCGACCGCCCCGACGCCGTGGTCCAGGCAATCCGCGACGTCGTCGACCGGGCTGCGCTCACCCACCCCGCCAGCGGGCCATCGGCCTAGACTCGGCCCGACCATGCCCGACGACGACAGGACAGCGGTGCTGACCATCGGCCGGCTCGCGGCGACCGCAGGCGTGAGCGTGCGCGCCGTTCGCCACTACCACCACGTCGGCCTGCTACCCGAGCCCGAGCGCGATGCCTCCGGTTACCGCCGCTACAGCGCGCAAGCCGCGGTGGATCTGATCCGGATCAGGACCCTCGCCGACGCCGGTGTTCCGCTGGCCCGTATCGACGCGCTGCTGCATGCCCAGCCGACCGAATTCGCCGCGGCCATCACCGACATCGACGCCGAATTGCAGCGCAAGATCGACCAACTCACCGAATACCGCAGCCGCATCGCCGACCTGGCAAGCGGTGAAAGCCTCGTCCTACCCCCCGAGGTGGTCGCCATCCTGAACCGGATGCGCAGTCTCGGCGTCGGCGAACGAAGAGTACGAGCCGAGCGCGACTCGTGGATCCTGCTGCAGGCGCTGGACCCGCAGGCCATGCCGCAGCGGATACGGGAAAAGACCGCGGACCTCGACGACCCCGAGACGACGCGGCTGTATCTCGCCTGCGATCAAGCAGTCGACTGGGAGCCACACGATCCACGCCTGGACCAACTCATCGACGACCTGGACGCATGGGAAATCCGACACGAACGAGACGGCAGTCGACCAGAAAGCCTGCAGCTGATCTCTTCCCGGATCTCCGAAGCGTCACCGGCATGGCAACGCATCATCGAGGCTCTCACCCACCGCGCCGAGCGCCGCCGAACCACCGAGCACCACAGCTGAAGCCGACACCGAGGTCATCTCCGACAGTAGGTGCAGGATTTCGACGAACGCCAACTCAGCGCGCCCACCGGGCATGTCCAGGTGCAGCAGGTTGACCAGACCGTTGTCGGCATCCCTACACAGCACCGCCCCGTAGTCGGTGGTCCTACAGCACGCTCGATATTCCCAAGGGCCGCAAGATGACCCGGAAGAAGTTCCAGCGTCATCGGTGACAGGTCGAGTTCCGTCGCAACTTCCTCGACGGCGGCCCCGTCACCACACAGTCGGTCCGGCAGCCCCAGGGTAACCGCGACCCGCAGAGCCATCGGTGTGGCCGAACCCGCCAGATTCCGGATCGCGGCGACGTTGTCTTCGTTCACGAACGGTGGCACAACCGGAATCAGATCCCGCACGACCCAGGCCCTGGACACACCTCCGCCGGGTCAGGCCGCAACGCGCCGCGGTGCACCCAGACAGCGGGCTAGACCAGAGCGGCCCTCTCAGTCGCCGATGCATGCGGTTCCTCGCCAGGCTGACCGTCGCGGGTGGGCAAGGTACCGACCGGGAGGGCCTCAAATCGGTTCGATGACGCTCTTGCGCAGGTGCCCGTAGACCACCGACGTGCGTACGTCCGCGAGTTCCTGCCGCACGGTCAGCTTGTCCAGGACCACCGCGTGCAGATGGTCGGTGTCGCGAACCGCCACATGGAGCAGGAAGTCTTCGGTGCCGGTGAGCACGAAGACTCCGATCACCTCGGGCATCCGCGCCACGAAGGCCTGGAACTGCTCGATGATCGCGCGCGTCGGCGGCCGCACCCGCACGGCGATGATCGCCTGCAGGCCCCGGCCGATCGAGGGTAGGTCCACCTCGGCGTGGAATCCGAGCAGCACACCGCGCTCACGCAGGGAGCGCACCCGTTCCAGGCACGTGGAGGGCGCGATGCCCAACTCCTGTGCCAGGTCCCGGTTGGTTCGCCGACCGTCTTGCTGCAGAAGCCGCAGTAACGCCGAATCTAGTTCGTCCATATTCCGTCTCATTCCCAAGGTGCCAAACTTAGTTCGGTCAGCGTCCCATTTTCCCGGACTAATTGCTAGCTTGCTCGCAGTATTCCGTTCATGATGCGCTTCCCGCGATGCGGTCGGGCGGCGATGTAGTAAGGGGTTTCAGTGGTGGACGAGCGCAGGACCAAGGTCTTGGCGATCAGTTCCGTCGTGGCGGCCGCGCTGTTGTGGAGCAGTTCGTACGCGGTGACCAAGCAGGTGCTGGCCGACGTCGGGCCGTTGACCATCGGGGCCATCCGCTTCACGCTCGCCGCCATGCTGCTCGGGATTATGGCGCGCATGCGCCGCAACCCGGTCGCGCGGCCGGATGCCCGTCAGCGGCGGATGATCTACCTGAGCGGCGTGCTCGGCATCACGGTCTACTTCGTACTGGAGAACATCGGCGTCGAAATGTCGACCGCCGCCGACGCCTCTCTGATCGTGGCCACCTACCCGCTGATGACCATGCTCGTGGAGCTAGTGGTCTTCCGGGCCAGGATGCCGCTGCTGCGGGTCGGCGGTGTGCTGCTCGCCACGGCGGGAGCCTTCCTGGTCGTGCGCAACGGGGCGGAAGTCGGAGGCAGCGCGCGCTGGTTCGGCGATGCCCTGCTGCTGCTCGGCGGGCTGGTGTGGGCCGGGTACAACGTGCTCGGCAAGTACGCGGGACGCGGGCAGGACGCGGTGAACCTCACCTACTACCAGACCGTCGCGGGTGCCGCCGGCTTCCTACTCGCCTCGCTCCTGGAGATCGGGGACTGGCGGGTACCGGATGCCACGGTCTCAACGCTGCTCGCTTACCTGGCCGTGGCATGTTCCGTCGGCGGCTTCCTTCTCTACAACTACGGCCTGCGTCGGATGACCTCGAGCGTCGCGGTCAACATTCTCAACCTGGTACCCGTATTCGGTGTGCTCGGTGCCGTGGCGGTCAACGGCGAGACGGTCCAGTTGGGGCAGGTCTTCGGCGGCGTGATCATCATCGCCGGTGTGACAGTCGGGTTGATCGAGCGCCGAACGATGCTCGAGAAAGCCGTGGTTTCCGAGGCGACCTTGGTCGGCGAGTGCACATGAAAGTGTATGGCGGGAGAGGATGACGGGATTCTGTTGCGGCGCTATAAGATTGGCGTGGTCAGCAGCCTGAGTTTACCCAAATGTTGAGCTTCAACAGACCTTTCAGTAGGTTGCGGGAACCAAGCACCACCGTTCTGATGACATAGTCACCGGGACCCTTGTCCGCCATGATCTTCGGGGTTGGAGACGGCGTCACCACCCCTCACCGGGTCACGAGAAGTCTCCCGCGTCGAGTCACGAGACTGCTCGGCGGCGGTCTTCGCGGCCTGCATTTCGTCGCGGTAGCGAGCGGCGAGCGGCATCCGGAATCCATGGCATGACAAGTCCTTTCGACCGCGGGTTGGTGTAGTCAGTCACAGCAGTCGCACTCGTGCCCGGCCTCACCGGTTGTAGCGGCCAGGCCAGTGGGCGTGGGGCAACAGGTGTCGCCGTGCCAGGCGTTGACGCCTTCCTTGACGGCGATGGCGGCGATGAACAGGGCGGCGATCGGGTCTGCCCACGACCAGCCCAGTAGCAGGTTCGCCAACAGCCCAACAAGCAGGACCGCCGACAAGTAGGTGCAGAGCAGGGTCTGTTTGGAATCGGCGACCGCGGAGGCGGAGCCTAATTCGCGGCCGGCGCGGCGCTGCCCCCACGACAGCACCGGCATAATCACCAAACTGACTGCGGCGAGAGTGATTCCGATCGGCGAGTGCTCGGCTTCGCCGAGACCCAGCAAGCCGCGGATCGAGTCGACAGTGACATAGGCCGCGAGAGCGACGAAGGACAACGCGATGATCCGTAGCGCGATCTTCTCCCGCTTCTCCGGATCGGATCCGGCGAACTGCCAAGCGACCGCCGCCGCGGAGGACACCTCGATGACCGAGTCGAGACCGAACCCGATCAGCGCCGTCGAGGAGACGCGAGCGCCTTCGGTGAGGGCGATGATCGCCTCGATCACGTTGTAGGAGATCGTTGCGGCCACGAACCAGCGGATCCGTCGCGCCAGCAGCCCCCGCCGCTGGGGCGACGGGCCCGACAACGCGAGGGCCGACGGTAGCGACGGCATGCCCAACGGCGCCGACATCAGCAGCACCCCTGGTCGTCGGCGGCCGAGCAGTAGGCCGGATCGACGGCCAGCACCAGCCCGAGCAGATCCTCCAGCGCTGCCGCGATGCGTGAGTCGGCCAACTCGTAACGACTGCGCCGCCCCTCCGGCACCGCCACCACCAGACCACAACCGCGAAGACAGGCCAGATGATTGGACAAGATCTGACGAGTCACCCCGATCCGTTCAGCCATATCCGAGGGATAGGCAGGACCGGTGCGCAAGCTCAACAGAATTTGGGTGCGGGTTGGGTCCGACAGCGCGTGCCCGAAACGGGCGAGCGCGTCACCGTGCAGAAGAGTCTTCACAACCGAATAGTACAGATTTCCATGTATTCATTTCAATCTGAACTTTTGCCGCCGACGCGAGCTTGGCGTATGACGGTCGGCGAGTTTTCACCTAGGGGCTTGACCTTGCCCCAGGGGCAGAGTTCGAGCATGGTGGCATGAACGAGATAACCCAGGAACTTTCGGAATTCGTTGCGGCCTCGGCCGAGAAGTTGGGCGTGCCGGGTGTCGCCGTCGGAGTGTTGGCCGGTGGTCGAGAAGACTTCGCGTGCCACGGAGTGACGAGCGTGGACAATCCGCTTACGGTGGACCGGGACACAATGTTCGTGGTCGGATCTGTGAGTAAGACATTCACCGCGACCGCGTTGATGCAGCTGGTCGCCGACGGCCGGGTGGAGTTGGACGCGCCGGTGCGGCGGTATGTCCCGGAATTCGCCGCCGCTGATGCGGCCACGGACGAGATCACCGTAATGCGGCTGCTCAACCATACGGCGGGGTTGGAATGGCGCCTCAGTGACGACACCGGCGAAGGAGACGACGCCTTAGCCCGGCACGCGGTGAAACTGGCCGAGTCGCAGCTGATCGGAAAACCGGGAGCGCGCGCGTCGTACAGCCAGGCGGGCTTCAACCTGGCCGGCCGGATCGTCGAGAACGTCACCGGATCGAGCTTCGAACGGGCCATCGCGTCGCTGTTGTTCGAACCGCTCGGGCTGGCACACAGCTGCTACGCGGTCAACGACGTCATGACCCGGCGGTTCGCGGTGGGCCACAACGTCGATGCGAACGGTGCGCTCGCGGTCGCCAGGCAGTGGAAGGACAACCGCGCCAACAACCCCGGTGGCGGCGTGGTGACGTCCGTAGGTGATTTGCTTCGTTGGGCGCGGTTCCATCTGGGTGACGGCCGGACCGAGGGCGGCGAGCGCATTCTGCCCACCGAACTGCTGCACCGGATGCGGGAGCAGACGGTGCAACTGCGTGGGAGCACACTGGGTGACGCGTTCGGCATCTGCTGGTTCCTGCGCGAGGCGGACGGTGTCGCGACCATCGGGCATGGCGGGTCGGCCAATGGCCAGTTCGCCGACTTGCTCGTCGTGCCGGAGCGGAATTTCGCCGTCGCCGTGATGTCGAACGCGGGCCCGGACGCGGGCCTCGCCTTCAACCGAGCCGTGGTGAAGTGGGTGCTCGAACACTACCTCGGCGTAGTTGAACGCGACCCGGAACCGCTGCCCTACGAGAGGGCACGGGCAACGGAGATCCTCGGACATTATGACAACGAGATGATGCGGCTCACCCTCGCCACCGACGGGACCGGCTTGACGATCGAATGCGCCATCAAACCGGAGATACGTGCCGCCGCGGACACCCAACTGCCGCCCGACCTGCCACCCGCTACTCTCGGCCTGCTGCCCGGTGACGCCGACGAGTACATCGTCACTGGCGGCGGTCTGCAAGGACAACGCGGCTTCTTCACCCGTGACGAATCCGGCGCCGTGGCCGGAATTGATCTCGCCGGTCGGCTGTTCGCCCGGGTGCGATGACAGCCACGGATAGGTGACACACCCTCGAAGGAGACGCGCATGATCACAATCGGCCAGCTCGCGCGGTATGCGGGCGTGACGATCAAGGCCGTGCGCGTCTACCACGAGCGCGACCTGCTCCCCGAGCCGCCGCGCGACTCCTCCGGCTATCGCCGCTACCGTGCCGAAGACGCCATCGATCTGGTCAAGATCAAGACACTGGCGCAGGCCGGCGTGCCCTTGGCGCGTGTCAAGGAATTGCTCACCGCGAACTCCGCCGAGTTCGCGGCGGCGATCGCCGAGATCGACCGCATGCTCGCCGAACGCGCCGAGGAGATCCACCGAACCCGTGAGCGGATCGCCGAATTGAGTTCCGGCGACCGACTGTTCGTGTCCACCGAAGTCGCCGAGTACCTCGATCGCCTGCAACAACTCGGGGTGAGCGACCGGGCAGTCCGGATGGAGCGCGACCTCTGGATTTTGCTGCAATCGGTCGCCCCGAAACAGGCGGCCGGCTGGATCGCCGACAAACTCGACGCCATCAACGACACGGAATTCGCGGCCATCTACCTCGACTACGACGCAGCATTCGACTGGTCCCCCGACGACCCGCGCCTGGCGAACCTGGCCGACCGCACCCGACGGTGGCTGACCGGCAGACGCACCGGAGCAGGCCGGACAACCCCGACGTTGGATCCGAAGCTGATCCGCCTGGTGAACGAATCCGTAGGAATCACCTCGCCCGCCTGGGAACGGCTAGCGCAGATCACCCAGAATTCCACTACCGCGTAACGCTCGCGTTTCAGCGTCAGATCCGCCCGGATATCCCTCAATCCCCGATCCGCGCTCGATCCTCTCACTTGCTCGTGTTCACCGCTTTTCTGCTGCAGCACCGTCATCCCCACCCGACAGCGCGAAAGCCAGGCGATCGACCCGTTATCCCGCGCCTCGGGAACAAGCCCGTGGGTCCAATGGGAAAAGGCATCGAGAACACGTTGCCGCTCGCTTACCAGCCGCCCTCGATCCGCATGATTCTGCGGCAAAAACCCAGGTATTACGATCTCCTATGGTGAAGACGAAGCCAGACGCCGCTCGGTAGAGTAACTGAGATTACAACTTTGAAATTGGAGCAGATTCGTGCCGAGTACGTCGTTCCACGGAAGTATCGAAACCGGTAATCCAGAAATTGTCGAGCAGATATTAAGGTCGTGGATTTCGAACGACGAGCTACGTATGCAGCCTCGCCGAGGATGGGAAACGCATTACGAAACAGACGACTTCGAACTGCTCTGCTATGAGGCATCGCCGCAGAATCCGCCTAATTACTTCCTCCTCGAAGGCCATATCGATGGCGATGTCGAAGCCGCCGTTTCCCGGCTACATGAGCTTGCCGAACAGTGCCGAAACGCGAAACTCGAATTCGGCGTCGACTATGCGGAAGTCGATGCGGCCGGTAACCCGTTGAGCGAGGAACACACCCTCAGCTGATCCAGTGGCCCGAGATGGATCCAGATGCTCAACCAGGCCTCTGCCAATGACCCCGCCTCTACGCCAGCAGCTAACACATTTCCCTAGCCCCGGTCACCCGGAAAGACACTGACCAGATTCCACGCCACTCTCAAATCGACCAAACATGTACAGTCGCGCCGAGTTCGGTATGGTTCCGCAGTCGTAGATACTCGTCATGCACGCGGTCCTCGCGGTAACAACGCGTGAGCGTGACGAGCCAGTCGATTTCGGCGGCCATGACCGTGACATCGATCGGGTTGGCGATTGTCGGATCTCCGGTCTTCACGTAGTACCGGCCGTCCGATCCGGCGATATATAAGGAGAATCCATGACGGGATGGCGTGCGCTGACCGATGGCGAGATAGTCGAATTGGCTACGGGCTTGCGGTCGTTGGACTGGTCGTGGCAGTTGCAAGAGGTGCCCGCGATAGCGGCAAGGTTCGACTGGAAGGTATTGATGACCCGAGCGGATTGGGTCATGCTCGACTGCGGTTTCGGGCTGAGCAGCGGTGTGGTGACAGGCCGCGATGGAGTAGCTGAGTCTATCGAGTTGATGGTGACAGACTCCGCGAGCGAGGACCCGACCGGCCGAGCAATGGTGCGTGACGCGTTCGTCAGGATGACCGGCGCTATAACCGGCGCTCTCGGCGAACCGACCGCCCGCATGCCGGGGGAAGCCGCAGAAATACGTTGGGCTTTTTCGGAAACAACACTGCGCCTGAAGAATCTCAGTCTCGCACATACCGTCCAGCTGATGTATCAAATGAATGCCTCGCTGGCCGCTCTCGATAGATCCATCGAATTCGAACAGCAGCAGGACCTGACATGACAGATTGGACGGAATTCGCCGAGCGACTGGCCGAGCAGTTAGCGCTACTGCCCGCAGGCGCGATTGTGAAGATCATAGAAGCGGGACCTCCTCCAGGCCACAAGCGGTTCGCGCAGTTCGCGCAGACCGACAGCGAGCTACTGGCCGAATTAGTGGGCGATGAGTTCCTCGAACCCACCGCACGGCCTGACGAAACGGGATACCACCTGATCACCGAGTCAGGCTGGCAGGAACCCGATGACGACCACGGCCCCTACTGGTGGATCGAGCTGCCGTGGCCGGTCAATTCCGCCATATACCGCCAGTTGGCGGCAATGGTGGTGACCGGACTCCGTGACGCGTTCCGAATCAGCGGCCCGGGGTCGTTGACCTACACCGCGTGGAACAAGAACGCGGACGAACGCGACCTCAACCTGCCACTGCTCGGGCTGGCGCGTCAGGATTGATCGATTGTCATCCGAGCTTTAAGGACTCGCGATGATCGCGCCGATGAGCGCAGTCAGGGATCGGTGTCCAGGCCGACTCGGCGGTCTCGCCGTTGGGCTCGGGCTGCAGCCGGCCGCCGATGATGCGGACCCGATAGAAGACGCCCACATTTTTTAGTGCGGCGGCGGGCCAAAGCCGACAGCGCAGCAGGGAACCGCACGGTCTCGAGGCGACAGCCAGGTGTTGCCCTGCACCTGCGTCCTGAGCCAGTGATTCGTCCTCGAGGCAAGCGCCTGACCTGGGTGCGGAATGTCGAGTGGCGAACTGGTCATTTGAGATGTTTGCTGCTGACCCCGGATTCGAGGTTTCTCGCCATTGGATCTTGCCGAGTGAGGATCCGTGGAACGCGGTCCCGCTTCAGCCGATTGGCGTGCCGATCTGGTCTCGTTGCAAGACGGAACGCAGCTCCGAAAGGGTCTGCGCGGCAGCGGTTATCGGGGCATCCGCGAGTGCGTCTGCGATCAGCTCGGTCAACCGCTCGGAAAAGGTCGCTTCTGCCGCGTCCACCAGCTGCAGGCCGTTGTCGGTCAGGGTCAGCAGTGAGGACCGGCGATCGGACGGATTCGGTTGGCGGGCAACCCATCCCTGCCTTTCCAGGCGGTCGATGCCCTTGCTGATGGCACCGATGCCTGCGGCGAACTCGGCGGCCAGGTCTGCCACCCTGACCCCGGGGTGGTCGCGCAGGTAGCGCAGGGACTCGAACTGTGAGGTGACGATTCCGTGTCGCTCGCGGAGACGATCGTTGAGGGCGTTGTACAGACGCGTCTCGCATCGAACGAGGTCGGCGAAGAACCTCGGGAGGTCGACCGTCTGACTGCTCGCTTTGGATGCCACGGCATGTAGTCTAGCATTACATGCCGTGGCATATAGTGCCGTGGAAGGTACTTTCGGTAGGAGTAAACGCGTGAGCAAGCAACAGCGGACACAGGTCGACACGATGCTGCGGCAGCCCCGGCCCGAGGGTCCACAGTCGGTCGAGGCGATCCGAGCCGGATTCAAGGCACTGATGGCGCAGATGATCGTCCCCGACGGCTTGCGCACAACGAAGACGATGCTCGGCGGCCGACCCGCGTTGCACATCGAGCCGGGCAACGGCGCGCGCAGCAGGACGATCCTGTACTTCCATGGCGGCGGCTTCGTATTCGGCTCGCCCGAGACCGCGCTGTCGCTGACGGGAAACCTCGTGTCCAAGACTGGGTTCCGAGCATTCTCGCCGGACTACCGGCTCGCCCCCGAACACCCGTTCCCCGCCGCGATCGAAGACACACTCAGCGCCTACCGCGCCCTCCTCGACAGGGGCGAGGACCCGTCGACCATCGCGTTCGCCGGGGACTCCGCCGGCGGCGGCCTCGCCGTCACCACCTGCCTCGCCGCCCGCGACGCCGGTCTCCCGATGCCCGCCGCGATCGTGGCGTTCTCCCCCGGCCTCGACGCCACCCGCACGGGCGAGAGCATCGAGACCAAGGCGGGCATCGACCCGATCTTCACCCGCGAGGCACTAGATCACACCGGAGCCATGTACCTCGCGGGAGCGGATCCGCACCAGCACATGCTCAGCCCGGCCATCCTCGCGGACCTGACCGGCTTCCCGCCGATGCTCCTGCAGGCGGGCACCAACGAAATGCTCCTGGACGACTCGACCCGCATGGCCGCCCGCGCCCGCGCAGCCGGAGTGGACGTGATCCTGGACATCACCGCCGACGTCCCCCACGTATTCCAGTCCTTCGCCGGCATTCTCGACGAGGCCGACCGGGCACTGGACCGCGCGGCCCTCTTCCTCACCCAACACATCCACACAGACGAGACAGCGGCCGTGTCAGCCCAGTAAGACCAGGTGTCGTCCGTCTGGCCATGTAGCAGACCGAGCGGCTTTCGCAGGGGAACACTCGCGCTGCACGCCGATCCATCCGCCGACGTCCCGAGCAAACCGTACTGACAGAAGTTGGGCATGAGCAAGATTCAGCCGCAACGCCTCTGTCCGCTGCCAGTTGACCTGGTGCGTGGTCCCGCCGATGAGCTGCGTTACGTCAGGTATGGGCAGATTGTCGCGGTCGGTTTCCGCCGGATTGGTGACCGCGACCCGAGGTGCAACGCCCTCATTTCGAGGGAGCTAGGTCAGCAGGAAGGGAGTGGATCGGTACCGGGATTCGAGCCCATGACGCGGATGACGGTGTCGGCGAACGTGCTACGACTTCTTCAATCCGTCCAACGCCCCGCGGGCTTGGTTTTCGGCGATCGTGGCGAGCTCGTCCCGGTTCACCGGGGGTTCGCCCTTCGCGCGCAGGACAGCGACTTCCACTCGTATCGAGACATTGCTGTCCTGCACGCCCACGATGTAGGTCATTCCGTTGCTGGTGTCCGTGGTCGCGGTATGCCAGTAACCCTGGGCGCCGATTCCGGTGATCTCGCCCGAGGCCCGCCCCGATCCGGTGGCGGCGGTGTCGGTCTGTTTCCAACGGTCGTAGGCGAGGGCGGCCGCGGCGCCGGTGAGCTGGGCCTGGAGGCCGATGCCGGCTTCGTCGACGGTGGCATCGTCGGGGACGGTCGAGGGGCTGGTGTAGCGGATGGCGCAGTTCAGGTTGCCGCCGTCGGAGTTATTCGGCGGGAATTCCTGATGCACAGGGGCTTGTCTCGGGGTGGACGACCACCTGTGCAACGGCGTGGGATCGACAAGATCGCACGCGTTGGTGATCCCACTCATCGAATAGATCCCCGGCGCCGGTTCCTGGCGGGATGTCGTGGCCGGAGCCGCACTGGACGAGGCCGCGGTGCTGGACGGGGCCGGGGCAGCGGCGGACTCGCTGTCTGTGTCGCCGACGAAGACACCGATCACCACACCGAGACCTAGCACCACCGCCAGCCCGAGAACACCGACAACGATCAGACCCGCTCTGCCGCTGCCGGTCGGCGGCGGGTACGACGGCATTGGCCCGTACCCCCGACCAGGTGGGCCGTATCCGGTAACGGGCTGACCGGGGGCGGCCCCATACACGCCCGAGTCCGGGGCACCCCAGCCGCCAACTGGCGGATCGGGTTGTCGCACAGCAGGATCCGGCGTCGACCGATCGTCAGGTCCGCGCTGGGCATCGTTCATCCCCATAGCCCCTCCGGTGCCGCAACGGGCTCCCCGTCGATCTCAACTCCGACCCGATCGTAATCCAGCCACCGTCCGCACCGTTCCACTCGAGTCGCCGGTCTACTTCTCCCGCAGACCGTCCAACGTCCTGCGGACCTGAGACCTGGCGATCGAATCGAGTTCCTCCCGCCGCACCGCGGGAGAACCCTGCTCACGCGTGAGGGAAATCTTCACCCGCACCGAGACATTGCCGTCCTGCACACAGACGACGTAGGCCATGTTCGCGACGAGGTTTCCTCTGACTTCGGAGTACCAGTAGCCCTGATTGCCGATTCCGGTGACCTCACCGGAAGCCGACTCCGCTTCGGGTGTGGCGACGTCGGCGTGTTTCCAATGGTCGTAGAAGGGCGGCGCCGCACCGTTGGTGAATTCGGCCTCGACGCTCATGCCGGCCTTGTTCATGGGGAACTCGCCGGCGGTCGCGCTGGTGTATCCGGCATCGCACTTCAGGCTGCCGCTCTCGTAGGCGGTTGGCCGCCTTTCCCTATGCTCGGGCGCACCTTTCGGCGTGGGCGACCACTTGGTCAACGGCGTGGGATCGACAAGGTCGCAGGCGTTGGTGATCGCATTCATCGAATAGGTCCCCGTTTCCCACCGGGCAGTAGCCGAGGCGCCGGCGGACTCACTGCTACTGTCGCCACCGCCGACGACGATGCCGATCACAACACCGAGCCCCAGCACCACCACCAGACCGAGAACACCGGCGACGATCAAAGCCGTTCTGCTGCCGGTCGATGGTGGCGGATACGACAGTGTCGGCCCATATCCTTGGCCAGGTGGCCCGTAGGGCATGCCCCAGCCGCCTGCCGGCGGATCCGGTTGCCGCGCAGCGGGATCGACGCCACCCAGCATAGGAGGCCGACCACCAGGTCCGCGCTCGGAATCGGTCATCCCCGTAGCCCTTCGATTCCGCAACGGGCTCCCCCGTCGCCCCGCAACTCGAACCGATCGTATTCCCGCAACCATCGTCACGGGCAGCAACGGTCGGTGTCGCTCCCGGCACGTCGGCTTCCTGGGCAGACTTTCGTGGATGACGCGCCTGGTCGGCATCCACCGCTGGCAGGCACAGCCCCAAATTGCCTCCAGACCGACGCGAGCGGCCGGAGCCGCGCGCACTCGTCGAAAGTGCCCGCGCGCTGCTTTGGGGGCATGATCGTCTCCGCCGCTATGCCGGCCCCGGTCGAGGAGACCTTCACCTGGCGCCTGGCGCCGAAGGCATAGAAATCGAACGGTGGACCGCGGCCCGCACCGTCGCTCAGAGCCTCACCAAGCACAGGCAACTGGGTCTCACGATTCTTCGAACAGCCGCAACGCCGAACGGACAACATCGCTGGCCGACCGGGTAGTGGCTCGAAGTGACCTCGCCGTCGATGAACACGCTGCAATGGTCACCGAGCGCATCAGGTTAATGGCAGAAGACCCCAACTTGCGCCACAACGGTGGCAATACGTCGGATCAACTGGCAGAGGACAGCATCGAGCGAAAGGTTTGCGAGCCCGCTCGGCCAAGTGGCTCTGTCCATGAGCTATGACGGCAGCTATTCGCGAATCCCGGTGGCATGCCGCCACATGTATACACCGAAGACATTCGCGAATGGACGAACAGGATCAGGTCAGCGTCTCGCGCTCGGCCGAGCATCTACCCCTCTCGATCATCCGAAATGCCGATGTGCGGATGCCAATTCGCCACATAACGGCGCTATTCGCGCGAGCGCACCGGTGCTGTCCCCTGACCCGATGGAACCCGGCTGTCCGCTCAGATCTCCAGTAATCATTTTGTGATGCCGATAATGTGCGAATTCGCATGTAGCGCAGTATCGTCGGGCGCGGTGCGCAGTAGTGGCCGCTCGATTGCTGTCAATTCATCAGAGCAGCAAAAGGCAGTCTTCCCTGATGAAGTAGTGGAACTCGGTTGTTCCGAGGGCCCGAAAGGTTAGGAAAACAATGATCCGTTCTGCCCTGATCAAGACGAGTCGCGTCCTTGCGGTGAGTGCCCTGCCATTGGCTGCGGCCGTCGTATTCGCGGGCGCGTCTTCCGCCTCCGCGGATCAGGCTGCTGCTCCGACGGCACCGGTTGTTGCCCAGCCGATCGCCGGGCTCCCACTGGAGGATGTCACCACCAACCCCGACGCGCAGTACCCGGATCCAGTGCTGAACGGCGCGGCTGCGGGCGCTGCGATCGGCTCCGCCACCGGTTCCTTCATCGATCCCGTGCCCACCCTTATCGGCGCCGTGATCGGCGGGATCGTCGGCTCGATCAACCCGGGCGTCATCCCCCAGGTGCTGCCCTGATCCCCTAGGACACATCCCTTTTCGTCGAGTCCGAGCAGCGCACGCTGCTCGGACTCGACGCGTTCACCGCCCCTGCACTCACCTTGTGGTGCGGATAGACAACTGCGTTCCACTCGCACTAAACGGTGAACCGGCTGTCTTCGTTTGGTTACTCGATGTGGCGGAACGGTCATGGGGCATGGGCCGGTTTCGGCGAAGTGGCCACTTCGCGCGCCTTGGAAGAACCGCGGCAGCATGTGGGTCATGCGCTCGGGTGTGCCAGTCGCGATCTGGTCGGCAAGCCGCTGTTCGTCATCGACGACGATTCGCTCGATGTGGCGGGCACGAACGCAGCGGCCCGACTATCGCTGTGTAGTTGCGGAGCTGCCGAAGTCGTTGTCCTATGGCAGGGTCCGTCAATAGTCGAGGGCATGTTCCGGTTGACAGACGTGCATAGGCGACGGCAGATACCGGACTATGGCGTCCAGGACCGGGGCGATGTCGTCATTCCATGTCGCCGCATCACAAAGGACGGGCACAGTGTCGCCGATGCGCGTGAGGCAGCGGATGCGCTCGTGCAAGTGTTCAGGTGGGATCTGTCGCAGGCCGAGAATGGCGTCCGAATCTGCCGCGTCCTGTTCTATCACCGTGGCCACCAGGTTGCGGTACCACTGCTCGGCGACTTTCCAATGGCTGCCATAGAATTCGACGGCCATCGGTTCGAGCGCCCACATCGGGACCAGATCGATAACGCCTTCGAAATCGGTGCCGATGCCGATAGGAATCTGCAACGTCAACGGCACCGCCCCGCGTGTCTCGGCGATCGTGCGGACGCAGCGGTCGAAGTCGGCGGCGGGATGACCGAGTCCGGTCACCAGACACAGCCGTGCGACCTGATGGTCGTCGGCAAGCCGCAGTATCGTCTCGAGTCGCGGCGTGCTCTTCCCAGCAGCGTTCACGACCGCGATCACCCCGTCGGCTACCCGGATGGACCGCTCCAGGTCCGCGATCGGCGCGTGGCTCGACAGTTCGGCGATATGGACAGTGTGATCGACGCGGCCCGTCACCCAATGGACCGTGGTCGCCATCCTGGCGAAACCGCGGAACAGGCGGTGGACGACTCGCGTCGTCTCGTCGGGGTCCCCGATGATCGTGACGTTGCGGATCGACTGCGGGTCAATGGCTTTGGTGCCCATCGGCGTTGTGGTACTCCAAGTCGACTCGAGGATCGCATCGCGTCCTCAATCCGCAGTCACCGTACCTCCGCGCCTACATCGCCGGAGCAGATTTCAGCCCCAAAATAGAACATGTTCCTATACCGTCGGGTTTGTGCAGAAAGAACAACGCCCCGCAGTGGCAGGCTGGTTCACTGCGGACGACGGCGCGGTACGTCTCGTGGGAAGTCGCTGCGATGTGTGCGGCACACCGTATTTCCCGCGGAACACGCTGGCCTGTCGCAACCCGCAGTGTGCAAGCCCGAAGGACGGCTCCGAGTTGGTCGAGTACCTGTTCTCCACGCGTGGCCGGATCTGGTCATACGCGGATGCCAGGTACAAGCCGCCCCCGCCCTATGTCTCGCCCGATCCGTTCGAGCCGTATGTCGTCGCGGCGGTGGAGCTCGAGGTCGAGCAGATGGTGATTCTCGGGCAGGTCCAGCGCGGCCTCACGGTGGACGACCTGGCCGTCGGCATGCCGGTCGAACTGACCATCGGCGTGCTGTACGAGGACGAGGAAGCGGAGCACACGGTGTGGATGTGGAGGCCGGTCGATGCCTGACACGAATAATCGCGACATCGCCGTCCTCGGTGCGGGCATGCACCAGTGGGGCAAGTGGGGGCGCAATTTCGTCGAATACGGGCTGGTCGCGGCGCGCGCGGCGCTGGCCGATGCCGGGGTGGACCACCTTGACGTCGGCTACATCGCCGGTGCGGACACGATCCGCAACGGATACCCCGGTTTCGTCTCCGGTGCGACATTCGCCCAGGCGTTGGGCTGGTCGGGTGCGCGGATCTCGAGCAGCTACGCCGCCTGCGCCTCCGGTGCGCAGGCCATCGCCAACGCGCGCGCCCAGATCCTGGCCGGGTTGACCGATGTAGCGCTGGTGATCGGCGCGGATGCCGCCCCGAAGGGCTTCTTCCAGCCGGTCGGCGGTGAACGCCGCGACGATCCGGACTGGTTGCGCTTCCACCTGCTCGGTGCCACCAACCCCATCTATTTCGCGCTCTATGCCCGCCGCCGGATGGCGCTGCACGGCGCCACGCTCGACGATTTCGCCGCGGTCAAGGTGAAGAACGCCAAGCACGGCCTGAACAACCCGTACGCCCGCTACCGCAAGGAGGTTTCGGCCGAGGAGGTCGCGGACTCGGCGATCGTCTCGGACCCGCTGCGGCTGCTCGACATCTGCGCGACCAGCGACGGCGGTGCGGCACTGGTGCTGACGTCGATGGAGTACGCCCGCCGCCACGGCGTCACCGACCCGGTCCGCATCCGGGCGCTGTCGACGGTCACACCCACGTTCCCGAAAACCGTCCTCGACCTGCCGGATTTCGCGACGGACTCCGCCGTGGCCGTCGAGCCCCCGCCGCACACGTTCCGTTCCGCCATCGCGCACGCCGCGTACGAAGAGGCCGGGCTCGGACCCTCCGACCTGTCCTTCGCGGAGGTCTACGACCTCTCCACCGCTCTGGAGTTGGACTGGTACGAGGACATCGGGCTCTGCGACACAGGCGGCGCCGAGGACCTGCTGCGCAGCGGCGCAACGACTTTGGGTGGACGCGTGCCGGTGAACCCCAGCGGTGGACTGGCCTGCTTCGGTGAGGCGATACCCGCGCAGGCGATCGCCCAGATCTGCGAACTCACGTGGCAATTGCGCGGCCAGGCCGACAGCCGCCAAGTGGAGAACGCCCGCGCAGGCATCGCAGTGAATCAGGGCCTGTTCGGTCACGGTTCGGCAATCATCGCCACCCGCTGAACCGAGGCCGATCCACGCTGCGAAAACCCGGGCCACGCCCGGGTTTTCGTATATCGCGACCGCGACGAAGCCGTGGTCGCTGGATGGTGAATCGGCCCCCGCCAATGCACTCGACGCCGAGATGACCGAGGCTCCAGCTCGCCATAGGTCGGCGAGCGCTTCGCGGTCGATGAGGATCAACCTCGACCTGGCGCGGGAATCTATTGCGATGCAGGCAGTAGGGGTTCCGGACTGGCAGGATCGCGTATTCAACAGTCGCAAGTTCGTCATTCCAAACCAGCCCGCGAAGCCGAGTGCGCCGCACGAACTGCACCCACAGTGCAACCAGCGCAGGCGCGAGATTGACCAGCACCATCGCCACCCAACCGGAACCCGGGCCACCGCAACAAAGAAACTCACAAGCGGGCGAAGTGCCGCCACTACCTTCGGTACCAGTCGGCCAATCCCGTTGGTGGACTGGTCATCACAGCCCCAGCGCATCAGCGGATGCGGCACTAGGCTGAGTATGTGGCTGTAGTCATCGTCGGTGCAGGATTCGGTGGGGTGGCGATGGCGTTGGAGCTCGTGCGCTCCGGTCACCATGATTTCGTCATCCTGGAGAAGGCATCCGAGGCAGGGGGAGTCTGGCGGGAGAACACCTATCCGGGTGCGGCATGCGACGTTCCGTCGCCGTACTACTCGTTCTCATTCGCCCCGAATCCCAGTTGGCCGAGACGGTATTCGGAGCAGCGCGATATCAAGGACTACCTGAACCGGCTGATAGACGACTACGGTCTGCGCCCGCACATCCGGTTCAACACAGAGGTAACCGGCGCGGACTTCGATGCGGCAACGCGACGGTGGCGAATCGAGACGAAGACTGGCGAGACTTTGGATGCTGACGTGTTCGTGCCCGCCACCGGCCAGCTGTGCCGACCGGCAATTCCGGCTATTTCGGGCCGGGAGTCATTTGCGGGCGTCAGCTTCCATTCCGCGGAGTGGAATCACGACTACGAACTCGCCGGCAAGCGGGTGGCGGTCATCGGAACCGGTGCGAGCGCCGTCCAGTTCGTGCCGCGGATCCAACCGGTGGTCGCCGATCTGACGGTCTTTCAGCGATCGGCTCCTTACATCCTGCCGAAGCCGGACACCGCGTACGGTCGTCTGCACCAGTGGACTTTTCGGCGGAGGCCACTGCTGCAAAGCGTGGAGCGGCTGCTGTGCTGGTCGGGCGGGGAACTTGGCGCCTTGGGCCTTGTGAGGAATCGAAGCATCGCACGCTTTGTCGGCTGGATCGCGAAATGGAATCTGCGCATACAAGTTCCGGACGAGAAACTGCGGGCGGCGCTGACGCCGGACTATCCGATCGGGTGCAAGTGTGTGCTATTCGGCAACAACTTCTATTCCGCGCTCACCGAAACCAATGTGCATGTAGTGACCGAGGCCATCACCGAGATCACCCCCCGAGGACTCCGGACTGCTGACGGTGTTGAGCACGACGTCGACGCCATTATCTACGGGACAGGTTTCCTGGCGCAGGAACTGTTGGCGCCGATGAAGATCCGAGATCACAACGGTCGCGACCTGCACGATGTGTGGGCCGCAGGCGCGCGGGCCTACCTAGGCATCGCGGTTCCCGGTTTTCCGAATCTGTTCATCATGTATGGCCCGAACACCAATCTCGGCTCCGGGTCGATCATCTACATGCTCGAACGCCAAGCGCGCTACATCCGCCAACTCATCGAGCATCTCGACACTCGTCCGGGAACCGCGCTCGACGTTCGCGCCGACGTCGAACGACACTACGATACCGAGGTGCAGCGCAGGCTCGCCTCGACCGTATGGGCTTCCTGTGCGAGCTGGTATCGCTCCGAAACCGGCCGGATCTCGGCGAACTGGCCCGGACTGGTCAGTGAATACGACCGACGCACCCGCCGAGTCGAGATCGCGGACTACCGGCTCATGTCGTAGGCAGAAGTTACGTGCGGTCCAGGGGATAGGCAGCATCTGCCGGAAATCCGGCGGTAGCGGCATGGAGCGCCGACCAACTGGTAGTTCGTACCGCTTCGAATGCGATCCGATTGCGTTGTACGGCAGATAGATTACCGAGTCACCTCGAATCAGTCGGACCAGACATTGCAGATATTGATGCGACTCTGACGACACTGGATACGGGGTTCCGCGCGGTCCGGTCTACCACTCGCTGCGAGCTCTCCCGATCCGTCGCGCCCACAGGTGCATCAACTTCTGCGCGTCGCATCCACTACACAGGCATCCACGGCTCGCACCCGCTCGTCTGCCGGCGAAATACTCAGCGGTGACGACGAGGCTTTCGGGAATTGCGAGTTGATACGTGCGCCACCGGTGGAGGCGAAGACGACGTGGTCGCGCAGGATCCACACGTCCGAACGCTCTTCCATCTGTCCGGATGCGTCGAGGGTCGTCGCGCCGAAGAACGTGAGACGACCATCGATGATCACCGTGGCATTGGTGAGCCGGTAGCCATCCATGGTGAGGCCCGCTTGCACCTGCGCGACGACATTCTCCGCCGCTGGCGCGCATCGCGGATCCGACAGCGACGCCGGCGCAGCGGCCGGTGTGGTCAGCAGCGCGGCAGGGGCTGAGCTGCTCGTTGTACTCGCTGCAGTCGATTCCGACTCTTCCTCACCCAGGCCGAGCGCCTTCGAGACGAGCACGACGACGACTAACAGTGCGAACACACCGACAACGCTGGTGATCAGGGCGCGCACCACAGCATTAGCTTGCCCGCGTATGCCGAGGCGTTCGTCTGGTTCGATGGACATGGGAATCCCTTTGTGCGATTGACGGATTGACCGCGCCGCGAGCACCTATTGCCCCTGCGCACGAGGCGCAGGAATCAGCCTTTTCACGGCAGGCCGTGGCTAGGTTAGCGCCATGGGAACCCGAGCAGCTCGCTGATCCCACTCATGAGAATCGTTCCATGGCGCGACCAGCAACGAAGTGTTACAACACGTTTAGCCGTCAGTCGGCTGCCAGTGGAAGGTTATGCGTGTCGCGTTTGTGGCCCGAGCATCCAATGACTGGTACGCCAACCTGCTGTTTTTCAACCGCCGCAGATGCCTCCTGCTGATTCGTCATCGTCGACGGATGCCACCACATCGCCGCATCCGCCTTCACCGAAGTCCTCAACCAACCCGCACGATACTGGCTCGGACTCACGGCCCCCTACCGGCGCGATCAGCTCAACGACCTGATCTACCACCAACTCGGCTCACGCACCCACACTGTCGACAGTCCCGCGGCAGGACAACTACCGACCAACGGTGAAACGCCTGCACCCCACCCCGTACCCGAGATCCATCCGACGCAATTCGCCTACAACGGCGACGCCGATCCGTCTCAACCGGGCGAAATGGCCGAGATCCTTCGGACGCTGGTCGCCGACGAAGGACAGCCGCCAAACACGCTGTAGATTGCATCTACATAGATCCTGTCTACATAGATTTGGATTACACAAGGGGCTCCGGTGGCAGCATCAGGTTTCGTCGGCCGAAATACCGAGCTAGGACTTCTGAGGACTCGCTTGAAGCGTGTCGCGGAATCCCGCCGAGGTGTGGCCGTTGCGATCAGAGGGCGGCGGCAAGTCGGAAAATCGCGACTGGTTCAGGAGTTCCGCGACGCGGAGCAAGTACCGTATCTGCACTTCACCGCCACGAAGGGTATGCCGGTATCCGAATCACTGGCGACGTTTCTCGCGGAATTGAAAAGATCGGGGATCGCAGCGAATCCCGAGCCCCTCCCCGAGACAATCGGCGGCTGGCCCGACGCCTTCCGGCTGCTGGCCACCACACTCGGTGATACGCCGACAACTGTCGTAATCGACGAATTACCTTGGCTGGCAGAACAAGACACAGTTTTCGAGGGCGCGTTGCAAACGGCGTGGGACCGGTTGCTGCAGCAGCGCCCGGTCTTGCTGCTACTCCTGGGTTGTGACATCCATATGATGGAACCCTCACCGCCTACGACCGCCCGTTCTACGGGCGAGCAGACAACCTCGTCCTCGATCCGCTCAACCCGGCCGAAGTCGGTCGTGCTCTCGGCCTCGACGCCGCTGAGAGCATTGACGCGTATTTGATCACCGGGCGGGCTGCCAGGCATCTTGCGTAGCTGGCCGCATGGGCTGTCGCCGCTCGAGTTCGTGCGACGCGAATGCGACGATCCTGCTGCGCCGCTGTTCGGAGTACCCGATGCCACTCTCCTCGCCGAGTTCCCCGCACCCGACCAAGCGCGACGCGTACTCGAAGCGATCGGAAGCGGGGAACGCACCCACGCCACCATCGCGGCTTCGGCGGGCAGCCGCAGCGGCGCATTGCCTTCCGGGACGCTATCGCCTCTACTTCATCGACTCTCGGTAGAAAAGCAGGTGCTCTCGATAGACCAGCCACTGTCGATTAAACCCGGGAAACAGGCACTCTGCCGAGTCGCTGACAGCAACCTGCGGCTCTACCTCGCAACCCTGCGCTCGGTTCAGGACCTGGTTCGGCGAGGGCGAGTCGCCGCAGCCTACGAGTTGTTCGCTCGACGCTGGACCTCCTGGCGCGGCAAAGCCGTCGAACCCCCCTCGTGCGAGATGCGCTCGAACTGACCGCGCTCGCGGGAGAACTGCCCTGGACAGACATCACCGCGGTCGGCGGCTGGATGGAACCGCGCCTTCAACCCAGAGATAGACCTCATCGGCACCGACCGCTCCCCCGTTGCCAATCGGGTGATCTTCGCCGGATCGATCAAATGGCTCGGCACCCCATTCGACCACCACGATCTAGCCGAACTCACTCGCGGGGTCGCCAGTGTTCCAGGCTTCGTCCCGCACGAAACAGCATTGGCCGCAGTGTCCTTAGCCGATATCGAGCGCACCCTCGCCGACACCATCGACCTGGTATGGAACGCCGCCGACGTGCTCTCCGCATGGAGTTGAGGCCCGCTACAACGTTTGCCAGCAACCTGTCGACCAGATCGTTCAGCTGTTGCCAAGTCCTATCATGGACATTCGGGCTACGTTTCATCCGACAAAGGCTGTGCCGCAACGAACCGGAACTTCTTTAGGCGGGGTCCAGATCTGGAGAACCCCACCATGAAATCCCGGCATAGGCGCCGTCCGGAGGCGCGGTGGTGGGCCCGAGAAGCAGGTGGTGACCGCTGTGGTGACGCGGCACAAAGTCGAGGCTGCCTGAATGGTCAATGACCAGGACTTATGCGGGCGGACCGTGGAGGATTCGAACCCTGCCTCGGCGCTTCGCAAAAGCCCGGGTCAGCAGCCTGAGCTGACCCAAATGTTGGGCCGCAACAGACCTTTCAGAACTTTTCAGTACGTTACGAGTCACCAAGCTACCACCTCTCTGGTGACAACGTCACCACCCTCACCGGGTGACGGGATGTCTCCCGCACCGGGTCACGGGATTGGTCCCGGAAGTTGGTTCGAGGTCAAAGCGCCCCGGTTCCAACCACCGATAACCCATGTTCTCGACGGTCAGGCGTCGCGCGACCGAACACGCTCAATAACCCGAGGCCGACTCGAACTTCTGATCCGTAGTCAGATGCGGAGGCATGAACCAGCATGACGCTCAGCGGATTTCGTCCGTCTTCGGCGGCGGAGATGTCGTCGGTGTCGTCAGACCTGTCGTCTGCTGCGTTGGTGACACTGAGTCGCCTCTGCTACTGCTTACCGGACGGGGCAGGCAGATCTTTCAAACGACCTGCAAGCCAACGACTCTGCGGCCCGTTCTGGGGTGGCGCCCCGGTAGATGAGGTAGACTGCCACGACCGGATTGAGCCCGGTAGCCCCCGGGTTGTGTCCGGGCCTGGATGCGTCGAGCGCCCGGTATTGACCGTGGTACACCCGCGTTCTCCACCCGTAGTTGCACGCGGACGCTCCACGGGTTGGCCCTGCTGGGTGGTGGCATGCGAATAAGTGGGGCTAGATACCCGCCTGCCCAGATAGGACCTCCCTTCTCGCGTGGAGGCTCCGCGGTCAGGGTGGCGATAGCCAGACGGCGTAGGCGCCCTTGACGGTGGAGGGGCGCGGGAACAGAATGCAGGCCACCAGTCGCCCAGCAACCGTAGGTTGCTTTGCTTGCTCGGGCTGGGCTGGGACTGCTACACTTGCTGCAACATTCCCCGCCAAGGCTAGAGCGCAAGCTTCCTTAAATAGGCGGGCTTTTGTTATTCAGAGGGGACCTTGAAACCTGCACTGACGCTTGACGAGCAACTGCGCCTCCTCGAAGGACGTGGCTTGTCCTGGTCTGATCCGGAGCCGGTGAAGCAGTTCCTTCACGATGTCAGCTACTACCGCTTCACCGGGTACTTGAGGTACTTCCAGCGGGATCCTCGCAACGGCGACAACACCTTTCATCCTGGTACCACCTTCGAACAGGTGAAGCGGATATATCTGTTCGACGACGAGCTGCGTCGTTGGCTGTTCGACGGGTTGTGTGCCTTCGAGGTCACCTTTCGTGCGCGCTTCGCGTATGAGGTCGCTACGCGGCTAGGTAGTCCGGATCACTACCTGGACCTCGCCGCATACCACCTGCGTAAGGGTGCTGATAAGCCAGTCGAGTTGCTAAAAGGCGTAGACCGTGATCTGTGTCAGTCCAAAGAACCGTACATCGAGAAGTTTCGGACGGCGGGCGAGAACGTACCGGTATGGGCGGCCGCGGAAGTTTGCAGTTTCGGCACCGTGTCGAAGATGTACGGCCTGATCAAGAAGCCAGTGATAGTGAAGGCTGTAGCCCGAACTCTGAACTTGTCGCCCGATGATGCGCCGGGAACTGTGCAGAGCCTTTCTGTGTTGCGCAACATCTGTGCACATCACGGGAGGATCTGGAACCGCATCCTCAAGGTCCCCCCTCCCATCAGGCCGGACTTGAGGCCGCAAACAGCCTCGGCGAACAGACGTTCTCCGTGGGCGTGGATCGTGGTCCTGGGTGACCAAGTAGACCGGATTCAGCAGGCATCAGGGCACTCTGGTGCCAGCTTCTCTGCTGGGCTGCGTGACTATTTGGACGAGTACCCAGACTTACAACATGGGTTGAAACATCCGCGGTCAACGTAACCCGGTTGTCTCCTGCGATGAGCGCCGAGAGCTTGGGCGCCGGTGTCGGCAGGTCCCGGAAATCGGTCCCAGCAAGGCGCGTGTCGTGGACTGGATGACTCTCCGGTTCGGCAACTCTACGGAGCTGGACCGCAGCTGGTCGACCGGGCAGAGTGCCGACCGATTCGTGGGCGGCTGCGGGGTAAGTCGGGTACGGCTGGCGTCGTGCCCAGCACTGCCCGGTGAACGGAGAGGCGGCCAGAGCCGAAAAGTCCGCGTGCTACCACCTCCCCAAAGGCTGAAGGAACTGCAGCGCAAAATCGTTCCGGTCGACGTCACTACTGCGACAGTGAAGCTGTACCTCGAACACTGGCTGCTCAATGTAGCCAAGCCCGAGGTACGGCCGACGACGTACGTGACCTTTGAGCTTCTGGTGCGGCGTACATGTCTTCCGGGGCTCGGGAAGCACAAGCTCAAGTCGTTGCAGGCCAACCCCATTCGGACCTGGTAGAGCAGGGTCGCTGAGCAGTGCCAGTGCTGTGCGCAGAAGAAGGATGCAGTGCGGGCGGAAACAGCGTCTGCGGCAGCCTCATCGAGGAGGATCGATAAACACGGTATGACACACCGGCAAAAATGAGCCAAATTATTCATCGCCCCGGTAGTGTCGTCGGCATGCCATCCTCCGAGACGTATGTCGCGAGCCCGCGGATGGTGACGTTGGTCCGCGAGGCGAAGGGTTGGTCACAGGCCGACCTAGCGAAGACTGCCGGCGTGACACAGGGTTTCGTATCCAAAGTCGAGAACGGCCTAACCGAGCTCACCGCTGAACGTTTGGCCGCGTTCGCCGAGGTGCTCGGCTGCCCGGTCGCACTGCTGACCAATCACGATGCGCAGCATGGGATCGAGGTGTCCTGTATGTTCCATCGTCGTCGACAGAGCAGAATCACTGTCGGGACAGCGAAGAAGATCGAGGCCGTGAGCCACCTGACGCGGATCACGATTGATTCGCTGCTCGGCGTAGGCGACACCGGCACCGAGACCGCCCTCGAGCGTTTGGACATCGACGACTTCGATGGCGATGCTGCCCATATAGCGCAGTTGCTGCGGGCACGCTGGCGAATCCCGAGCGGCCCGATCAGCAACCTGCACGCGCTGCTCGACGACGTCGGCGTAGTAGTCGTCGTCCGAAGCCTTGACTCGACGGCGCAGGATGCCTTCACTACCTGGCCGCGGGGGAAGGCGCCACTCATGGTTGTTCGTGTCGGGATGCCGCCGGATCGTGAACGGTTCACCATCTGCCACGAGTTGGGTCACATCGTGATGCACGTTCTGCCCAACGCAGACCAGGAGCACCAAGCTGATCTGTTCGCGGCCGAATTCCTCATGCCCGCAGACGATATCCGGCCGCAGTTGGTCGGGCTCACTACACGGGATTTCCCCAGATTGATGGAGTTGAAGGCGCAGTGGAAGGTGTCGATCGCCGCACTCATTCAGCGAGCAAAGACGCTCGAACTGATCAGCGACCGCCAGTTCAGGGAATTCCGAATCAAACTGTCCAAGTTCGGATGGAATACCGTGGAACCCATCGATCTCCCGGTCGAGCGGTCCTTTCTGCTCGACACCGTCATTGACACGTACCGCACCCGGCACGGCTACAGCGACGCTGACCTCGCACGAATGGCCTACATGACGCCAGAGGCATTCCGGGAACAGTACTTGCGGGAAACCAAAAGAACCGAACTGCAGGCGGTGAGATCGTGAGCGGCATCGAGGAAGCATTGATCTTCGACGATCCGGGCCAACTGCCCAACTTCGGGCCGCCTTTCATGGCGCATGCACCCGCATCGTCTGCGCCGATACTTGCGCCGCTGACTCGCTCCGACGACGTCGGTGCGGTGATCACCACCCGCAATCAGGCGGACGCAAAGCGAGCGGTCCGCGATATCCGGCAGGCCAACCCACGCGCCGCAATCCTGCTCGACGCAAGCAGGTACAGCGGCAAGAACCGCGGCATCGGTGCTCGCTGTATGACCTCCGGTTGGATCAATCTGCAAATTAAGATCGGGTCGCGCTGGGCGCTCACTGACTCCGGATATATTCCCGCCAGTGATCTGACTGCCCTGCGCGCTGTGCTCCGCTGGGAATCGGAGCTTACGCAAGTGGTTACGGCGCTACCGCTGGCGATCCAGTGGTTGACGCTCGATCATGAGGCTCTCATCGCCGAGCTGACCGCAGCCGGCCGACCGGTCGCGCTGATGCTCGAGTCGGAAGGAGATCCGCTCGCAACGAAGGCAGCGGTCTCAGGGTTGATCGCGGTGCTACGGTGCCCAGTACCCGTGCTATTGCTGCGCTCGGATACCTCCGTCCTGGGTGCTCTTGCGCACGGAGCTGCTGCGGTATCGGTCGGCACCAAATCCGCATTGCGTCACATCTACCCTATCGTCGACACCGATGGTGGGTTCCAGCCGCCACCGGCCGCATATGTCCCCGCACTACTGTCCTACAAGCGACTCAGCATCATCGAAGATGGAATTACCCGGAACCCCGATCTCGATGTATGGAAGTGCGACTGCAGTGTATGTATGGGGCGATCACTCATCTGGATCGTGAATCACCCGGATCCCGAGACAGCGGCATTCGAGCACTCACTAGCTGCTCAGTCGAAGCTGGCAAAGACTCTCCTGGCGCACCCTTCAGAGCTGCGCGGTAGCCAGTGGAAGACCATGTGCGCCGTCGCCCAATCGAACCACGAGCTGATCGTCAGAAAGAGCGGCAGGACATGGGACCCAGCGAAAGCGCTCAAAGCATGGGTGTCGTCGACACCGCATCCGCAGGCGAGCACCCCGTAGCGAGTGCCCACTCGAATAACAATTCCTCCTTGTGCCGCGTTGAGGTCATTCGCCGCGCCGTGACGATCGGCCCACACCGCCCCTCCACCGAGACGCTGAAATCGCCCGCCCGTTCGTGCACAACCCCGACACCGGCGACATCGAATTCCGACAATGTCCAGGCAGACGGACCGCGAGTTCCAGACGTGAGCCAAAGCCCGGCCCCATAGCCAGCGAGTGAATCGAGCGCGTTCAACGCGTCCGAAGGCTTGAGTGCGATCGACACGAAACCGACGATCGACACGGCCGGTCGAGGTGGTAGTTCGCCCAGATCAGGAGTCCAGGATTCCCAAATCACCAACGTGGACCGGTCGAGTTCCGGGCCGTGTCCTTTGGCTACCCGCTCAGTCCAGACGTCTACGTCGATCTCCACGACCGGGAACACCGTGAAATCGCTGACCTTTGTGCGGGGGAGCACCACGCCCGCCCACGCCGCTGCCCGGACACCCTCTTCCACCCGCGGTGGCACGGCATCAGGTCGTCCAGAGATTCGTTGGCTAGCCATCAGCGTGCAACACTAGACGGCGTCGGATTGTCGTCATCGGGCACCGGGCCAACCTGTGTGCGGTCGGCTGCGAACATACTGATCATCGCCGGATCCTCCTGCGACACAGCGAAACAAACCTCCAGGTTCTTGTCCAGCCCTACCTTCCGAGCATGCGCGTTATTGTCTATCTCGATCGGTCGCGACCGATCGATTTCGGCGTCGCTCCCACCAGCGGCCCCTCCCGTCGCTCATCGCCTCCATGACTATCCGGGTGATCCTTTCCACATCTCGGCTCGTAGCCTTGTCCAAGGCACGCGCAGCTAGTCGATAGCGACAGATCTGGCCGAAGGCGGTCAGCGCAATACTTGCCAAGACCACGACCAAGATGGCCCACCAGGGCATGTCGACTTGTACGACACCAGCGCCGAGTGTCATCGCGACGTCATCGGGACGGTTCACCACGCAGCCCCCACAGTCCGTCGAGCACCAGGACTCCTCCCTGTACGACACGTGAAACGATAATCAGCGCCCACGCCCGGATCAGCTTCAACCGCATGAACAGCCCACATTGCGTCCATATCGCACGCCGGCTTGACGTGCGACCGTCAGCGTAGCACCTACTTCGACACGTGATATTATTTTCTTTGCCCCCAACGGTCGAGCGGACGTCTTCCGCGCAACCGACCGAGTCGCGACCAAGGAGACCGGATGATCGACCGTGCCGCTTTGCTTTCCGATCTCAGGAAACAGGTTGTCGCGGCCGGGACCGACCTGAACACGCAACTGCACACGCTCCCCGAGGTGAAGTCACGACTGCACGACGAATGGACACAAGCCCGTAAGCTCGGCCGCACCGCCGCCTCCGAAAGCGCCTGGCGCGATGAACGCATCAACGAGGTCGCCCTCGCCTGGGTTCTTGGGACCGTCTTCGTCCGTTTCTGCGAAGACAACCAACTGATCCCCGAGCCGTATCTCACTGGTCCGACCGCCGGCCGCCGCGATCTTGCTCAAGCTCGCTACTTCGCCTATGTCGAATCCGACCCGGAGCCCACCTATCGTGGCTGGCTGCTTCGCGCGTTCACCGAACTCGGCGCGGGCCAAGCCGGAAGGCTGCTCTTCGATCCGACCCATAACCCGCTGTACCAGCTCCCGCTCTCACACGACGGTGCTCGAGCGCTCATCGAATTCTGGCGCGAGTACGACGAGCACGGAGACCTCGTCCACGATTTCACCGACCCCCTCGACGCCGACGGGATCAACGGCTGGGACACCGGCTTCCTCGGTGACCTCTACCAAGACCTTTCCGAGAATGCCCGCAAAACCTACGCCCTGCTCCAAACCCCGGAGTTCATAGCGGAATTCATCCTCGACCGCACCCTCGAACCCGCCACACGCGAATTCGGGTACCAGAAGCTGGAAATGATCGACCCCAGCTGCGGGTCCGGCCACTTCGTACTTGGAGCCTTTCGTCGACTCGCCCGCCACTGGGCCGAGGACCAACCCGCCACTGACCGCCACACGCGAGTCCGCCACGCACTCAACTCAGTCCACGGTGTCGACATCAACCCCTTCGCCATCGCCATCGCACGCTTCCGACTGCTCGTCGCCGCCATGGCCGCAGCCAACGTCCGCACACTCGCCGAAGCCGCCCACTACGAATGGCCGATCCAACTCGCCGTCGGCGACTCGCTGATCATGGAACGACATCAGAAGTCGACCATCGACGACGCTTCAGGAAGCGACCTGGCCGAGTTCTCCTACGCCACCGAGGATGTACAGGAGTATCCGGACATTCTGAAACCTGGTCGATACCACGTTGTGATAGGGAATCCGCCGTATCTCACCGTGAAGGACCCGAGTCTCAATGCACTGTACCGAGTTCTCTATAGCCAGTGCATTGGCAAGTATGCACTGACGGTACCCTTCATCGTACGTTTCTTCGAACTCGCAAGAAACGATACTTACAGTGCAGGGTTCGTGGGGCTGCTCTCGTCGAACAGCTTTATGAAGCGGGAATTTGGGCAAAGACTTGTCGAACAGTTCTTCCCGACTGTCGACCTCGCCGAGGTGATAGATACATCTGGAGCCTACATTCCGGGACACGGCACGCCGACGGTGCTAATGTTCGGTCGCAACCGGCCACCTACTCCAGCAGCGGTGAGAACCGTAATCGGCCTACTCGGCGAGTCTGCCATGCCCGATCATCCCGAACAAGGACTCGCCTGGCAGTCGATACGGTCTGCAATCGACCGAGAATCGGGGCACGAGGATCTATGGACACAAAGGGTCGATGTCGATAAACCGTCGCTGTGGAAGTTTCCTTGGACCCTCGCAGACAGAGAGACCATTGAAATCCTTCGAGGAATGGACAGTACCGGATCCATTCTCAATTCCATAGCACTTAGAATCGGCTTCTTTGCCGTCGCGGGCGCGAATGATGTATTCCTGTCAACCGCTGCAACGTACCGACGGAATAGAGTTGAAACCGACGTTTTGGTGCCGGTTCTTCGCGGCTCCGACATTCGAGATTGGACTGCGACGCCCGAGGAATTCGGCGTTATGTTCAAAGACTCGACCCCTGAACCAAACACCAGTACCTTCCCCTACCTGTACCGCATGATCTGGCCGTACCGAACCTCTATGCGGCATAGGCCAGCACTCATCCGGTCCGCCACACCAGCTTGGTATCGGTGGAGTCACGTCACCGAGGTTGCAGGCGCGCATCCATGGTGGATCGCATTCACATGGGTCAGCACCCACAATCACTTCACGGTTCTGCGCGACCGGGTAGCACCTTTGAATTCCGCACCAATCGTTCGGCTTCCGAATACAGTTTCCAATTCTGACGTACTGCAACTGACATCGCTACTTAACAGTTCCCTGGCCTGCTTCTGGATCAAACAGAACAGTAATAGCAAGGGGCAACCAGGGGTGGGTCAAATCGGGATAGGAGAGCCATGGGCAGAGTTTTTCGAATTTGCAGGTAACCGCCTGGGTCAGTTCCCGCTTCCTGATGGCCAATGGTTCCAACGGCAGTGGACAATTTATGCCGACACGATTGATGCACTGACGCGCGAATTGATGGACACGGACCCGCGGTCGTTGCTGACGAATGTTATACCGCCGACCAGAGCGGAGCTGGACGCGGCGCGTACTCGAAACCGGAAGGCGAAGGCTAGGCTGATCGGACTGCAAGAAGAACTGGACTGGGAGATCTACGAACGGTACGGCTTGATTAACAGTGAGGATCGCCTACTGGCACCAGTAGGAACTGTTCCTGAGATTAAGACGGGCGAGCGCGCCTTCGAAATCGTGTTGGCTCGGCGCGTCGCGCGCGGCGAGTCGCATACCCGATGGTTCGAAATAAACGGAGCAGTACTTACAACATCGATACCTTCCGAATGGCCCGAAGAATATCGCAAGACCGTCGAGAGGCGCATCGAATTCATCGAGCGACGGCGAGGCATCAATCGGGTGGAGCAACCGACATTCAAGCGGCGCTGGAACGGTACCGATTGGGATTCCATTCTGAAGAATGCCGTCCGATCGTGGCTGCTGGATCGCATGGAAACTCGGGGACTGTGGTTTGACGAGAACGATCAGCCCACGATCCTCAGCCTTTCTCAATTAGTGGATCGGCTAGCTCGGGATAAAGACTTCATGTCGCTCACCGAACTGTATGCCCCGGGCACCGAGTTGATGAAGGTCGTGGCAGATCTGATCACTGAGGAGCACGTTCCGTTCTTGTCAGCCCTGCGCTACAAGCCGTCAGGACTCAAGAAGCACGCCCACTGGGATCAGGCGTGGGCACAGCAACGGGAAGAGGACGCCGCTACCAACGAGGCGACGAAACGCAAAATCCGCGAAGGGATTTCAATACCCCCCCAGTACATGCACACGGACTTCCTGCGGACCTCGTACTGGCAGGCCCGCGGCAAACTGGACGTGCCGAAGGAACGGTTCATCTCCTACGGATCGACCAATGTCGCGACTCCGGAGCTCTACGGCTGGGCAGGCTGGGACCACCTACAGCAGGCACAAGCGCTGGCCACCTACTGCACGAACCGGAGCCTGTCGACCGAGGAGCTCACGCCGCTGCTGGCTGGGCTCCTCGAGCTGCAGCCGTGGCTCAACCAGTGGCACAACGACTATGACGAACTCTACAGCAGCACACCCTCCGCGTTCTTCGACGGATACCGGCAGACAGTTCAGAGCAAACACGGTTTGAGCGACGACGATCTACACGCATGGAGGCCTCCGGTGGCCAGGAGGGGCCGGCCGCGCAAGAAAACCGACTGACATTGACAACGCTTTCAGGAAAATTCAACTGTGTACATCGACCGCGAGGAACGGTTGCGTTCACGGTCGTAGGACCAGGATTCGGGACTGCCGCCGGGATCGGTGCGCTGTAGCAGTTTCCCCGTGTCGATAATTGCGATCACGGCAGCTCTGCGCGGCTCAGTCCTCGACCCGCAGAATCCGTCGATTCTCCGCCACGACATCAGCTGCCACGACCTGGTTGCCCAGACGCGCCCCCAACGTCTCGTAGGCCAAATCTGGAGGCAGTGCCGCCGAGAACTTCAGGCCCGCAATAGCGTTCCGGCTGACCTCGGGGCGAGACCAAGCCACCTCGGCAAGAGCGTCACCCACCTCACGTACCGTCACCCCGGGCAGCAATCGCAGTGACCGCTCATCGATACGTTGCCGCGGGTCGACCAGCTTCGGCAGTGACGACTGCAAGGTGCGGTTGGCCGCTGTCCCGCCCCACGTCCACCATCGCCCGGCCCCCTCGGGCGGCAATGCGACTACCAGGGCGTCCGATGCGACCGTCGACTCATAGGTCGCGCGCAGACCATCGAGCGCCGTGACCGCGCGCTTGGTCAAAGTGACGCCACCAGGAGTGTCACCGAGCAGCACCGCCCGCATCCCCCGGGTGATCTCGTAGGACATACCCGATCCCAGACCGGACCACTTGGCGCGACCACCAGTTTCCACGGCGTCGACAAAGCAACGCCTTCGCTGCCAGTCCACATGCGTGACCTGCCACGATCGGCCTCCCAGGAGCAGTATCCGCGGCCCTTCGACCTCTTCGACGAGCAGGTCGGTACCGACAGAGCCGACTTCGTTACGTCCGGCCAGCACCAAGAACTCCGGGGCAGCAGTGAATACCGCCGTCAGATCGGAGAAATAGCGGCGACCGAATCGCCGCTCTGCTTCATGGCCAATATGTAGAAAGTCACCATCACGTTCGAAATAGCCTTCGGTGCACAGGAATTCGAGAATATCCTCGGCCGTCTCATCGAATATCGACAGCGAACCCCACCATTGCTTCCAGGTGGTTACCCCAATTTTGTGCTCCTGCAGGCACAATGCGAGTAGCTGCTGGGCGGCGATATGCCGCGGCGACGGAGGCGCGACGATGGGCTCGACCCAGCCGCGCGACCAGCAGTGCAACATTCCCAGTGCGAGCAGGACCGCGTCCTCGTCCAGGCACAGGAACAGGCAGTTGCGGACGGAACCGGGCCGTCGTCCGGTCCGGCCGAGCCGCTGGAGGAATGACGCAACGGTTCGAGGTGATCCGATCTGGATCACCCGGTCGAGGTCGCCCACATCGATACCCAACTCCAAAGTCGACGTGGCGACGATGACGGTGTCGCGTGACTCGGCGAACGCCTCCTCGGAGCGCCGACGCTCGGCGGCCGACAGTGACGAATGTGAGAGATAGGTCTCGATTCCCTTGGCGCGCAAGGCCGCACCCAGTTCCTCGGCCCGCCGTCGGGAATCGACGAAAACCAGGCGCTTTTCTCCCTGATGTAGTGCGGCGATCACCGTCGCCGCGTTGTCGACAGAGCCGACGTGGTCGACTGTCACCTCGGGGTCCACAGCGGTACCGACCCCTGAAGGCGCGACGACGGCGCGCGCGCGCTCGATGAAGCTGCCCTGCAACCACGCCAACAACTCGCCGGGGTTGCCGACGGTTGCTGAAAGCCCAATGCGCTGGATCTGTCGGCCGCTGATCCGGGACAACCGCTCCAGTACCGCCAGCAGATGCCAACCGCGATCGTCACCGGCAAAGGCATGCACCTCGTCGACGACGACTGCCCGCAGTCCGGAGAACAACACTCGCGCATCGACTCTGGTCGAAACCAGCATGGCTTCGAGCGATTCCGGCGTGGTCAGCAAGATATCCGGTCGTTCACGGAGGATCCGTTGCCGGGCAGCCTGCCCGACGTCACCGTGCCAGACCTGTGCCGTACGCCCCAGCCATTGCGTGTATCCGTGCAACCTCGGCTGAAGATTGTTCAGCAGCGCTCGCAGCGGGCATATGTACAGGACGGAGACGCCGTCCCACTCCTGTGCTGCCATCGCCGAGAGCAGCGGAAACATCGCCGCCTCGGTCTTGCCACCCGCGGTCGGGGCTATCACGAGCGCATCCGAACCGTCGAGGATCGGACCGACCGCCGCAGCCTGGGTCGGACGCAGACCGTCCCAGCGCAGGGTATTGGCCAAGTGGTACCGAACCCCTGGATGAAGTCGCTCGAAGGAGTCCACTACAGGTCCAACTCGATGTCGTCGGCAGAGGCGGTCTCGCGCTCGGCATCCGACAATTCGGAGTCGGTGATCTTCACCTCGTAGTCGACGTACGGATCGAAGTCTCGATTCAATTCGATCACATCGAGCACATCGACGAGTTTGCGGAGGAACAGTCGAGGTGCGACACCGACCCGTCCACCCAACTTGCCGGCAACCGCCTCGGCGAATCTGCGGAGGAATTCCTCGTCTGCGACGCCGCGGATCCGCTCCGCATCATCGAGTCCCGAGACAAAGAGTTCACGTACCCGGCCGCCGAGTTCCACCAGCCGATCCAGGTCGAACCCGGTCAGCCGCAGTTGCGGTGCACGGGGATTGTCGAACTTCGGATCACGCGAGAAATCGGTATGCAACCGGTCTGCGAGAGGCGGCAGCAACGCAATGCCTTGCCGCCCTTCGAAGAAGGCGGGGGTTCCGGTGATCAGCAGATACAGCCCCGGGAAGTGACCGTCGTGCACCTCGTCCACGAGCTGCCGTAAGGCGTTGAGCGCCTTGGCCCGTGAGTCACTGCGAACCCGCTGCAGTGTCTCGACCTCGTCGAGCACCAGGAGTAGTCCCGTGTTGCCTGCGTCGGCGAGAATGGCGAGCAATCCTCGCAGAAACCCGAGAGCCAGCGAGTTGTCGAGGTCGCCTTTGATCCCCGCCTGCCTTTTGACCGATGCCGCCACATGCGGTTGCCCACCGAGCCATGCGATCAGACCGTCAGCGGAGTCGTTGTCACCCGAGGCGACCATTCGACGATAGGCACGAATTGCCATGGGGAATACCGGTGCCCGCATCGCGACCCCGGCAAGTCTGCGTTCGAGCAGTGCATCCACTTCGGCGCCCTGTGACTCTGCGTCGTCCTCGATGGTGAACAACCACCCGTCCAGGATCGGCCGGAGCGCGCTTGGCGGAACCGATGCGGTACGCAATGATTCAATGCTGCGCCGATACACGGTCTCCAATTTGTGTAGCGGCGTGTCGATCTCGTTGATCTGCACCTCGGCCACTGCGAAACCACGTTTGAGTGCGCGGTCGGCGAGCCATCGGGCGAAAAAGGTTTTACCGGAGCCATAGTCGCCACGGACAGCCTTGAACATCGCGCCACCACCCGCGACGATACCCAGCTCGGAATCGAGTTCGCCGTCGAACCGGTCGAGCCCGACAGCGAGCTGATCGAGTCCGTTGGACGGCACCGTTCCTCGTCGCAACGCGTCGAGGATTTCGCGGCGTCGCCGAGCCGAGACCGGGGCGCTCACTGCGGCACCCCGAACTGTTCGCGCAGCGCCGCCTCATCGAGCCGGACTACCCCCTGGTCCAGCAGCAGGACCTCATAGCCCTCGACGTCAAGTACCCGTTTGATCTGGAGAAGCGCGCCGTTGACTCGGGCAGGCGCGACCTGCACTACCGCCGCCGCCTGGACCAGGGTGAGCTCTCGCGAACCGACCGAGGTGAGTGCGTCGACGAGTGCGCCGATCTGATCCGGCCGCACTGAGATTCGGCCTGCGAGCCGCAGCTGTTCCTCGAAGATCGCCGACGACAGCACACCTGCAGACAACGTCGTGGCCGGTTCCACAGGTTCGGCATCGAACAAACTCGGTTCGGTCTGCAACGGTTTGCGCGTGTCGACCGGTCCCGTCCCCGCCGAGACCGATCCCTGCGCCACGGACAGCGGAGCATTCCACCACGTGGGCTCCACGGTATCGAGCGGCGCAAGCGATTCTGGGCACTCACCGGTGTACAGCGCGATCACCGGCACCACGACCTCGGCGGGCGAGCCGCCACCGTGGTACCCGGCATTGACCACTCCATATCGAATCGTGTCGTCGACGGCCAGCACCGCGGCACCGGTATCGGTGAGCACCCGCGGCCCCCGCACCACGACCTCGCCGTCCTCGACACGGCCGATGTCGGCGTGGGCGCGTTGCCCGTACAGGTGGCCGCGGTGCAATCTCCCGCTCTCGCGACGTTCTATGACGTGCCCGTGATCGGAGGTGACGACCACTGTTCGGCCCGCTCGCTGCGCGGCCTTCAACAACGGTCGCAGGTGCGGAATGGCGTCCACCGTCCAAATGGCTCGCCCCGGGTCGGTGTGATGCAGGGAGTCGTCGACGAAGTTGAGCACGGCCGCGACGAGCGGACGGCCCTTGATGTCGACGATCGCGTCGTTCACCTCGGTGGCCAGCGCAGCCCCGGCCGGAGTCGTATCGAGGGCCTTCTTGTGGAAGATCGGTTCGGGACGATCGCCGGGCGCTTGCAGTCCGGCCTCCCGCAGGATCGCCGCGAAACCGGTGCGCTCGGCCTGCTCGTCACCCTCGCGAAGTTCTCCGCTCAGCAGCGAGCAACGACTACGCCGTGTGAGCGTCGGCAACACAGCGAGCGCACCTCCTCGGCGCGGTTCCCCCGCACCGACCAGCCACGTTATCGAAGCCTCACGCCAGCTGAGCCCTGTTGCACCCGAAAAGATTTCGTTCGCCACCGATACGGACAGACCGTCGAGCACGAGTAACAGCGTCGGGCGGGATGCAGCCAGTGGCACCACGACACGGCGCATCAAGTCCTCGACCCCAGGTACCGCCGGTTGCGGCGCATCGGCCAACGCTCGCGCAAACTGCCGATCATGGTGACGCCTTCGCTGCGAAACCAGGTCGATGATCGTCCGCAGAGTAGCGATCGAACCCGGCAGCTCCGCCCCACGTCGCACCGCAGAGACAGCCGCATCCACCCAGCTGTCCTCGATCATTTGGCGATCGGTCAGCATCGCCAAGCTCGTGGCTGGCTCGCTGCGGGCAGCGAGCCAACGGACCAGCCGGATTCCCGCGGCGAATGCGTCGCACGCGGGATCGGTCTTCGCGAGGAAGTGACGCTGCACCTCCAGCCATGCCGCCTCCACACGAGCTGAAGACGCGGTGACGATCGGCGCATCCGGGTCGTCGCCCAGCGCGCTCGGCAGTACGGCATCGAGTGCGTCGGACAGCGTCGCCAAGCGTGCCTGCAGACCTTGCGGCAGGAACTCCGAGTGACCCGCCACTTGCCCGATGCCGAGTTCGGCGACGTGTCGTTCGGCGAGGTCGAGGACGTGGTGCTGTTCGCGCACGGACTGCATTCGTGTCAGTAGTCCCGCCGCATCCTGATACCACCCGCGGAGATCGTCGGTGCTCAGTGCGCCCAACTCGAAGCGACCGAGGAACAGCCCGCGAGCGAGTTCGCCGCCGGATTCCTGTGTATCGAGCAGCCCGGCGATCAACCCCAGCGGCACCAGATCCTTGATCCGGCCGCTGCGCAGCAGCGCCGTCACCGCCCGGCCCAGCCGACCCGAGCGCTCACCCAACCAGTCGGTGAACGCCGCCGACAGCACCGGGCCACCCATCGCCAGCTCCGCCAAACCTTGGTCGACGTTGCCGCTACGAGTCCACTCCAGGACGGTGAGTGTGTCGATTTCGACAGTCGGATCGTCGGTCATCGCGAGGACGCCTCGTGCCACCGCGCTCATCGCATGCGCCTGAGTGAGCACACCGCCACGGGCCGGGGTGTAAGCCGTGGAGGGCAGCACCGCCAAGAGTCCGGTGGCCAGCGACCGATCGTTGTCGACTCGGTACAGCGCAGGTTCGATGGTGGTGGCGGCGAATGTGCTGCGTAACGCATCCCAGGGATCGGGTGTCAGCAGCCGACCGTTCACCAGGTGCGCGAGCACGCCGGAACCGAGCTCGTCCTCTTCGATCGGCGTGAGGATCACCAACCATTCACCGTCGCTGCGGTTTTCGAGTGCCTCCCAGACCGCGAGGGTGGATGGGCATGCCGCGACTGTCACCGGGACTCCGTCGTGGACGAAGCCATCGCCGTCCCAGCAGGGGGCGGCACGCAATCCGAGAACACCGTGGCGATACTGCTTCTCACCCGCCTTCGCCAGTTTGGCAGCGATGATCGGCTGGGTGGCGGTCAGCGTGGTCACTCCACCCACCACTTGACCCGCACGCGGCTGCCGTGCCGGGCGAACGCGGCACGCAACTCGTTGGTGAACTCCTCGACGTCGTCGAGCCCTTGCAGGATCACGGTTTCTGGGTTGGTCTCGGAGGACACCGGGGCGGGCTCGGGATGCGGTGGCTTCGGATCGGTCGGTGGCGGCGGGGTGGAGTCCCTGACCGGATCCTCGACGGGAGTCGGGGTCTGCGCCATCACCCAGTTGAATATCCGGTCCTCGCAGTGGCCCAATTCCTCGGCCAGCGACTTCCCCGGCACGGAGATAGTCTCCCGCAACCGCCGCAGCAGATCGCGCGCAGAATCGGCTGCGGGGCCCGAAGCTTCGGCACCGGCCTGCAGTTTCTCGAGTACCTGCCAGCGGAAACCTCGCAGCGCCCGTGCGTCGCGTCCTGCTTCGGCGCGAATCTGCCCCGCAGTCGACATCGCGACCGGCAGTGTGAGCTCGGCGAGCTGATCGATGACGGCCACGTTGCCCGCGGTGGCTTGGACCCGTTCGAGTGCATTCGCCAGTTCGGTCGCGGCGGTGAGCCGGTCGTTGCGTTCGGCGGTGAAGTGAAGTCGGTCATGGGCCGCGGTCAACTGCTGGATCAGCTCGACGAGGTCACTGTGTTTTTCAGCGGCCCGCACTCGGACCTGCTGTGCGAAGTCTGCAACATTGGCGCCAGTGAGATAGGTCCGCGGCATCGTGTACCCGAACAGTTCTGAGGCTCGGGTACGCGCCGTATCCCAGGCCGACTGCTCGGGCAGTTCCTCGGCCCGCAACTCGATGCTCTCACGCATGCGTCCCAGCGGGGGCGCGGTGACCGGTGCGCCCGCCTCGAACCAGGCTCGTTTACGCAACAGCGCCCACGCACTGACCACCAGGTCACGCGCTTCCGGTCGCAGGCCCCACGCCGGGCTGATGGCGTCGATGCGACGCTGCAGGTCGCCGACGGTCACGGCGCTGCCCGATGCCGATTCGCCTGCGGCGCGATCCAATTCACCTGCCCAGAAGGCAAAGGTGTCCTCACCGAAAAGGAAGTGATCTTCTGTCGCCTTTCCGACTCGAAGCGGTCCTGCCACTCGTCGGACTGTCTTGCGATCGGTTCCGGGCATCGTCGGCACCCGACCGTCACGATGCGTGCACGCCTGCTCGACGTATCCGCGCACTGTTTCGAACTGGCGTGCGCTGATCTCCTCGGTAGCCGGTTCGAACTGCGGGTGCGCCGGGTAAGTCGCGCTGAACGCCTGGTCCACCACTTTCTCGAAGGCATCGAGCAGTCCGAGAGCTGCGGGCAGCCTCGGCTGGAAATCCCTGCTCAACGACACGAGCACCTCGGTGTGCCCCGCATCGTCGACGAAATTCTTGGGGTCCGCCGCCTCGATTCCGTACGCCTGTCGCAGCAGCAATTCGAAACTGGTCATCGAACCGCGATACAGGTTCTCCAGGATGCCGCGCGCCTGCGCCCGATCACCGGCCGACAGGTGGTCGGAGTTCTCTTGCCAGCGGTCACCGCTTCCGGTGAACAGCCAGTCGAGTTTCACCAGCTGCGCCAGATCGTCCATCGCCTTCGTAGAGAAGAATTTTGGCAACCACACCACGGTGTGCCTGTCTCCGCCGGTGATCAACCGGTCGACCCGCGCGATATCGTCGGCCGCCGAGAAGTCGTGCTCGTCGAACGGGTAGTCGACGATGAAACGCCATGTTCCCGGGCGCGGGTCGAAACTCTGCTCTGGCACCGACGCCGGATCGCGGACATTGCCGAATACCACGTCCACTTCGCGGCGGGAGCCGCGGAAGTACACGGTTCGTGTTGCCGCACCGGCCAAATCGTCTTGACTGGTGATGGCGAGGGCACTGTGCACGAGCTTGCGCAGCAGCACCCGGCGACGACCCATATTGTCCTCGCCTCGCACCCGATCGATCACCGACTTGTAGTCGACCTCAGCGAGTTGCAGCCGGATGATCGGATCCTGCCCGTCCGCCACACTGATTTCCGGGATGTCTTTGCTCGCCCATTCCCGAACCGCGCCGAGTGCCACTCGCGCTTCGCCGCCGCGCAACCGCGTTTTGATCGAGCCGTGGTTCAACGCCGCTAATCGGCTGGCAGTGATATCCCGCAGTGCGGGCACCTTCGGCGCGATCGCCGAGAGCAGCAGCGTCTTCGCGATGCGCTCATGCGACCGGAATCCGAGCGGCACACTCGCTGGTTCGTTCGCCAGTTGATCAGCGGTGATCTGATGCTTGTCCAGCAGCATCGGCAGCACCTTGTTCCGATACAGCTCTGATGCCGCCTTGAACAATGTGCCCGCGTGCGCGTCGATCGGTTCGTTTCCTTCGACAATCCGGTCGAAGGCATCCCCCACCGGAATGAGGTCATCGACGGTGAGGGTGTCGCGACGCTCGACGAGCATGCGCTGCATCACCTTCAGCGCGGTTCGTTCGCGCTGCATAACCGTCGACAGGTTGCGCAGCGTCGCGACCAGGGCCGGGGAGAACGGATAGGTGAGCTCAAATTCGCGCTCGGACGCTCCGCGGTGCTCATCGGAGGTGTTCATGCTGTCGCGCAGCACATCCCACACGTCGGGTGTGCGGCTGACGGATTTGAACGCATCCGCGAGGATCTGCCGTGCGTTGTCGTCCTTGGGTCGCAGCAGTCGCGCGTGCGCCACCTCGGCGAGGTTGTCATCGCCCAGTTCGATTTCACGGAACCGGCCCTGCTGGTAATTCAGCGAACGGTCGATTGCCTCCTGCTCAGCGCCGGAAGCACCCGCGTCCGCGAACCATTTACGCAGGTCCATCTGACGAGAGATGAACGAGATCAACGGGATCGGACGCTGTGTGCCCGAGGATTCGACGAGTTTGGTGATCTTCTGCGATTCGCGCGCGAAGAACTCGGTGTCGCTCACCGAGAACGCCAGCCAAAGGATGAGTTCGTCGAGGAACAACACGGTGGCGTCGTAGCCGAGCGATTTCGCGTGCTCGGAGATCACGACCAGACCGCGGTCCAGGTCCACGTACTCGGCGTGCTGTGTGAACGAACTGTAGTGCGTCTGCACCAACGCAGATACGAGCGCGATACGCTCCGCGTCTTCCGGCGGTGCGGTGCGAGCCTTCTCGTAGCGCGGCAGATCCCAAGCTCCCCCACCCAGGACTCCACCCCACGCATCTTGTACTCCGGAGCCCAGTGAGGACAGGAATTTCTCGTCGCCCAGGCGACTGCGCAGGTTCTCGGCATCGTCGAGCAGCGAATCCGACACGTGCACCGCGGGCAACTCGGCCTCGGGGTGCAGTCGCCTGATCTGGTCCACATAGCCCTGGAAGACGGCCTGTTCCAGACTTTTCGCCCCGAGCAGGTGATAGGTGAGACGCAGGATCTTCTTACCGGACAGTTTACTGTCGTACCGTCCGGTGAGTTCGTTGAACTTCGCAGTCCGCATCGCCGGATGATTGCCGAGCAGCGCGTACAGCACCGCCATGAAGTGGCTCTTACCAGAGCCGAACGACCCTACGAGATATGCAGCGCGGGAGGTGTTCTTGCTCACCGCATCGGCAACCAGAGTCAGTGCGGTGGCGAAATTTTCGCGAAGCGACTCGGTGAGAACGTATTCCTCGATCGTGGCCCGGATGTGGTCGTCGTCGCCCGTGCTCGAGGTGAGTTTGAGGACATAGTCGTCGCTGCCGACCTGTTCGGGGATGTCGATCACATCGCGCAGGAGAATGCTCATCGCCGCAGGTCCTCCAATCGGCTCGGTGACCAGATCTTATTCGCCAACGCCAGCACGAGGTCGTTGCGCTCCTCCTGCTCGGCCCTGCCGAAGGTTTTGTAGGGCTTGAACGCCAACTTCTCGCGGGTTCGAAACTGCTCGAACTGCGGTTGATGCTGGTAGGCGCTCGCGGTCAGGCTCGCGGCGTAGAAATTCTGTTTCGCGTAGTGCGGGGCCTTCACTTCGAACGGCTGATCCTGGTAGCTGCGGTTTACGTCGGCGGGCAGCAGAATCAGCGCGCATATGCTGTCGCGCCACGCCTCGAACTCTTGCTGTGACTCGAACTGATCGCGGTAGCGGTTGTACTTGTCGGGCCAGATGTGCTCGATATCGAACGGGTTCTTCTGGGTCCGGTCCACGTAATGGTCGAACTGGTCCGCCTTCCCCACACCGACATCCACCGCGGCGGTGATGCGAGCAAGGAGGTGGTAGATATACCGGCGGCTGAACTGGTTGAGTCGCAACGCATACATACCGTCACGCCCACGGCTGGGGCTCTGCTCGAAGGTGGTGTCGTCGGCATTCAGTTTGCCGATCAGGATCGTGATCAGTTCATCGAGCGATTTACGCCGAATGTCCTTGCACAAAGCCCACATCGGGTAGCTGACGTTGGAGTATCCGACGCGGATGTAGTTGACGACGCGGCGCATCAGCCAGATATCCAAATATGCTGCTGTGGCTTCGATCTTTCGGCGCACGGTGTCGGCGTCGTCGTCGATGGTCAACGGTGCGAGCAGAACGGTGCTCTGCCAGGTGAAATCGTTGTGCGCGTTGTAGTAGACCGATTCCAAACCGGGCGTGTAGGTGCGTCCGGCATGCAAGATCTGCCGGTAGGCCCGTGCGAAGAAGGGGAATTCGTCGGTCATGATCCGCAGGTTCGCCGCTCCAGCCCCCGCGCCGACCCGCTTCTCGTTGTCCCGAATCCACCGGTGGAAGGTGCTGCCGATCAGCTCCCAGTCCTTGTCGGTGGCGCCCTTTTTACGATCTCGGATGCTGTCGGCGTACTGGGCGCGCAACCACGCTTTGATACAGGCAGCGTCGCGTTCCGGGTCGGGATCGGCTGCCCACGAGGTGAGTTCGAGGACGGTGCTCTTCCAGACACGGTTGGCGTTGGCGCGTCCGTCATCGGAATCGATCGGCGCCAGCAGATACGCCTTGAGCATGTCTACCGGGCTGAGTGGACGACCTCGGTCGTTCATCGTCTCGAAAATCGAGTAAGCGTGCGCGTCGGTGACGGTGGCAATCTCGATAAGCCCAACCCTGCGGATCAGCCAGTAGACGAAGGTCGCCAAGCCCTCGCCGAGCTCGCCTGCCAGCTGGAAGTCCTCGATATCGTGGTACCGGTCGAGGATCGTCCTGATCGACTCTTCTTTGCCGTCACCGTTGTACTGCTCACCGTTGAACAGGGCGCGAATCACCGGAACCCGTTCGGCAATATCGAGATTGAAGCTCGGCTCGCCGAAATTATCCGAGAAGATCAGTGGTTCCAGTGCCGTGGCTGCGCTGAGACCACGCGCCTTCGACTCGCGGTACAGGTAGATCAACAGCAGGGTCAGCGAGGTGACCCGCTGCTGACCGTCCACCAGGTAGTTCTTGTTCCCCCGTTGGGTGACGATGATCGAGCCCAGGAAATAGTCGGCGTATTCGCTCGCGTTCTTGGGCGAATCACCGTCGCGATAGGACGTCTCGAACTTGCCAAGCAGGTCGGAGAGCAACTCCTGGATATTGCGGCACTCCCACTTGTATTCGCGCTGATACTCATCGATCGCGAACGAACGGCTCTGCAACAGTTCGGTGATCGTACGGTAGTGCGGCGTGATGCTGCTCATGCGGTCACTTTCCTGGCCCCCGGCCACGCGTGGTGGCGGGTGGACGCCACGCGGCCAATTCCTCGATCGTGACGCCGACCTGCGCGCAACGCGAACGCAGTTCCTCATCGATGGTGTGGGCCACCGATTCCCCGTACTCGGGATCGATCTCGCCGTGCCATTGTCGAACCCACGGCGCGAGTTCGGCCAGACCCGCCAACATCGGCGCGAGCTTCGCTGCCTCCCAGCCATCGTCGATACGAGCGCCGATCAGCTCGGCGAGGGCCAGCGCCTGTTCCCCATGATCCCAACCCGCCCAGCCGAGCAGCTCGCTCGAATCAGACTCGCGGCTGGCGCCAGGATAGGAGATGAAGCGCTCCTTCGGCACGTCGAGCTTGCCTCGACGGGACCAATAGGCGGGTTTTGCGAAATCGGTGGGCCTGTACTTAGGCGGCACAGCAATCGGTATGTCCAGCTTCTCACCGGCGTCTTCACGGCGTTGCAGCGCCCAGGTCTCTTCCCAGGCGACACGCTTGTCCAAGCCGGACGATTTGTAGCGGAGGGCCGCGAGATACGGCACGCCTTCGTCGGCCAGCAGCTTCGTCAGCGCGGCCGAAGTCGAAACGTCGGAACTACCGGCCCACAACTGCAAGACCTTTCGGAAGTCCTCATCATGGTCCAGATTGTCGGCCAACTGGGCAACGCTTTGCATGGTGGGGCGGCCGTCACGGTCAAACCAGAATGTGCGGTCCTCGACACGGTCGAGTAGCCAACTGCAGAGGGCGTCGGAGAGGCGCTTGTCCCAAGACTCGATCGTCCATCGGCGCTTGTATTCTGGCTTTTCCAGCAGACGGATGTTCGGGTTGGACGCGATGGTGTCAAGGCGCCGTTGCATTAGTGCTTGGTAGTCAGCAGGGAGGTGTGCCGGGATATCGGCAATGCGAGTCGAACGATGGCGCTCGAACCACACTGTGTGTACACCGTTCTCGACGGTCTTGGCGAGGACTATCTCGAAGGCTCTCTCGCCCAACGCAATTCCAGGCAGATTACCGGGATAGGTAAGATCCTCGTCGACCAGGCCATACAGGCGATAGCACTCCCAGTCCAATTCTTCCTGGAGTGCAATCATCAGTGCACGGATACGTTCGGATTCTCCGTATGCAGCAGAAACAGCGTCGTCAGTGGGGACCGCGTTCGCGGCGACCGCCTCGGGAGAGTTTTTAGCAAGCTCCACGCCGAGGGCATCGAGCGTACGGGCACGCGTCAACGGGTAGCCTGCCGGAAGGGGAAATTCCTGGACTTTTGTTCCATTAAACTGATAGCGCTGCTCCCAACCTTCATCAGAGTCACCTCTACCAATTCCCCCACCAGCCTTATTCTGACATTTCTGTTTGAGCCAGAAGCATGCTACCGAACTGTTCAACAACCCCAGTATATTCAGGTGATCATCTTCTCCCGCCCCCTCCGACAGCTTGATCACCGGCGCAGTCTGCTTGAACACTTTGCCGCCACGGTCAAGTACAAAATGATTGTGGGTCGCAACTTCAGCAAACACGATCGCCCACGGGGTACGGAGTTTGCTATCGGTCAGCCTGCCGTACTCATACCATTCAACACCTGCATCGACCTTCGTCTTATTCCCAAACATCTTATTATTTTCGAGCAGATTTCGGAATGGCCACATGAACCGCAAAGCATTTGGCGCCTGGACCGGAAATACATCACGTTCGATTACCTTTAATTTGTCTCCGTATGGAAATATCGCAACATCGTGCGGAAGCTGAGTCCAGTCTCGAAGTTCGTCCCCTGCCACCATCTCTCGAGATGCCTCGTGGAGGACCTGCGCCCTCATCAAGACCCGAGGAGGTTGAATGAACACATCGTCTTCAAGTGTAAATGACGTGATTCCAACCGAGGTCGCCACTCGGTCGAGCACTTTTTCACGGGATCGTTCGATATCGGCCAGAAGTCCGACAGCACCGCCGCCCGAAAGGCTCCACGGGTGCTTTCTGAACGCATGTCGATCCAAGTCCGCGACCGTGATCCATCCGTTGTCGAATACAGAATCGTCGAGATGGTCGACTATCGCGGACCATACGATCCCTTTCGCGGGTTCGTCGGGACGGCTCGGTTCACCTCGAACCCCTAGCACCGCTCGAACAGTTCCAGTTGACACAGACTGATTACGCGCCACCAGAATAACCGTGGGCGTCCCATGACCGGGGATAAATGCGACGGAAGTGTCAATTACACGCCGCAGGTCCTTCATCCCTAGAAACTCATCGATAAGTTTAGCGCCGAACTCACGCTTCATGAACGAATTCGCGGTAATCTGCCCTACCCAACCGGGCCGGTTTCCCTTTGTGCCCGACTTCGCCAGCTCAAAGAACAGTTCCATGAAAGGAACCGCTAGGACATATTTTCCGTGGCAGGTTGTGTAGTGCCTCCGGTATAGGTCCCGAAGTGCTGGGTCCTTGACACTGACATAGGGCGGGTTGCCCACGACCACATCGTGCTCACGACGCAGAATAGCCTTCAGCCCCACAGGGTTTTCGATCGACAGCGCGAACTCACCCTGCCCGATAGACAAGAGATCGTCAGCGATCGCCTCCTGCCTGGATCCCCAAAGCAGTGAGTCACCGGCCGCCAGATTTAACTTGATGTCGACCAGCTTCTCGATCGACTTGTCACCACTGGCATCCAATGCCGCAACCATCAGGCGAAATCGAGCAATCGCCACCGCGAACGGATTGATATCTACCCCGAAGACCCCCTCGAGCGCCTTGCGAACGAGAAACCGAGGTTGCAGCGCCGGGGCCTCTCGCTGCCAGTGGTTGAACAGTCGACGGAAAGCACCCAAAAGAAAGTGACCCGACCCGCAGGTCGGGTCGATCACGGTAAAACCGTCGAGCTCCCGCTCGGCCAGCGCCGGTTCGAGTGTCTGGTCGAGAATGAACTCCTCTACGAACTCCGGCGTCTGCAACAGCGCATACGTCTTCTTCGCGTACTCCGAAAGATCCTGGTAGGCATCACCGAGGAACCGGGTGTCTACTCCAGCGAATCCCCACAGCGGATCACCGGAATCATCCTTCTGCCACCAAAATTCGAGCAACGCGCGGCCTGCATCGCCGGACGGCGTCACCTGATGCAGCGGCGAGAATTCGTCCACCAAACCCCGGGTCGCCTCAAGCCCGTCGAAGTGCTCGATGATCCGGCTCAGCCATTCCCGGTCGGTATGCTCGGGTTTTTCGGTGAAGTACGCCCGACGCGCATCGAGGGCCTGCTGTCGTGCGTCCGGATTCGGCCCCGCGATCCACAGCCGCGACACAAGCGCGTTGTCTTCGCAGTACCGAGCGAACACCGTGAGCAGCACCCATGCCACCGCCGATTGCGTCACCCGCTCGTTGCGCCACTCCTGCCACGAGGCGGCGGTGCGCTGTGCGGTCAGGGCGTGCTCGTATTCGCTCTTCCAGCGTTCGAACACACCGGGCTGGCGGGAGTCGAGATCGGTGCCATCGACCCGTGTGCGTAGGTCGTCCTCCAGCGCCGTCACTTGCTTGCGCAGCGCCGCGACCAATGCACTCGCCGAGAATCCCTCGGTACCCGCCATTACTGAACCTTCTCCCCACTCTCGCCGACGATCGGCGTCCAGGTCACGAATTGTCCACCGGGCGAACCCAATTGAATCGGCTTGCCGTCCACCAGCGCGCCCCGTTGACCACGGATCTGCGGAAGTATCGCCCATACCGGCCTGCGGCGCCGCGCCGACAGATCACTCAGGCGCGCGAGCAGGTCCATATGTCCGTAGCGGGCGAGGGGTGACAGTTCGGTGAGGATCACCGGCCCGGAACCGGTGGGCTCGCCGGAGACGACTGTGGACTCGAGCCGGGCCACCAACGGTGGCATCACCTGATCCAGCACCGCCCGCAGTCCGTGTGCGTCCCGGCTGCCTTCCGCAGCGGCGTCCGCACCACGGACCAGATCCCACGGCACACCCCTGGCCTCCGCCAGTTCGCGCATGGCCGCGATGATCTCACCTGTCACGTCGACAATCACGCCGTTGAAAGAGTCGGCCAACTTCCGTGCGACGCGCACATGCTCGCCCGCACGATCCGCCGGGATCGGCACCCCGATAGCGACGAATCCATTCTCCCGCAACGACTGCCGCAGCAGCACATGCCGGGCGGAAGGAACACGGTCAACGTTCGCACCGGGCCCCTGTTCCGGAGCCATGCCGGTGCGGGTTGTTCCGCGAGTGTGCAGGGACGATTCGCTCGGCGGCGCGGCATCCTGATAGCGGTAGGCGCCATCCGCCCACGTCAGGCCGAGACCTGCACGCTCGATCATCGCGTCCAACGCCGTTCGTGGCGGCAGCCGATCGAGCTCCGGGAAGCGGGCGGCAGCCCGGGCGCGAACCTCGTTGGGGGTCAATGATTCCGACTGGGACAACCCGGCCAACGCCCACCGCAGGACCTCGGACGGGTCGAGTGCCCGCGTATGCAGTTCACTTCGCCCGGAGACGTGCGCCAGGCGAGAGGTGGCCGCAGCCAGGCGAACCAACTTCGGGTCTGGCGGCAACGGAACCCGGACATCGGGTCCGGCGGCACTGCGATACGCCCGGCTGAACGCCTCCCGTAGTTCGCGTGCCGCCGTCGCGAACGGCACCACCACGGATGTGCTGCCGAATACCAGTTCGTCGGCCCGCTTCCCGACTGCCTCAGCGGCGGCCAACAACACCTCGTCGTCGGCGACCAGCGCCAACCTGCCGTCGTGCCTGCGCCGCACCAGTCGTTTTGCGCCGTCGGCGGTCTCGTGTTCGGTGAGGCGATCGAAGGCGGCGCGCAGCAGGCCCGCCGCCGCCCGTTCCGCGAGAACCGGCGTCATCGCGTCGGCCGCGGTCGACGCGGGCTGCGGCATGCGTGCGCGGATCTCCGCGGTGAGCGTCGGGATCGCCACCACGTCACCGGAATCGCGGAGCACCTGCTGGGCGAGGTCGATCACTCCGTCGAGAAGTTCACGGGTGGCCGGATTCTCGGCCCATTCCGCCTGCAGCTCTTTGATGAGCTGATGCCCCCGCTGGTTCGCTTTCTTCAATACCCGAGCCAGTTCGTGCCCGCTAGCGAAGGCATCGAGGCCGGCCTTCTCCCCGAGCAGCAATTCGCCTGCCGTACGCCGCGTCGTCCGCCGCGACCCCAGCGCCGCCAACAACAGTTGCACCGCATCGTCGAGGCTGAGCATGGTCTGCCCGCTGGCCACAGGCGCCTGCCGCCCGAGGCTCTTGGCCCACTCCCGATACCGATCTCGGATCTCGACGCGAGTGTTCTTGGCTTCCTTGGCAACCAGGCGGTTCAGCCGGGTGGAATCCAGGGCGAGCAGTTCCCCGACGGTAGTGACGGAGATGGCGGCGAGCGCCGACACTGCACGCGGGCTCAACCCGGCGTGACTCAGCGCGGTGATCACGGTGGCGGTGGCTGCCGCATCGGCGGTGCCGCTCGGCGCAGGAGCGGCATCCAGCTCCGTGAACACCGCGCGCCATGCACGCAGCATGTCCTCGGCGGTATCCGGCCGTGCCGTCGAGTCACGCGAGAGCGCCGAGGCGAAGAACCGCGAAAGAGATTCGGCCACAGCGGCTTCGAACATTTCCGGTGCAAGGGTGACATCATCGTCCACCGTCGCGGGGTTCGCCTGCGGGTCCGGGCCGTACTGCGGAGCGTTGCCCGTCGCCATCTCGAATAGCACCACCGCCGCGCCGTAGCGTTCGGCGGCAGTGTCATAGGTGCGGCGGCTGCCCGTCAATCCCAGGAAGGGGTCGAGATAGGGCGGGGTCCCGGCCTCGATATTGCGCGGATCGACTCCAGCCATGGAGAAGTCGAACATCATCAGATGGGTGTCGGCCCGCTGACTCGACGAGAACACTCCCAGGTTGGCCGGTTTGATGTCGCGATGTGTGACACCGGCCCGTTCCAGCGCGACCAGCGCCGTCAGCAGGTCGCTGCCCCATCGCTCGAGCAGGTCGATCGAGAGGCCGCCGTCCTTACCTGCCAGTTCCTCAGCCAGTGTCGTGCGACCGGCCCACTGCAACACCAGCGCCGTGCGTCCGCCGACGATCTCTTCCGTGTTCAACTGCACGATCCGCGGATCGTTCAGTTTGCCCAGTACCTGTGCCTCGGCACGCAATCGAGCCGCGGCCTCGTCGTCACGGGCCACCTTGAGCACCCGCTGCGCCCGACCGGCCTTGTTGTCTACGACGAGGATGCCGACGGCGGTGGAGCCCGCCCCCAGCCTGCGACGGTATTCGAAGCGACCGTCGCTGAGCACAGCGCCGGGGCCCGCCTCCAGCGGATCTGTCTCACCGGGCGATCCGATGAGCCGGTGACGGGTGTCCTCCAGCCGGTCCAGGAAATCGGTCACTGTGGCGATCCGGTCCGCAGGGCTCGGGTTGGTCGCATCCAGCACCAGCTGGCGCAATGCCGAGGGCACCTCGGGCATTTCCGCCGCCAGGTCCAGCCCGCGATCGCGACGCAATCGATCCATCAACTCGCCGCGGTCGGTAGCAGGCGCGGCACCAGCCGACAACAGGTAAAACGCCAACGCGCCGATGCCGAATACATCCATTCGCACCGGATCGGTCGCGCTCTTTCCCTCCGGAGCGGCGAACAGTCGCGCCTGCTCCGAAAGGGTGTCCGCATCCAAACTCAACAGCCCGCCGGAGAGGGACGATGTGCCCATCTCCGAATTGGCAGGAAGAACCCCCGCGCTGTCCCAGTCCGTGACTTGTAGCAGGCGATTCTTCCCCCGCATACGCAGCGTGACCGCGCGTGGATTCAGTGTGCGGTGAACGACGCGATGCCGGTGCGCGTAAAGGACGACTTCGGCAAGCTGCCCCAGCAGCTCCAGCTGATCCTCCAGCGTCAACGTGGTGGCGTTGTCAGCGAGCCACAGATCGAGACGTTCGACGTCCTTCGGCTGAAGGAAAACCAGGCCGATGCCGAGTTCCCGATCCTTGACCACATCGACCGGCACTTGGAGGCCATCGTGCTTGAGCCGGGCCAGCAGCCGGTATTCACCCTCCACGGCCCGAACTCGCGCATGCTCCTCGGCCGGGCTGGAACCCGGCTTCGGCAGATAGAAGCGGATGCGGGCGCTGCGCTCTGTATCGACATGATGGAACGCCGGCCAATCCTGCCAACCGTCCCCATCATCGAGTGGTTCCTCGTCGATGACCCACGACCCCAGCTCCCGCTGGCGGCGCGGCGCGAGACCGATCGCTCTCATCAAGTCGGCCAGCAACAAGGATTTCTCCTCGCTGACCGGTGCCCGTGTGGTGGGTCCGAGTAATCGCTCGGAGATGCCCGGCAGATTGCTCCTGGACTCGTTTCCGTCGAGTCCGTACAGGTTGATCGCCGAACTCGGGGGCAGCTCACAGACCAAGTTCGGATGGTGGAGGAACACCAGTTCCTGCACGTAGGGGATGGTGCCGCGCGGGACTGGACCGACTCGATCGATCAGGCGATCTTTGAGCAAAGAGGCGAAGTACTGCGCCTTGCGCCTGGCCAGCAGCAACGGCGAGTCCTCGGAGCGATGGCCGCCACGACGCCACACATGATCGTTGCCGCGCAGCACGCCGCTGTAGTACTTGAGCTCGATCAGATACAGCGTGTCCCGTGCCAGAACCAGCAGGTCAACCTCATGCCAGCGGCCTTTGTTATCGCGGAATTCGAAGTTGGACCAGGCTCGAAAAGGCGGTGCGTCCGGCAGAAGCGTCTCGACGATGTCGAGGCCGTCTTTCTCGTGATCGAACTGCGAGGGCGAGATTTCAGTCCAACGCCCACCTTGCACAGCGCACACCCCTGAAGTCGTCCCCAAATGTCGTAAAGGCAGGGTACTCGGTGCGTACGACAAGTCCGAACGCATCGCTGAACCCTTTGAACGCATCGGCGGCTGGGGAGCTTCCGTTACCCGATCACGAGCGGCACGGAATCGGTTGGTTGCCTACTCTCGTTAAATCCACACGGAATCTCCGCCTGGGCCGCGCGGACCGTCGGGCACCCAGAAGTCCGGCGGTCATGCGGCGGAGCGATTGAAGATTTGGACCTTGGCACAGAGGGTGAAGCTGACAAGCGGGTGCTGGCTCGGACACTTACCGAGTGGTGGTGCGTACAGGTGCCCGTCCCTGCTTTCTCTGGGTTGTGCTGCGGGCCTGTCGGCTCCGTTCTTCGTGTTGGGTGCGATCACATGCGGAATCGGTATCGGGTCAATGCAGCTACCTGTGAGCGCAGTGATGGTGGTACTCCGTGGCTGTGCTGACCTGGGGCGCCGGGCGCTCGCTGGCGGTTGCGGCTCTGCTGTTCCTATCAGCGTTCCGCGCTACCCGGCCAGCCGCAGCTACAACGACCCGAAGGCTGTCGCGGCAACGCCGCCCGCCAGCGTGGGCAACGCAACTCTCCGGACCACTGATCCACGAGCCACCGAAAGACCTCCACGGTCGTTCAGAATCGTGTGCTGCCGCGACTCGGCAACTCTCCGGACCGAATCAATTGTAGTGTGCGGCAATCGATACCCGCCTCGTATCACCGGACACCGTCGCCTCCGCAGCGGATCAGACCGGCGTCATAGACGCTGCGTGAGACGCGAATCTCACGCAGCGGCCACATTCGTCGGACAAGCCTGCGGATCGAGGAACCGAGGCCCTGGCGCGCCACCCGGGTCGCGGTTCTTGCACCGGCTTCGATGTCGTTGTCGATTATCCGCATGAGGACCGAATCACGGGGTCCAGTCAGATGTGCATCACCCGTTGGGGATTCACCTCACTTGCGCCACCACCGACCCGGCCACGTCGAAACTCCTCGCCGACTGACTGTAAAGCGAAAAATGCTGCCCCGCTTGGCTTCCCGGCAGTACGCTCGGGGGGCTGAGATGTCGGGGAGGGGCATGCGATGGATCCGCGCCAGGTGGCCGTTCTCATCGGTACGGATGGGGTGTTCGAGGACAAGACCGGAGAGGTGGCCGGCCTGCGGTTCGAGGGCGGGCGGATGCATGTGACCTTCGCAAGCGGGAAGACCTTCAGGTACAGCGCGCAACGCGTTCTCGTTCTCGACAATGCGCAGGCCGTTCCAATCGGCCCGGATACGGGCATATCGGTCGATGGTGAGATCTGGGAGAATATCACCGAGGCGTGGTACTTCACTGGGCCAGGACAGGTGTGGTGGCACCTCTTCTACGGCACATCCGGAAAGTACTCCGTGCGGTCGCAGCAGAGCGTCCAGTTTGTTCGCAATGGCGCACTCGATGTGCGGACCACGAATGTTCTGGGGTACTGGCGCGCCGTGGCCGCCCTACTGCCGGAGGGAAGCCAGTCTTTGCGTGAGGGATTCGCCGGGTTGACATTCGTGCATCCGGAGAGCGTGTTGCACCGCTTTCTCGAGGCAGGGCCGATAGAGCCGCAAGGGTCTACGCAGTCTCCTCCGATCTATCCCTTCCACACGAACCTGAGTCAACGTGAGGCCATCGACAACGCTCTGCGCCACCGAGTTTCGGTGATCGATGGGCCGCCGGGGACCGGGAAGACGCAGACAATTCTGAATTTGATCGCCAATATCCTTGTCGACAAGTCGAGGACGATCGCGGTGGTGTCGTCCAACAATGCGGCGGTGGAGAACGTCCGCGACAAGCTCGCTGAGGCAGGACTCGGATATGTCGCGGCCGATCTCGGGCGCGCGGAGAAGCGGGCGGAATTTCTCGCCAATCAGGCACCGCGGAATCAGGTCGTCGATGAGCTGCGGGCATCCGCGCAGTGGGAACCGCCCTCCGCGAAAAGGCTGATCGAGCTAGATCGTCGCCTGCGCGGTCTGCAGGACATCGAACGAGAACTGGCACAACTGCGTTCACAGCTCGGCGGCTTCGACTTGGAGAGCCGTCATTTCGAGGGCTACTTCGAGCGGCACGAGCTGCCACCGCTGGACAAGCTCCCGGTGCTGCGCTGGAGCTCGGCGAAAATTCTCGTCTACATCGGCGAGACCGATCCCGAACTGGTTCGAGCCGGAGGGATCACGCTGCTCTGGGACCGGATGCGGAGGTACTTCAGGTACCGGTCCATGCGGCATCTCGATGCCGGGGACGTGGAGATCGTGCTGCGTCTGCAAAGGGCCTTCTACGACAAGAAGGTCGCAGAGCTCGGACGAGAGATCGACAGGGTCCGAAACTCCTTGGCGGGGGCGCGATTCGAACAGCTGGCGGATGAACAGCGGCAACTTTCCGAGGACTGGCTCGCGGCGAGTCTGCGGCAGCGCTACGCGCAGCGGGCGCCTCGCACCTACGACAAGGGCTACCGACGCCAATGGGCTCGGTTCAGCCACGACTATCCGGTCATCCTGAGCACCTGCCACTCGCTCGAGCGCAGCATCGGCAAGGGACGGCTGCTCGACTATCTCATTATCGACGAAGCATCCCAGGTAGATTTGCTCGCAGCGGGAATCGCGATGGCCTGCTGTCGAAATCTGATCGTTGTCGGCGATCTGCGGCAATTACAGTTCATCGACAATATGCCGAAACAGCTGTGTCCGCCCGCACCCGCATCCGCGTATGACTGCCAGCGGCACAGTATTCTGTCGTCGCTGATCGAACTGTACGGCGATACGTTTCTGCCGCGCGTTATGCTGCGGGAGCACTACCGTTGCGACCCGAGCATCATTGGCTTCTGCAACAAGAAGTTCTACCGAGACGAACTCATTCCCTTCACCAGCAACCCGCCCGGATACGAGGCGATGGTGGTGGCGAGGACCGTGGAGGGCAACCATATGCGGTGGCACGACGGGGGCGGTCGCACCAATCGGCGGGAAATCGATGTGATTCGGCGAGAGGTGTTGCCACAGTACTGTGCCGAGTTCCCGCCCCAGCAGATCGGCATCACCACACCCTATCGGAAGCAGGCCGACCGGGCGGCCGACGAACTCATCGCCAGCATCGAGGCCGATACCGTGCACAGTTTCCAGGGGCGTGAGAAGGACGCCATTGTCATGACCACCGTCCTGGATGAGCGCAAGGCCAGCCAAAGGGGAAAGGGCGGACTGAAATTTGCCGACAATCCGCAGTTGGTCAATGTCGCGGTGTCGCGCGCCAAGAAGCGCTTCGTGCTGGTGACCAACCGCGACATGCTGCCGGGGAGCCGACACTTGCGGGATCTGATCGGCTACATCCGATACCACCATCCAGATAAGGAGGCTTTCGACAGTTCGGTGGTTTCGGTGTTCGATCTGCTGTACGGGGAATACTCGGCGCGTCTGCGCCCACTGGCGAAACGAGTCCGCAACCGAACCGGGGAGGTTCCGTCCGAAGCGATCATGCAGACCGTACTCGAGGATCTGGTGCGCGAAGACGAGTACCGCGAACTGAGCGTGACTTCGCAAGTCCTGCTGATGAACCTACTGCCCGACACCCGCTTGCTCAGCGAAGAGCAGCGCGGGTTCGTACGCAGGCGCGCATCGATCGACTTCGTCGTCTACAACCGGGTGACCAATCTGCCGCTGTGTGCGATCGAAGTGGATGGGTTCGCGTATCACGAGAACGATCCCGTGCAACTGTCGCGAGATGCGTTGAAGGACAGTATCTGCGATGCATACCGGATACCGCTCTTACGGTTTCCAACCACCGGTAGTGAAGAGGTCGAGCGGCTTCGGCGGGAATTCGACCAGCTCAGGGGATGACGGTCGGTCCGAATAGGAAACCCGGAGGTGAGGTAGCCCAGTCTTTCAAATACCGACTCGCTGGTATTTATCCATCGCATGACCTCACCAAACCGCAAGGTGCGCAATGTGATTGACCCTTGTTCGGAAGGTTCGCTTCCATTATAATTGCCGAGTTTCGTGTGATGCGCCACGCTGGCGTATCCCGTCAGTCGTTATGCATTGGGGGAGCGTCTATGCCGTATACGGCAGAGATCAGCCGCACAAATCCGACTTGCTTCGTCTTCCTCGTCGACCAGTCGACGTCAATGGCCGACCAGATCGGTGGTGAAGTGCCGCAGAAGAAGGCGGATGTCGTTGCGGATGCGATCAACCGGTTGCTGACCGAGCTATCCGTCAAGTGCGCGAAGGAAGAAGGGGTCAGGGACTACTTTCACGTTGCGGTGATCGGCTACGGCGCGACCGTCGGATCGGCTTTCTCCGGAGCACTCGCCAGTAGGGACCTGGTACCACTCAGCGAGGTCGCCGACAACCCGGCACGCGTAGACGAACGAACCAAGAAAGTCCCGGACGGGGCCGGTGGCTTGGTCGAGACAACGGTCGCGTTTCCGCTGTGGATGGACCCCGTCGCCAACGGTGGTACGCCGATGAACCGTGCGCTCCGATACGCGGAGACTCTTGTAAGGGGGTGGATCGAGCGCTACCCGGGAGGATTCCCGCCTATCGTCATCAATCTGACTGATGGCGAGTCAACCGACGGCACTCCCACCGAAGCCGCTGCCGCCATTACCTCTCAGGCCACCGCGGACGGAGCCGTGCTGCTGTTCAATCTGCACGTTTCGGCCACCGGCGGCTCTCCGTTCACATTTCCCAGCTCCGATGCCGGTCTGCCCGATACCTACGCTCAAACACTTTTTGCAATGTCGAGTGTGCTGCCCAGTCACATGCGCTCCTACGCGGCGGCTCAAGGCCAGCAAGTCAGCGAGTCCACTCGCGGATTCGTCTACAACGCGGACATCACGTCGGTTGTCCAATTCCTGGACATCGGAACGCGTGCGACCGAACTGAGGTGACATCTCCCGGTCTCTACGTCACTCATCTGGTCGCAGCGAAGCGCGGCAGCTCAGCGAGCGAGTGCGAGGACGTGGTATCTGTGCTGCCGGAAGCCCCGTTCGATGAGTTGATCGAGGGTCCGGTCGCGGCCAGCGTGTGCGATGGCGCGACCGAGAGTGTGCTCGCGAAGGATTGGGCATTCGTGCTGGCCTCTGCCTCAGCAGCCAGAGCACTATCCGAACCGCATTTCTTCAAAGCAGGGCCGACTTTCGAAGAGTTCGCCACTGATGTCGTAAACCGATGGGATCCCTGGCTGGACGAATACGCTTGCCGCCGCGCGGCGGCAGGCCGCCCGCTCAAGTGGTATGAGCAGGCGAAACTTGCAGGAAGCACCTTCGCGACCATGCTCAGTGTCCGAGTCGCACCGAGCAGTCCACCCGACGCCTGCTCCGAGGCAGTGCAGCCGATTTTCGAGTGGCGTTGGCAGGCCGCAGCATTGGGAGACTCCTGCCTGTTCCATATCCGCGACGATCTGCCGATCCGGTCGTTTCCTATCGAGAACGCCGATGAATTCGGCACGAACCCTGACCTTTTCGGCAGTCGCAACCGCGACACGGCCCTGTTGATGGCCCGTACCCGGTTCGCCGAAGGCGTTTGTCTGCCTGGCGACAGACTGTTGCTGATGTCCGACGCCTTGGCTGCATGGTTCCTGGCCGCGGACAACTCGATCACAGCACTCCACGAACTTCTAGAGTTCGGCGGCCCGCACGACGCTAGCGGATTCACCGATTGGCTGGAGAAGCTCCGCGATCGACAGGAGCTACGTAACGACGACGTCGCCTTGATTCGAATCGATGTCGAGGGGAGATAGCGCGGATGGCCACCGTCCCAGACGCGATGCGCGAATTCCCCACCGCTGGAAATTACCAAGAGGCCCTCCAGCATCCTCGACTATGCTTCACACACGCCGAGCTCAGGGAATCCGTCCCGGAACTGACCAAACTCCGTCAGCCACGGGCAATTTCAGGAGCATTCGCCAGCGTCTTCCCCTTGACCCACGAGGTTACCGGTCACCGATACGCCGTCAAATGCTTCACACGTCATGTACCTGATCAGCAGGCCCGATACCGTGCCATCAGCGAGAAGCTCACCGCGTTGTCCTCATCGAAGCTATCCCAGCCGTGGAAGATCGGCTTCGAGTATCTACCGGACGCAGTGCTCGTCGGAACGAGCCGATACCCGGTCCTGAAAATGGAGTGGGCACAAGGCGTCACCTTATCGGCATGGCTCGACGCGCACCACCGCGATAGCCACGGTATCGACCGCCTCGCCGAACGGTTCTCGGAGCTGATCTCAGATCTCGCGTTACACGGCATCGCCCACGGCGACCTGCAGCATGGCAACCTTCTCGTCGCCGATGACGGAACCCTGCGCCTGCTGGACTACGACGGCATGTTCGTGCCAGCGTTAGCCGATCTGGGCGGAACCGAGAGAGGACACCGGAACTATCAGTCCCCGAGTCGTGGTGACCACGACTTCGATGCCGAAATGGACCGATTCTCTGCGTGGGTCATCTACTTTGCATTGAAAGCCATCGCTGTCGACCCCGTCTTATGGGGGCAGCTACACGAACCACAAGGCGAGTATCTGCTGCTCACCGACGAGGATTTCAAACACCCGTCGATCTCACCGAGATTTCCGGCATTGCTGTCGCACTCGGACGGGCAGATACGGAAACTGGCAGAGCAGGTTTGTTGGCTGGCTTCACAACCTCTGGCGGACCTCCCTGCACTGGCGACGACATCAGTCGCTGCGGCGGTTGCCCCCGTGGTCGCTCACACGGGTGCGACCGGCAACGGCGGTCTCCCCAGCTGGATGAACGGGCACCTAGTGCCTCCAACGCCACCGCCATCGGGCGGTGCAACGACCCCCCTCGACATGATGCCACGATTTGCAGGGCGCCGAGGCATCGATATCCTTGCTGCGATTCTGCTCATGGTCACGCTGGTGATCCCCGTTGTCTGTGTGGCCTTGAGCATTCCGGTCACGATCACGCTCGCCCTGATGGCCGGTGCCGCGGTCGCAGTGTGGGCGGGCCAGCGATCCCGCGCGGAAACCATCACTCTTCGGCAGCAGCTGCGCGACCTCGGCATTCGACGGCGTGAGGCCGCCGACGCCGTCAACGCCGGAGCGGCACTGCGTAGGAAACGTGAGAAATTCGATTTGTCCGAACAGCAGCGATTGGCGCAACTGCCGGGCCTGCGAGATCAGTTGAAGCACCAGTACGACAAGGATCTCGCCGAGGTCGAGAGAAACAGGATCGCGGTATCGGCCGATCTCGACCGGAGAATCAGTGCTCTGGCGCAGAAGTTGCAGGATGCTCTCAGCGCCGCTCTCGCCAAGGAGCGGAACGATTTTATCCAGCGCGAGTTGGGTCGGTTCACCGTGGCCAGTGCGTCGATTTCTGGAATCGGAAAGGCGCTCACACGGGAACTGGCGAACCACGGGATACGTACAGCCGCTGACTTCACCGGAACCCGCCTGAGTCAGGGTAGCGGCTATGGCTACAACTCTGTGACGGTGATGATCGTCCGCGCGAATGGACAGGCAGTGCACGTCAGAGGCATCGGGGAGGCCAAGGCGAGCGCGCTGATGGCGTGGAGAGACGACCTAGCCTCGAAAGCGCGGCTGCGATGCACTATTCACTCACCCACTCTAGGCCCGGCGATAACCGATCGGTTCGCCAGTGATCGCAAACAACTCAGGAGTGAACGCCAAAGCCTCGACATCGACGCCCAGTCTCGGAGAGACCTGGCCAAGCAACGGCTCGAGGTCGGACTGAGACGCCTGTCCGACGACGCTGCAAAAGCGGCCGAAGCGGCCGCAAAACAGCGCGAGGATTTCGCCAGACGTCTCGTACAGGTCCAGACCGCCCAGACTGAACTCGCCTTGATAAAGACGAGCATCGCTGACACCCGTAGGCACCAGAGGATGCTTTCCCATACCCGCTATTGCCGCTTCGCGCTGATTGGCCGATAGGCAACGTTGATTACCCGTCCCGGGCAAACCCAGGAACACCATGTTGCGATGGTCCCGTGATCCGAAAAACGTCGTTACACCATGGGGTTTGAGCTCTTTCGTACGTACTTTGATCAAGTCGCTACGTGCTGGATTTGCGACAGTATCTCTGGTTCCGAACCGTTGGTCGATACCATGGAATAAGAGAAACGTCGGATGTGCGGTAGCCAGGTCTGTAGGGAGGACAGATCCGGAATGTCTATGAACGCCGAAACTGCGGTCATGCCACGATACAGCCGGACCCATTGCTGCAGTTGATGTTCCGGGAGCGGGCCAACAGTCGCGTTGGTCCAGCCGCTGTTCGCACAGCGCGGTTCGAGGTCCGCGACGAACTGGTTCCAGGTCGTCCGCACCGGTCGATACCTGAGACCACCTTCCACCCCGCTCTCAGGATCGGGTGGTGTGTCGAGCACGCTGCTCAACAGCTTTGCGTGCGCTGTCAGCAGTCCCAGCAGTATGACGACGGCTTGGAACTCTCCCGGTCTGCCGTCGATGCCGAGGAATCGGGATGCGTCGGACAGATCGCGTGTGGCGCGCACCATGCGATACAGATTGATCAGACGTTTGGCTTCGCGTGGTGTGTCGATGAGAGGCTCCAACACAGCCAGTAGTGTGATCTCGGGTTCGGTGAGCGGCTTGCGTTCTTGGCGAACGATTTCCGGACGGCGTTGGCTGTCAACCTCCGATCCGGGATCGATGCCGATATCGAGAATGCTCTCGGACCTCACGGATGGTGCGCGGCCGATGTCTCCGGCCGACCGCGGCACGCGTGCTTGGCGAGTGGCCGAGTTCATGTTCGGGGTGGCTCCTGCGACCATCGATCGGACCAGCCGGCCCAGGCTCCCCGTCGGCATCGGGGGCAGTGTGAGTGGGATGTTAAGGATCTTTTCCAGATAGTCCTCCGGCGTATGCCAGTCCGTGAATGGATTGGTCTGGCCGTCGTGCAACAGGCCCGTGTACTGACTGCGCAAGGAGCGCAGCAGCCACCGCGGGTCGACGCCGACAACGACGATGAAGAGCTCGAAAGCCAGCAAAAGATGGACAGCCTGGAGAACCTCGACGACCTGCTCAGGTCGGCAACGGTCGAGATCATCGATATACAAGATGATTCGGTCGATCGGCGGCCCAGATACTCCCCATTTCTCCGGGGACTGACGCGCCTCGGCCAATAACGTGACGAGCTGCTGGAAGTCCTTTCTGATCGTGGAGATGAGGCCAAGATTTCTCGTGTACGAGTCGCCGTGCGCGCGATCGGCCAAAAAGGCATACAGTCGCCGGCCGGGTTCGAGCCCGGCCAGTTGCACCTTCAGCTCGCCGAGACGGGCGACGACATCATCGAGTTGTCCCTGCGCAACACGCTGTTTGGACTCGGCGGCGCGGAGTTCGGCCAACTCGACCGAGAGCTTTTCCCGCACCGCGTCCTGGCCGGCAAGCATCGTGCCCGCTTCGAGATCTTCGACGATATCGCGCAGATGTCGAAACCCATCCCGTGCGCGGCTCAGCAAAGTGACACCGGACGCGCCGGTACACAACGACATAACGCCCACGATTCCGATCAGCCATCCGCGCGCGGCCGGGAGCGCCATCGCGGCGATGGCACCACTCAGGAGGAGGAAGACCGCAACGATCAGACGGCGTCGGCCGTTGCGGTCGGTCGCTGCCCGACCGAGGGCGTCGGCTTCGGACATGGTGCCGTTGAGTTGCGCCTGAAACACCTTAACCTGGGTAATGTCGTCCTCGATACCGAGTTGGCGCCACACATCATCGATCCGTTTGCGCACTTTCGGCGATTTGCGCAGCGCCACCAGCAGATTCGATACCTTGCCTTGTTGCTCCGCGATCGCGGAGTCCAGCTCGGCCTGTAGTTCGGCGGCGCTGGTCCGTGCATGTTCCACTGTGGCTTCGAGCTGCCGCCGTTGCTCGAGATTGTCGGTGAGTGCCGCACGCACCTTCTCAGCGAGTTTCGGTGTGTCCGAGTCGGATTCGGGGACGGCCAGCTGCCGGAATATCTCGTCGGCAAGACTCGCCCAAAGATTGCTGTCTGCGTAGTGCCATGCGTTGAAACCGATCTGCGCGATGTGATCGCAATACCGATTGCCATCGGCTCCAGCCACTATGGCGACTTGATGACGTAGCATTGCCATGAAATGGCTTTTGCCGGAGCCCCATTCACCGAAAATTCCTACAGAGATCGGCAATTGCGTGTCCCGATCGGCCAGAACTGTAGCGAGCATCGAGACATAGAGCGCGGTGCCCATACAGTCGTCGGTCAGCGGGAGCCCCTTGTTGGGGTCAACCATATCGGTAGTAGTGCCGCCGGTCAGCTCGATCGATGGAGTGAAAGCGGCAGACAATCGCCGAAACGTGCGCTCGATCGGCGCTGCGGTCTCCTCGGTCTGGCACACGAACACGAGTGCTTCGAGTTTGCGGCCAGACATGTCCTGCACCCCACCGATCACGGTGGGCACAAGGATTTCTGCAACCTGATCCCTAGGCAGGCTATGGGCGCCGGTAGCCAGCAAGGGCAGCCCCAGGATCTTCGCGCCGCTGTCGATAGCGGTGGCAATCCCGCTGAGCACTGCCATTTTCAACGAGTCATCGTTGATGTCCCCCAATCCACCGGGTTCGTCGAGCACGGTGACGAGCACGGCCCGCTCCAACCGGCTGGAGTTGCCTAGGGCGCGCAACGGCAGAACCTGAGGCTCGCCCGCGCTGATCTTGTCGAAGGGGATCGATTCCCATGCGGCATTCGGGAACTCACTTTGTAGCGCCTGGCCGAGCTGGCCAAGGCTGCCGCCTACGGAAACCACGATCGTGTCGACATCCGTTTCCCACGGGCTGCTTGTCAGGGCGATCGAATATCGCGTTCCGGCGATTTCGCCGAGGTTGACATCGGAGGGAATCTCGGATGCGGCCATGCGTCCCCCGTGCTCAGTACATCTCGATGTGTGCTTCGATCAGATCGAAAGACATTGTAGTGCAACGAATATCGAAGATGCTTGAATGCCGGACGTCTTGAGGCCGCCGTGGAGACGGTGGTAGTTGTAGTAGTCCTCCCGCCCAAATCCTGGGCATGCAGACTCTCACAAACCCCGGACCAAACCAGCGCGGTCACGTTACCTCCAGTCGCTGATCACGACCCTGGCATGGGTCAAGCAACCAGAAGCTGTCGATGTTGAGGCATTCGTCGCGAACGGCGTTCAACGATTTGATGTAGCCATTGCTCGTGTTCATGGCTGTGTCTCAACGGATTTGAGGCACAAGCACCGATTGATCGCAGCCGATATCACGAGCTGGCTGAGGAAAGGTCTTCGCTGACGGCCATCTTGACCATTCATCCACGGCGAGGCGGATTTACCCTGTCGCGGCTACGGATTGGCTCATGGCTTCACCTGATAGCAGCATCTGGAAACACCTCACTACCAGCGCTGAACAACCTAATCCTTGCTGCTGCCGAGTTCCGTGTACTTGACTGCTTGGCCATAAGCCTGCTGGATCGGATAGCGTTCGGCGTTCTTCCGCAACTTCGCTTCAACTGCGGCAACGAGATCGATCTGCAGGACATCAGCAAGTCGCAGCAGATAGATGAAAACGTCGGCGACCTCCTCCTCGACGGGAGTGCGCCGCGCTGGGTCGTCCATGAGCGCCTGGCTCTGCTCAGCGGTCAGCCATTGGAAGAGCTCGGACAGCTCACCGACCTCCCCGGTCAGCGCCATGACGAGGTTCTTGGGTGTGTGGAAACGTTCCCACGATCGCTCCGCCGCGAAGTCCGCAACCATGCGCTGGAGCCTGTCGATTGCCATGGGTTGGTTCTAGCAGGTGATGCCCGGCGATCTACGCCACGGGCGCGAACCTGCGGTCGACGATCAACAGGAATCCATCGTGGCGACGGGAGTCGGACTAAATCACCTCGATCTGGAAGGGTTCGCCTAGCAATCGTGCAGGACGCGCTAGCATTCCGATGATCAACAGTGGTCCGCTGAGCGACCACGTCTCGGATATTGCGGCACTACAACAGGTTTCGAATGGTGGGGGTTCTGTGACGCTTCGGTCGTTCAACTCGACTGCTCCAGAAGTCGTGGCCTTGGCACGCCGAGGTGAGCTGGTGACGGCTATCGCCGAAGGAGCAGGTAAGAAAGGTAATCCGAAGGAGCGGCGATCGTGGGAGAACAGTCTTCCCGTACTTGCCAAGCTCTTGATCAAAGCCAAACTGCGCGGCGTCGCCATGCTGATCGAGTGCTCGCTTCCGGGCTCGAGCCAACGCGCCGACGTGATTCTCGCCGGCGTCCATCCGAAGACTGGCGCCGACAACTACGTTGTGGTGGAGCTGAAGCAATGGAGCCATGCCGAGCTGGGTTGGGGCAGCGACCTGATCGTGTGGTCACTACACACGCAGGGCGATCACCTTCACCCCGTCGAGCAGGTGCGGGGCTACTGCAGGTATCTCCAAAGAGACGTCACCATATTCCATGACCGCCCCGAGGCACTGCACGGTGTGGCCTTCTTGCACAACGCCGAAAAGGAGTCTGTCGAGCCACTGTTCCACCTCAGTCCCGATCAATTCGGACGCTTGTTTACCGACGACCAGCGCGACGAGTTCATCAAATATCTACACACTCAGCTCGCACCCACCTCCGGCAGCTCCGCGGCGGATCGATTGCTCGCTAGCGCGGTCCGCCGAAGAACGACACTCCTGAATTCCACAACGGCAGATCTCCGCACGGCCGGAGAGTCGCTGGTGGACAATCAAAAACTCGCCTTCGAGGCGGTGATGAGCCGGATCAGTCTCTCACACAGAAGCAAGCACAGGACCGTCGTGCTCGTGACCGGCGGCCCTGGCAGTGGTAAGAGCATCATCGCGCTGTCGCTACTTCAACGTCTCCGTAAGGAGAAACGTCAGGTGCGATACGCGACAGGGTCGGAGGCCATAACCAGAACCATGCGAAGAATCTACGGTAAGCAAGAAGCCGACCTGGAAAAGCAGATCACCTACTACAAGAGCCTGACCACCATGCAGACGGAGTGGTTGGATGTGGTCATCTGCGACGAAGCTCACCGCCTCCGGCGGACTTCGACCGACCGATTCACTCGGAGCACGCTTCGGACGAAGCGCCCGCAGGTCGATGAACTGATAGAGGCCGCAACGGTTCCGGTTTTCCTGCTCGACGAGAACCAAGTGGTCCGGCCGAACGAAGTCGGAACGATCGACCACATCAGAGACCATGCCGCTCGTGCAGGGCTGCCGGTCTTCCAGATCAACCTCGACGGTCAATTCCGCTGCGGTGGCAGCGCAGCCTACGACGAGTGGGTACTGAACCTGCTCGGCCTGAGAGCGTTTGGACCGATGCCATGGAAAGACGACGACCATTTCGTAGTCCGCATAGCAAGTTCACCGCAGCAGATGGAGGACTTCCTCCGCTCGAAAATCACTCCAACGGTCACCGCGAGGATCACCGCAGGCTACTGCTGGGAGTGGACTCCCGACCCGGACATCGACGGGACCCTCGTACCCGACATCAAGATCGGTGACTGGTCCAAACCGTGGAACAAATACAAGAAAACGATCGGCGGTCCAGATGACCCCCCTCCGAGTTGGCTGTGGGCGCATGACCCAAGGGGCTTCGAACAGGTCGGTTGCATCTACACCGCACAGGGATTCGAGTTCGACTGGGCAGGTGTCATTCTTGGACCGGAGATCGTCGTACAGGACGGGCACCTGGTAGTGCGGCGGGACGCCAACAAAGACAAACAGCTCAAAAGCAAGAAACTCTTCGATGAAGATTTCGACATCCTCATTCGCAACACGTACAAGGTTTTGCTGACCCGAGGGATGCAAGGGGTGGTCCTCTACGCGGTCGACCCAGAAACCCAGGAGTTCATCTCTGGTCTGGCCGATTCCCTCGTATAACCGGCCACCGCCCGAGCCTGACCGCATCCAATGCTGGAGTAACCAGGCACTACCTCGAAACGAGCTCAGTGTCCGACCGGTCACCCCACCGGCGCCAGCAAACCACTCACCCACTGACGGGCGCCGATATCCAGCCGACCAGCGATCTTCAAGGGGGTCAGTGGCGCGTCAGACTTGTGCCGACCCGCCTGTCTGTGCGGCAGACTGTCTGCTCGATATCGGGATTCAGCACTCGGATCACCGAGATCCTGCTCGGCGCCCATCAGGGCTTTCGCAGAGCGCCACCAGCCGCTTGGTACTCTCCGAGCATGGGCACAGTCGCCATTGAGGCCCTCAGAACTGCACTGGAACATTCGTGGTCAGTGGATACAAGTGCAGCCTCGAGCTGGACGGAAGCCAACCGCGCAAAGGGACAGTGCGCTGTCACTGCGTGTGTCGTCCAGGACTACCTCGGTGGCGAGATCCTCAATACGACTGCCACCCTGCCCACCGCTGAAACAGTCTCGCACTATTTCAATCTCGTCGATGGCGGCATCGTCGACCTCACCCGGCAGCAGTTCCCGGATACGACACAGTTTTCTAAGCCAGAACCAAAAAGGAAAGGCTTCGCATCGACCCGCGAGTTCTGCCTGTCGTACGAGAGCACGAGACAAAGATATGCACTGCTGACTAGACGAGTTGCCAGATATCTTCGCGAGAGAGATTAGCGGTATCAGCGGGCCGTCCACATACCAAGGAAGTCCCTAGCCTCAGGTACCGATGAATACGGTCGCAGATCATCAGCGATCTCGTGAAGTGTTCTTTGAAGGCGGGTCGACCCAACCTTGGCGATGTCCTCAAAGTTGTCGGTCAACACGACACATCCCTCGGCAACGTCCCCGGCCCGAATGAAGTTCTGCGCCAAACGGATCTGCCAGGCAGTACGTTCACGGGGATAGACCGCCGTGCCGTATATGGCCGCCTGCAGATAGGCCGTCGCTGACTGATGATTGCCGAGGCGCATGAAGGCCAGCCCAGTCAAACCACTGAGCTGCGCTTCAGGCAAATGCGCCAGATAGGCGGGATCCTGCCCTCTGGTCGAGTCGTACGCGCGGTGCGCCCGGCTCACTGCTGCCTCCATAGCGGCACGATCGCCAATCGCGCTGTGCGCTTCGGCCTCGCGGATGGCTGCAAGGGCCCGCAGCTTCGGGCCACCCTGCCTCCTAGCCGCAAGCTGCGCGGCTTCAGCCAACTGGACCCCTTCTCTGGGCCGCGAACCCTCGCGATATGACAACAGGCAGGCATTGATCCAAGCGTGAGCAGCAGCGGTACCCTCACCCGCAGCCGTAGCGGCCTGAACGGCATCGGCGTAATAGCGTCTCGCGTCGCCCCAGCGGCCGGCGTCGTAGTGGACCCATCCTGCAGCAGTCATCATCTCGGCACCGGTGCCGGTCAGGGCCTTACCGACCTCGTCGCTGTAGCTACCCAGATCCAGTAGCTGTTCGACATACCGCACTTCGTTGGCGGCGACCTCGCACAACCGATCACCACCAGCTATCAGCTGAAGCTCGTGGATCTGATTGACGCTCTTGGTGATTCGCTCGACGTCCGTTTGGCCAAGCCTGACTCCCGCGGAAACCGGCGGAGGGATCTGTCGTCTATCTGCCGCCATAGCAGTACCAACTCCGACCGCCCCCGATTTGAAAAATTGGCGTCGGTTCACCTCCGCCTCCTCATCCGACTCCACCGCGAGTATGGCGAGCGGCACTTGTAGAGCTTTCGCCACACGGCGGAGAACGCGCACATCATAAACGGCCGGGCCATCATGCTCCAGCTGCGAGACAGCGGGCTGCGTGAAGTGCAGGAGTGCGCCGAGTTCCGCCTGTGTCATACCGATGGATTTGCGTATCCGTCGGATCGTCTCACCGGTCGTCATGTGCATCGTCGGGCTCCCCGCTACATCATGTTGCGTTCATGGTTATGGCGGATCGGCATTGACTATCAAGCGTTTTCACGCCCATACGGACTTTATACCGATTTCCGTATGTTTTAAAACGACTCCCCATTTGAGCGGGAAATAGCCGCTTTTGCGGCCCTACGGTCAGCCCTGGTACCCGGCACCGGGCCGACGCCGAACCCCTCGTCCGGCGCACCGACCCGCCAGAGTGGCAGGCCGGTGGCGAAACGCCCCCGGTGCCGGGCACCCCCGATCGAGCCCGCCCGACCAGGAGATGCCGAAAACGATGGCCACTGCCAATTCCCTTGCCATGTACCAACTCATCGCGCTGTGCGACGCTGCGGCGCATGCCGCACCGATGGTGCCGTTCACCCCCGCCCAAGCCCACGAAGTCGTTCAGATCCATCTCGCCTGCCGGGCCAAGAACTGCCCGCGGAAAGCATCCGCGCTCGACACACTGGTCGAAGCCGGCCAGATGGTGCTGTCCACGAGTAAGCCGCGGTGATCGGCCGTGACCAGCACGCATGAGAACGACGCACGGCAGGATCGTCCCCCGAACGCCACAGACGACACTCCAAGTGAGACAACCTCAACATGGGCGCCGGTGACGGCGTTGCCGTCGAGTGAGGTATTGCTGGCGTCCTTAGCCGGGCTACGGCCGCTGCAGGGCGGTGACATCGTCGATGCGGCGATCGATCTGGTGGCCTGCCAGCGACAATATCGACACGCACTACTGTCTCTCGCAGACGAACAGACCGGCCATCGCAAACTTAAACAGGCTGCCTCGCAGCTGGTTTCGGCGCGCGAGGCTATCGACACCCTGATCGCCGTCATCGACGATGCGGTCGACCACCGCCAAAAGCAACCGGTAATCGCACCACCCTCGGCCCCACCACCAGTCCCGATCACCGGCGTGCCGGAGGGCACTCCAGTCATGGTCGTGCAGACCGAAAGCATCGGGGCGCTGGTTGCACGGATGGCCGACCTCTGGGGGTTGGTACTCGCCGCCGTTGCGACCGACGAGGAGCCGCCCGAGGCAACCCGGTTGGCACAGCTGTGCCAGGGCTACGACTGCCTGGTGGCCGCGATCGAATCCGGCCAGCAACTCGTGCTCGGGCGGTGATCGGTGATGGCACCGCTTCGGCCCGTCCGAGCACCACGTCCACCGCGTCGCATCCGCCACATTCACATCGAATCCGGTGCGCTGAAACTGGATTTCGCTGCCTCGGCCGAGCAAGCCGCCGACGTCGCCGCCGAACTGGCCCAAGGCTTTCCAGAGTTCACCGTCACGGTCGATAACGACGTGGCTGCCGACCTACCACCGCTGCCATGTGCGGCGCTGTGGGACTGACGTTCCTCAACTCATTCTGCGCAACCGCCGCGCGGACTATCGACACTCGAAATCTGAAGGGCCACTTCCTCATGCCACTGGACCGCCAGCCGCCGGGCCACGTCGCGTTGGGCACCTCCCCGAGCACACCAGCCTCCTTCTCGTTGCCACCCGTCGAGACCCAAGCCGATCAGCCGCTGCCCGATGCCGGACCCTTCCTGCGGGTCTTCGCCGGGGCAGAAGAACCGACGACGGTGATGCTGCGCTGCGCCCACCAGTACATCGGCATCCTGCGCGTGATCTACGACCATCGCCGGGATGTTCCCGATGTCGTCCACGAACAATTGTCGATTCTGACCTTCCTGATCGACCACGAAGCCGAAGGAGACACGAAGGAGATCGCGGTCCAGCCCAGCGCTCCGCTCGCTTCCTTGTCGTACGCCGAAATGGTGACTTGGCTGGCCTGGAAATACCTTCTCTACACCCTGCGCCGAAACGATCCCGAGCACCGCGAACGTGATGCGTACATGCTGTCCTGCCACATCGAGGCATTCGACCAGCTGGTCAGCGATGTCAGGGCTGGAGGAGTTCAGCTGCCCGACACAGCAGCCGATGCTCTGCCACCCCAGACGGTGCGACTGGATGGCACCGAAGATGTGCACGGGCAACCCCCTACCACGGCTAGCGGCAGTGACACCGCCGCCAGCCACACAGAGCAGTGACGATGCCAGATCCGCCACAGCGCAAGGAGTTCGTCGCGGCGGACGGCACGTTGGCCGAGCGCTGGTGTCATGTCCATCTCATGGAGCTGACCGTCGCCCGGGCAGTGCAGCTGCAGCGTATCCACGCAACGCACCGGCCCGACGACTGCTTCGTACACCTCCAGGTCGCGGCGTTCCTGGTGGAAGCAAGCGACGCCTGAGGTTCGCCCCGGAATTAATTCCAAGCCAACAACATTCGGACATCGACTGCGTCAAGACATGTCCTGAACGGAGCACCGTATGACTTCCTGCGACAGATTGTGGATCAAATATGCACAGCGTCAACGACTTACCGGTTTCCGTCACGGTTATCGCCCACGTCTGCGGACCTGCCGGGCGAGGCGGTCATGAGGACGCCGCTGCCTTCCAAAGACATGATCTTGCAAGCCTGCGCTGGGACAATGGCCATCCAGCACCCGCTCCTGCAAGGCGCCTACGAACTGGCCAGCTTGCACGAAGCCCGTCTGGACCAGAGCGCCGATATCGGCGCGATCGACCGCGAACGCGATCGACTGGTGTCCCGCATCGACAGCTGGGTGAGCACCGATCACCCGCCAGCCTTTGATGCCGCGTACCAACACACCGAGACGGTCGGCATGGTGATCGACCGGCTCGCTCAGTTCTCGGTCGATGCCCGCATCGCCTCCCAGCAGGGCACTTCGACACTGCAATTTCGCTACACCCAGCATCGCCTCACCGAGCTCGCCGTGGGCTACAGCGATCTGTGCTTCGAGATCGCGGCTGGAACGCGTCGAATGCCGGACTTCTCATTCCCGGTGCCGGAAGTCGATTCGGCCGAGGCGAATCGCAGGCGCGGGCGGTAATGGCACTCCTACGGATCAGACAGGGATGCCGTCGAAAGTTGCTGGATCGCATCCGATCCCGCCTTGTGTACTCTTCCTCCGAAACCGAGCAGATGGGGGGGCAGCGGTGATCACGGCGAATATCGACTCAGGGCTCAAGCCAAGATCAAGGCGTTCAGTGACGCGGGATTTGCAGACCTCATCGAGCTCGATCCGAAGCCTGTCCAGGAACCAGTCGGCTGTATTGCCCGATGACCCTTGGGCCGAGAAATATCGGCGACAAGTTGGCCACCCATGCGGTCTCGGCGAGGCTGGCTGACTCCGACCGAGGTCGGCGCACCGACGTCGTCGCGTTCGCCACCGCGGCCGAGAACTGGTTCCTGCAGCAGGACAACACAACTCAACAACCGCACTGCAGTGCGTTCGAACATCGGGGGACAGAATGAATTCCGACACCACGTCGACAACGAACGGCTCGCCCAAGTGGCTGGCCCGGCTAACGGCCGCCGCCGGTGCCATGGGTTTCGGTCTTATCGCGAGCGGCACGATCCTCGGCCTCTACAGCCGGTTTTTCGCGGCGAAGGTGGAGCTGGATGACCGGATGGTCGACGGTGAGGACTTTTTCGGATCATTCCGGCTGCCGATCGATGGCGTGCCCGACCGATTCGCCACCGCCGCAGTGATTCTCGGTGCACTTATGCTATTCGTGTCGGCTGGCGTTGTAGTCCGAGGTCTGCGAGCGCGGGAAGGCTCCGGCCGTGCAATCGTGTTAGCGCTGGCCGCGCTCCTCGCCGCGACGATGGCGGTGGTCCTGCCAGTCAAAAGCCACCTGCCCGGCATATACGGGCGCATCCGATTCGAGTACCCATTCTTCGACCAGCTGCCTACCGCAGTAGCCGCCAGCGGGCTCGTACTCGCCGGGACTGTGCTCGTGCTCGGCCTTACGCTACGTCCGGCGAATGTGCAGCGGCTGAGGCGACGAACCTCGGTGGGGTTGGCGTCGCTGGGGCTGGTGGTCGGTGCGGCGGTGACCGGGGCAGCGGTCCGCGCGGGTGACGACAATGCCAACATCGACCACAACACCATTGCCGCAGTAGAAGTCCCGGCGCTTCCGCAACGGTTGGGCAGCGAACGCTATCGGGTGCCGATTCCAATGGCTGCCGTCGACCGATATCCCGACAACGGCTACGACCGTCGCGCCCCGGATACGGTGGTGGCGGGCACCGGTTTCGTGGTCGCCTCGACCGAAGGCCTCACTGCCTACGACGGGGCCACCGGTGTGCCACGGTGGCACTACCTGCGCACCAATGCGCAACGCGGCGAGCAACTCGGCGTCGAATACATCCACGGATCGCTGCGGTCGGTCGACGGCGGCACCGTGGTACTCGCGCGCTGGGATAACAAGGGCTGGATCGCGTTCGACGCGGTCACCGGGCAGGTGTTATGGAGCGACTCCGCCTTCGCTCGAAATGCGCCGGATCCGAACACCCATGTCGTGTCGACATCGGAAATGAATCCATGGAGCCTGCCACGAGCACTCGACTTCCGGCCTGCCCCACAGTTTTTGACACTTGCCAACCGAACACACGTGGTGCGATACGACGGCCGCACAGGAACACCGATGTGGTCTGCCGAAGGATGCAGCGACCCCAACCAGAACATCCTGATCACCGATACCGCGATCTATCGGATCGCACGGTGTAAGAGCGACAACGAGACCCGCCTCACCGCGACCGCCCTGGACCCGAAGACCGGTGCGGTGACCAGCACCCGTGAGCTCGCCCGGGCACCGGCCAAGACCGACATCACGGTGCTCACACACACGCTCGCCAACACCATCGTCGTCGACTGGTCATCCTTCCCGCACGGGTCTGGAACGATCATCGTCGACCGACCCGATCGCCTCGCGAACGTCCCGATCCTGCCAGGCAATACCCCGGAGCCGATCGCAGCCGACCCGAACGGCCCCGAGGTGCTGACCGAGTACCCGACACAGCCCTACGATTCGGGCGCGCTGCAGGTGATGGCACTCAACGAAAACACAGTCAGATACCAGCTTCCCGGTCTTTCCAGCCGATACCCAGCCACCAGGGCGAACGACCTATTCCTCGCATCCGAACTCGTCGAGGCGACACTCTACGAGGGAGCCGACGGTCAATACCGCGCCGAGATCCACTCGTGGAACCGAACCGACGGCACCCCCGCCATGGTCTACTCGCTCGACCGCGACAACAACCGGTGCGAAGGCAGTGCGCCACTGGCGGTACCCGGCGCCGTCGTGGTGGTTTGCTACGCAAGCACGCGGGTCGAGGTTATCGGCTTCGCAACATCATGAACGCAGTGTCGACTGTCCTCAGACGAGGTCGAGTGCAGCGCGGCGGTGTAGCTCGCGGGCAACTGTTGCGGGGGAAGCGGGCGTGATGGTGGTGTCGTTGTCGTTGACGTCGATGAGATAACGACCGGCGACCGGGTGATCGTTGTGGATGTCGATCCAGCTCAGATACACCGGAGGGTGCGGCCGTTGATTCTGAGCGTGACGTTGGATCCGGAAGTGTCCCTCAGCGTTTCGGGGCAACTGCAGTAAGCCGCGGATGCGTTCCTCGACGGCGCGCTCACCGTTGGGGGCTGGCTTCCATGAGGTCGGCGGCTGTTCACCGCGCACCCGTGGTGTGTAGCCGATCATCGCTCCGGCCGCACCGGCCGGGGATGGTGGCATGGTCGCGGCGATATGCTTGGCGAGGTTGTGCCGTTGGGTGACAGCCAGCTTGATGTCACCACCGAAATCAGCTGTTGGACCGGACTTTTGGAACAAAACAACTCCGAGGTCAGCCGTAGCCGCCCCGAGCGAGCGAACACGCCTGTGGGAGTTGAGGGATCGGCCTTTGCACACAATCCGCAGTTCAGGCTGCGCTAACACCCGAAGTGGTCCGGCCAGATCGGGATCACGGCCGCGTGGGTAACGGGCACTGATCTGCTGTACCAGCTGCGTGTATTCGTCTGCGGTCGTGGGTGATTCGAGGATCCGGATCGGGTCCGGATATTCATCGAGTCCGGTTTCTGCCCAAACCCACGCGAATTCGTCCGGAGTGAAGGTCCACACCGTCTGGGTCTTCACTACTCGGTGCCCGACCTTGGCTTCTCGGCCTGCCCAGGTGGCTCTGTCGGTGCTCCGGCATCTAGGACGGTGGGCGGGGCCGGTGAATCGTCTGTGCTCCATCCGTATTCGGCGAACAAGCTATCGAGCGAGGGTCCGGTCCCGGAGAACCCAGCCGACCCGGTGGGCTTTGTTTCGATACCAGCGTCCGGGGTCGCGGAGGAGTCCGATACGGGCACAGTATTCGCGGTCGGCGCGGCAGCGGCGTCGACTGTGTTTCGTGGCTCGACGGGCGCGGCCTCAACGAAGGTCGGCGCTGCCGGTTGAGGGGTGCGGACAGGTGTTGGCGGAATCGGCTCGACGATGGCGTACGGATCAGCGTCGGGATAACCGGCGTCGCCGATTACTTCGACGGGTGTGTCCAGACCTTCTGTCCAGTCCGAGGCGACTCCCCGCAAATAGTCGGGAGCATGGTGCTCGCCATCGCCTTCGCCGTCCTTGCGTCTAGCACCCGCGCCCGGTGCCATCGGCCCAGAGGTGCCTATTCCAGCGCGAGTTGCTGCCGCTGCCCCTGTGGCAGAGCCAACCGACCCAGGCGTGCTGGCCCCCGGTGCTCCTGGAACCGAGGACCCAGGCCCACCCGTCCGCGGGGTCGTGCCCGCCCCACCGGGACTGCTTGCCCCTCGCCCCAGTCCGGTCAGCACAGAAGCTCCGGATGCGCCGGGCCCGCTGCTGACACTGGCGGGGGCGGTTGTGGTGCTGGGAGTACTGCCGGTCAGGTCCGGGGTGCGAATCCCGGTAGGACTCGTGTCGGTTGCTGCCGTGCTCGATGGCTGAGTCGTGGTCGGTCCGGCGGTGGCATCACGGCGAGATGGATCGCCGGACTTGCTCAGGTCGGTGCCGCTGAGCCCAGGGTCAACGCCGCCGGGGTTCGCGGCGATACCGCCGGGGTCTGTATTCGTGCCGAGCTGCGGCACGGTCGCATAGGTGGGCACCCCGGTTCCTGCCGGAGGGAATGTCTCTTTGTACACACTGTTCAGCGCCCTGATAGCGGCTTGCCGGGCCTCTTCACGCGCGTTATCGACCTGATCGGAGTACTCAGGGTTGATCAGGGCGGGCAGCACCGACTGCGCAGGATTATCCGGATCGAGCCCATCGACTACTGACGACGGCGGAGCCGGGACGGCGATGCGCACAGCTTCCGCAGCCCACCCGAGGGAATCCAGGCGCTGGCTCATCGTCTCGAACACCCGGCCGACTTGGTTGGCAACGGCCGAATACTGTTGCGAGGCATTCTGAGCCGCTGATCCGCTAGCGCCTTGCCAGAGCCCGTTGCCGAAGACCCGATTCAGCCCCATCAGGTTGAACGTCGACAGATTGGCGAGCTCGGAGAAGCACTCGAACCATGTTCTGCGCATCGTCTGGAGGCCCGTCGCGTCCAAGCCACCCATACCGGCGGCATCACCGTGGACCGCGGCGTACATGGCTTCCAGAGTCATGCCCTCGAAGTGCTCTTCGGTGTTGACGTAATCCGGGTCAGCGCCTGCGCCCAGGTTGCTGAGTTCCGCGTCATCGCGTCGCGCTCGTGATTGCGAATCGGCTGACCTCTGCGTAGCAACCTGGACGTCGCGCTGGTCCAACAGATCCCGAAGACCGGGAATCGATGCCGTGGATGGCTTGTCCTGATCACCCATCGCGGTCATTCCCCCTAGGCATCACCGATCGGTCCGTTCGGAGCCTAACACGACCACTACCAGCAGATCTTCCCAGCTGACGCTCAATGCCGATCTCTCCCATGGCATTCGGTAGATGCGCTCGCCGACCACAGCCGTCAGAGTGAACGTCAGGCGCCCGAACCCGATGTCGGCTCGTGTAACCTTCTTCGGAAGCTGGCAGATTGGGGGCAGCGGTGAGCACGACGAACATCGACTACGGGCAAGCTCAGATCAAAGCATTCAATGACGCGGCGGCCGCAGGCGAAATCGCATTCGATCCCCAGGCAGTCCACGAAGCAGTCCAACTGTACGACCAGATGATCATCGGACTGCAAAAGATCAGTGACAAGCTCCGCACGGTGAAGGATGCCAAGGGTTTCGGTGGCTTCCCCTCCGGGCACCAACTGCAAGATGGCTTCTCGAACAAAGCAGCCGACGGGATCAAGGTGATCAACCAGTTGATCGATGGAGCGATGCGGCTGCAGGAAGCATACCTACGCGCCGGTCGGCTGATCTCCGAGGCCGATCAGGTCAACGCGAACAGGGTCAAGATCGCGGGAGATCTGTCAGGGATGGGTGACGACACGCTGTGAAACACACCAGTATCGCTGTGGCGGTGGCCATGAGCGCCCTCGTGGCTGCCAGTTGTTCGAGTCGCAACAACGCGAGCGAACCGACGGGCGCGACCACATCGATCGCAGCAAGACCAAGCATCGCTGTAGTCGTCAAACCTGCCCCGGATCAACCTCATAACTCCCGCAGTCCGGTGAAGTTCGATCCGTGTTTCGAAATCGGTGACGACACCATCACTAAAGTGGGGTTCGTCCCTAAAACCCGTGAACGTGCCGATCAGGTTCATGACGGCTACGCGTTCATTAGTTGCACCTTCGAACGTCAGGAGGATGTGCACGGGAAGACGGGCAGAGTGGGTTCCCTGACGATTTCTTCGACCAACGTGACCCTCGACGAGTTCCGCAGACGCGAAGGCAACGCAGCGACTGAAATAAAGGTAAACGACCGCGAGGCGATTACTTACCGCGAGCCCGCAGCAGAAGCATGCTACGTCGTCATGACCGGCCCGGACGCGACGATTGACATGTCAGTGAGCAGCACCCTAGCGCTCACACACTGGAACGCGTGCGATCACGCCCAGGAGATCGCAACGATCGTCGAGTCAGCCCTGCCCGCCAAATAGTTCACACCGGCTTATCACGAGGACGGCCCGATCCATTCCGGATACTGTTTCGCCAGCGACTCCGTCGGCATCGTGGCACCGGGCGCTACTTCGTAAAACCTCCTGGCCCCTATCCGAATCAAATAGGGAAACTTTTCGCTCCACCAGGTGAAGCAACTGTCCGGAGTTTCGTCTCCGCCCAGGAATTTTATTTTCTTGATCCTCCAGGTTCCAAACACATTCCACGCAGGAACCCTGCCTCCGCCAGCGGTGTCGTTTTCCACGGATTCATCGCGCCGACCATGCGCCCCGGCGTCGGTCCCACTGTTTTCAAGAGCAACTCCCTGACAAAACGTGTGCGCACTGCTTTCCTCCCCCGGGATAGCCCCCGGCCGGGTGTAGAACCGGCACACAACAGCAGAAACTCTATGACTGTCAGCGACGTAGCTCGTAATGTGAAGATATTCCGTCCTCCGCTGCTGAGGCAACGTCCCGTGGTCAGAGTAGAAGGTCGATTCGATATCGTAATTGCCGGGATCATGAGGCGATTCAAAGGCGGCAGCATATCCCGGGAATGCTACGTCGATTCCACCGAACAGCGTGAGATCGCCTGACTCGACGGTCGCGCGCACCAACTCGGCACCTCTGCTGAACAGGTCGACTCCCGGGTCTGCGGACCACACGTCGGAGTTGATCAACTCCAGGTTCGTGCGTGTGGGCGTTGCGGGCATCTGCTTGGCGTCGTCAGTGGTTGAGCAGCTCGCCGATAACACCAGCACCGCAACCACCGCGACGCCGAATCTGCGACGGTCACCCATCTTTACGAACCACGTCGGAGTATCCATTGCGGATCTGATGGCCGTCGCCTCCTCCCATTTGAGTGACCAACCATTCGAACGCATCCTTGCGTTGCGGGTCATTTCCGAGCTTGTCTCGCATCTACTCGTAGTTGAGCAATTGCCCGTTTCCGTCCAACATCCACGACTGCTGAGAAGGGATATGCGGCAAGGAAAGCCCGATGTCCTGACGCGCCTTGAGAATGGCGTAGTCGTCCCGGTAGAAATCGGCGCCTGACAGGCCAGCAAGCGCGGCGGGACCCGGTCGACCTCCGGTGAATGCGTCCTTCAGCGAGTCCCCGCTGCCGTTGACGAGGGCATATGCGAATTTCTCGGTGGTACCACCAAAACCGGACCCGAAACTGAACGCCGCTTTACCAGCATCGAACCATGCCGCTTTCCGCTTGTAGCTCGCTTCCTCTTGCGCATGCTGATCGTCGTACTGATCCTGAACCTCGATCATGTTGCCCTTATCGATGAGCCCATGCAGCCTACCGGCCGTCGACAACCAGCCACCGGCATCAGGGTTGGTCGGGTCTGCCCCGAACTTGGCTTCCTGCCGCAGCACTTCAGCCACCGCGGCCCCATTGAACAGCTCGCCCGCTCTTTCATCGGTATTCATCAAAGCGAAAATGTTGGCCGATCCGCTGAAACTGTTGTTACCGTTAGGGTCAGCCCAGGACGTGTGGTCCGAGCGCAGCAGGTTGAAGCCGGGCTTGTCGGGCTGGTCAGCGCCGGCCAGGTCTGGCACATACGGTGACATGCTCTTCGATATTGATTGCAGCAGATCAGGATTCAGCTGCCCGGCCGACTGGCCGTCGGTATTGGGAACATTCGACAACAACTTCCACGCCTCGTCGGTGCTGGTTGCCTCGGCTACCGACTGCATGATCCGGCCGGTGCGCATCGCGGACTGCACATCGGCCGGGTTCCCCGAGTCCTCGATGGTGGCGTCTTTGTCCCCGAAGGTGAACAGCGAGGACACCGCTTTCCCGTTGTCGGGCCATTGGTGGCTGAGGGCATCGGACACGAAGTCCTTGCCATTTGCGCCGGTGACAACCGACTCGACAGCGACCTTGTCCTGTCCCACCGCGTTGAAGATTCCCTCGGTAATCGCGGAGGTATCACTTGCCCCCTTGCCGTCGACGGTGAACGACGTCAGCGCGCTGTGCTGCAACTGTTCATGGTTGACCTGCGCGCCAAGATATTGTCGACCGACATCGAGCAGTTCGCTATCGATCGCGGACCCGTTCCTGAGTTGAGGATCGCTGACTCTGACCATGTTGGCGATGGCCTGGTTGTCGGCGACGCCGTTCAACTCGATGCTGCGGGTTGTTCCACCGGCTGTGTTGTGGAACTGGTTTACTACCAAGTCTTTTCGTGTCAGTGACGCCTGGATCTGCTTCGGCAGTTGGTCCGCGCCGCCGTGCTTCGGTATTGCTGGATCGTTGGTGACACCGGCATTGATCTTCTCGCTCGACACGATCTGGAATGAATTCGCCAGTGCCCGTTGTCCGTCGGGTGGCAGCTTGGCCATGATCTGTTCGATCTCCTGCGGGCTCTTGCTATCCAGAGACCGATTGATCTGGGTCAAGTACTCCATCTGTGACGCCGGGATCGTCGCTGTGTCGCCACGCTGCAACGCGGTTATTTGCTCCGGTGTCAGCTGACCTGCCTCGATCAAGCGCTGCACGCCGTCCGGTCCCAAGCGCATCGGGCTGTCCGTCAGGTTCGCCCCGTCCGCCTTACCCTGGTCGACACCGAGCGCAGCTGTGGCAATGAAGGCTGCGCGGAGCTCGGCGCGGGCGCTGTTCAGGTCGTCGCGGACCTGACTGTCGGCTTGCACAGTGGAACGGACAGCGTCGTTCAGCTCGTCCTGCAGGACAAGAAGTGCCTGTTTGTCCTCGTCAGTGACCGACTTCCCAGGAGGAATGCTCAACGCCAGGGTGTCGGTAACGACATAGCCACGATGAGCCGCTTCGATCAGCGCTCCCCGCGCGCGCCGCAGCGGCGCATCGATCTCGTCATAGCCCTGCTTAACGCGCTGCGCGACAGCATTGATCTTGTCGGCGAGCGCCTGCATGGTCTTCTGGTCGGCTTGCGCACGGACCTGCGCCGCTTGAGCACACTGGCCATCCCAGTAAGCGCCGTTCACCTTCGTGACGGCGTCGACGTATCTGTCGAAGAGGTGCTCGAGGTCGGTGCCGAAAGTGATCCACGAGTCACCGAGTGCGATCAGCTTCGATGGATCAGTGTTCTCGATCCAGCTTTTCAGAGTCATCCCCGCCCCTACGCCGTCCAGTCGCCAGTGGATTTGCGATAGAGATCCATGATGTTGCCGGCGTTGCTCTCGTCCGCGTCCTTGAACTGCTGGGCAACATTAGCCATCACATCACCGGTCTCGCTCAGACGCTCCTTGAGCGTTGGGATGAGAACCCCGAGAAGTTGTTCGCTCTCGAGCAGCAACCCGGCACCCACAGATTGCAACTGCTCAGGCGAGCCGACCTCCGCGGTTCGCTTCGGCTTGGCGCCCTCGGCCTCACGAGCCAGATTGTGCAGTGTTGTTCCGAGCTTCCCCAGCTGCTCCAGATCAGCTTTGAACGTACCCATACGCCCCCCAGTCAACAGTGGAACTATCCAGGTTGAACCCCCAGCACTCTACCGAACCCGATGGTCGCGAGCGCGAACTCAGAGGCACCCACCGAAGTCGACTCATGACCATCGAAGGTGGTCCGACGTAGGAGCGCTGCCAGCGCAATTGAACGGCCGCCGATCGGATTCTGTTGACTGGCGCTCAATTTGGGTCATGTGCTTCGAGATGGCGGAACCTGACGAGTCCACGCTGAATCGAGCGGCATAAGACGCCATGCGAGATAGGCTGTGCCGTATGGCTTTCGAGTCCGCTCACTCTATTTGCACAGATGCGGCAGCGGGAGCCGCCCGTAGTGGCGGATCCGCGAAACGCTGCGGCATCCAGGTAGCCGGAATGCTGTTGACTCAAAGCCGAATACCTTGCGCGCATGCGGATCCACCAGAAATCCCGTGAGATAGCCGCCATAGCGGTTGGTCACCCACGCCGACACCGAATCTTCCGGCCGGAACCGGGAGAACACTGCGGTGCACCATGGAGGCTGCGGCCAGTGCGCGAGTCGGCCACGGCAGTGCCGAACGGAACTGCCGCCAGTCGACCGGATATCCGATCACCATTCCGTCCCTGAGGATGCCGCTGCTTGATCGAGGCTTGTCCCGAGCTGCGGCGGGTCCATCGCCCGCGACGTTGACATCAACGTCCCAGCTCCGTACGTCCGGTCCCCCTCGCGTCGATCGACATACGCCCTGGTCGCGGAAGCTTGAATAGGGACACGGCTGCCACAGCATGCTCGCTCCGTGGCTGCACGATCGTTCCGAATGGACTTTCACGAGGTGCAGCAGCAGTCCGAAGGGCAGTTGCAGCGATCAGCACAACCAGTCATTGTTGGGGTGAGTTCGGCCCAGCACCCCGAACCGGTGGTGGATCAGCGAGGATCCTGACGGGTACATGCGGAAGGTCGAGCTCTTTCGATCCCGGTGACAAGTTCCGATGCGAATTGTGTCTCGGCGGTGGAACTTTCAGCAGACGCCAACTCCGTACACAATCGTGCTACCGCCTCGTCACGAACCACCCGCTTCGCCGCGATCTCGTCCTCGTCCGGGATTGCCGCCAGGTCGGCCTGCATCATCGCGATCTGTATCGTCGCGAGCGCAATGAGCGAATTCCATGTTGAAGACATCTTCCCGGTGAGTTTCAGATCGAATCCGTTCGTCGTCGGTCGGGCCGTCGGGGACTTCGCGGTGGACCAACAGGTCGAGTTGCAAAAGAAGGACGGAACGACCTACCGCGGAGTCCTGGAAGCGCTTGACTTCCACCAGACCGCGCCGGGCAAGCTCTCGCTGGTCTTCTCCGCCGATGTGTCGTCTCGAATCGAACCCGGCGACGTGGTGTACTCGGTTCCCACCGGGAAAGGTTTCCGCTCGCAGTGACTACAGACATCCAGGAATGGGAGCGGCAACTTCAGCGAGAACTCGCCGAGATCCGCAGTAACAGCCAGCAGCTCGCCGCGGCGATTGCTGGGGTGCGCGGCCGCAGCGAACTACGAAGAGTACTCGTCGAAGTTGTGGCTAGCGGATCCACGCCTCTGCCACTATGCCAGGCGGCCGGTGTTGCCGGTCGGGGGTCTCAACGCCGAGGCGCGTAATCCTGGGTGACGGCAGATGGTTACCCACCGAATCCACGCCTGCTGCCATACATGGGTAAAGACATTGCAAAGCAACGTCTTTCAAATCGAGCGCTTCCTTCCGGGTGTGTCATGATCATGAAGCTGGCCGGTTTCGATGGGTTGGCTTTCTGTGGGGTGACATCGGAAGATGAGGAGGGGCAGTGCTTTTCGTCCCAGAGTCGGTGCTTGGTATGGCAAGCACGATTGAGCCGGCCGTTGATGCCACCCAGGGACACGCGACGCGGATCGCGGGTGCTGGATTCGAGGCAGCTCATGCCGGGCAGGACTATCTGGAGCAGGGACAGAAACTCGCGGCGGGAGTCGAGGGGCTCGTCACAATGCTGCAGTCGTGGTCCGAGGCTTCCGGCGCTACGGTGGAGGTTCTGCGGCAGGCAGTGACTACGACGGTGACCACCGATCAGGAGCATCGGGCCCAGATTGCCGCAGCCGAGGGCCAGTTGGGATCGGCATGACGACTCCCCAACAGTATGAGCAGCAGTATCAAGCCAACCTGAACAAGGCGCAGCAGGACCTTGCGCGTTTCCTCAAAGAAGACGGCAACAGCGTCTTCGACAAGGCGATCTGGAACGACAAGCCCAAACTCACCGATTCCGACGTCAACAAACTGCTGGATCAGGCCGCTCCCGGGCTCGAGTGGTTCCGGTTGGCGCTCGTGCGCTACCACCGTGTGTGGGATGTGTTGAAGCTGCCGGGGTTCGACAGCATCGTCGTCGAGCCGCTGACTGTCGACGGTACGGCGGTCGGCGGTGAACGCATCGACACCATCAAGGATCCGAACAACGAGATGCGTCGCCTGGAGGGGACGTACTACGACCAGCAACGCAGCATGAAGCTCGATAGCCTGCGTAGTCTGGCCACAGCGCTCGACGGTGCCTCCTCTGGGACTGATTCTCACCCCAGCACGACCGATATCACGACCGACCTGGCCGGCGTCAAGGACGCGGTGCCAGAGGCATGGCAGGGAAACGCCGGCGGAGCCGCTCAGGACTATCTGGCCGGATTACACGCGCACGCCGATCAGCAGAGCCAGTACCTGCAATCGGTTGCGGCAGCCATGAATGGCCTACCGGACGTACTACTGCAGATCGTCAGGGACAAGGCGAATTTCGTCGCCGCGTTCGACAGCTCCCAATGTCCGGTCGCTGGGCACGCCATGCGACTAGCCGGTGGCGAAGACCCTGTGAGCACAATCATTTCCGTGGCGTCGGAAAGCACCACCTGGGGCTATCTTTACGGGGACACGAACCAAAAGGCAGCCGACCAGTTTCACCTGACCAACGTCGGCCCTGGCACCAGCGATGGCTCCCAGAAGATACGGGATGCCTGCAAACAATGGCTGACCGGTCATTTCGGCCCGGCGGTGCGAGAGGCTTTCAAAGCTTTCATCCATCAGTGCGCGCTGGCGGACTACTACATTCGCCGCGCCTATCAGCCGGTGATGGACCTGCTGGACAACCACGATGCCAAGTCGTTTCCCAAACCGCAGGACCAGCAGACACCTACGCAATCGTCCACGTCGCAGACTGGTGGGGTAAACACCGGCGTCCAGACTGCGGGGGTCAACTCGACCACATCGCAGACCACGCCCCAATCGACATCAACAATCCCCACATCGGCTACCTCGACCACTTCGCAAACGAATCCGCTGCAGACGCTGACGAGCCTCGCCAGCCAAGCCAGCCAGGCCGGACAGACAGTGCAGCAGGGTCTGAGCCAGCTCGGGACCACCGTCCAACAAGGATTGACCGGGCTCAGCGGCGCAACGACCGGTACGGGATCAACGATTGCCGGCACGAGCGAGACATCCGGATCGAGGACGCTGGCGGACTTCACTGTTGCCGGGCAACGTATGGCGGTGACGCAGGCACCCGACGGTCCGGTCACCGCGAAGATCACCGGACCCGACGGAAAGTCGCAGCAGTACTCGATGGGGATCAAGGACGGCGTGCCGTTCTTTACCCCGAGTGAGGAATCGACGACAACGCCCTCAACAACCCCCGACTCCGGGACCCCCGCAGTCGGATCCACAGCCGGCAGCGGGGCAACAACGCGGGTGGAGGCGCCAACGGCAACACCGTCTGTACCGGTAACGCAGTCGGGAACGTCAGTGGAGCAGACATCGCACACTGCGGCAACCGATTCCACGTCCGGCTCGTCCTCGAGCGGATCGCAGACAACCACGGGATCGACGACAAGCGGCATGCCTGGAAGTAGCGCCGCCGGAGCCAAGAGCACAACAGGCGACGAACGTAGCTCCACCGGACTCGTGCTACCACAACCGATGTGGAGCACCTCTCCGGGTTTCGATGGGGTACTCGACGCCCCACCCGGACCGGACGGCGCAACGACCCTCGGTCCCGTGTTGGCAACGGCTGGGCCATTGGACAGCGGATCACAAGTGGCCTCGGATGTCGAAGCGCCTACCGATCCGGCGTCGGCACCCGAGCCCGCGACAACACCGGTTCCACGTGACGACGGCGTGAAGATCGAGATCGAAATGGACGATAAGAGATGAACTACGCGGCCGAGATGGACCGAATTGTCGCCGACTACACAGCGGCTTCACGCACGGTTCTCAACCGGTTTCTCGACGCCGATGCGCGGACCGCTCGTAGCGGTGCCGAGGTTTTCGACGACGTCCGCCAAGAGCTGATTCAGCGCGAACAACAGCACCAGCAGACCCCGGAACAACGAGCGGCTGACGAGGCCCGTGCCGAGCATGATCGACTGTTACGCGAAGCCGCCGACCGGGCTAGGGCGGCCGGGCGCAAGAACAGCAGGGACAACTACGTGATGCCGACCGATTGGACCGATGAGGACGAGGCCAGGGAAGAAGGTTATGGCTCACCGAAGTCCTGGCTGATCTAGGGCTCTATCAGTGGGCGGTTCTATTCGCCTGCGCAACAAGGTGTTTGGTTTTCGGGAGATGAGGTTGCGAGTTGATCCGGCCGGGACGTCCACGTGTGTCCATCACGGCCCGAACGAGTGGTAGGGGGCGGTTGTGAATCTGAGCCAGCGGGCTAAACAGGACAAGCTCCATATTTCCGATTATCTGGCGGACAATACCCAGGTCTTGCCCGAGCCGACGGACGCGGATGTCGCATGGGCACATGAGAATCCAGGCAAGTGGCAGCATTTCGTGGACCCGACCGCCGACAAATCGGCGATCCAGCAGACCAATGTGATCGGTGGCTGGTTGGCCGACGACAAGGGCGGATTCGCTGAGACCTGGTTGAATCCGGATTTCATACCGACTCCGCAGTACGCACGTCGGGACATCGCGAACGAGTTCGAGTTGGTGATGTGGCGAGTCGAGTACGGGTTCAACAACATCGGTCGATTCATCGACGCGTTCAGCCGCAGTGAGCTCATCGTGGTTCTGCCCGCCGATGATCCAGATGGACAGCGGGGTTTGCCGCTGGACGCCGTACGGGACTCCATGCTCTTGGAGGTTCATACCTCTGCGGGCATGTTGCCCAGTGATGTCAATCCGTGGCTGCGCCGGACGGTCTCGGGCCGGGAAGTGCTCGAGCAGGTATGCACGCAGGAGCGGACGTGGGTGATCGTCAACCGCGAAAGCTTCCCGAACATGGAGTTGCGTGGCTCGAACCTGGCCGATTGGTGGCATGAGTGGACTGCTGCCGAAAGCAATCGTCTCGCAACAGAATCCGACGGTGAGTGACCTCGTGGAGCGATGGGAACAGGAGCAGATCCGGTCGGCCAACGCTGGGCTGCGTTCGGCATTGGATGCGATCCAGAACGACTTCGACCGTGAGATCGATGAATTGGGCGAGATCCAGCGCAAGCTGGCCGCGATGAAGATCCATGCGACCACACCGAAGAATCTCGCGCGGGTGACGGTGAACTCATCCGGGATGGTCACAGAGATAACCATCGCCGATGACGCCTACCGCCGCAGCACACCGCAGCAGTTGACCGAGGATCTCAATGCCGCGATCCGGGGCGCGGTCGAGGCGGCAGCCGCAGCCCGTGAGAAGGTGCTGGCGCCCTTCAAGTCGATCGTGGACGGTATGGCCGATCTCAACGAAATCATTCCGGGCGCACCGAGTTTGCGGGATCTGCAGGCGGTGCTGTCGCGGACATCGCCGCCGCCCGAGCAATCCCGTTGAGCTGACATAGATCCCTGGAACCAAAGGCGCTGCCGCAGCGTCGAAGTCGAAGACTGTCCGAAACCTGATGAGGGAGAGCGAACATGGCTGAACTGTGGGCTGATCCGGACCGGTTACGCGCGGTATCGCCGCAGTTCGAGCAACTGGGCGACGATGTGAATACGGCCTTGGAGACGCTTCGGCAGGGTATCCAGTCCGAGGGACGCTGCTGGGGTGAGGACAAGCCCGGACAACAGTTCGAGCAGAACTATCCGCAGGGGGACGGCCAGGGCAGCGTCGGGGAATGCCTTGCCGCGCTGGCGAACCTGGCGACCAAGTTGAAGACAACCGGTGATCGCATCACCACCACCGCCAACGGCCTGCAAAACCAAGATCAACACAACGCCGACCAGTACCGGCCACTGTAGGGATAGAGACCTGTGACTCTGTGGTTTCCGCATCTTCCGGGCCCGCTGGGATGGCTGGAGGACTTCCTTGTCGGTCATTGGCCCGAGGGCGACGAAGACGCCATGCGCCGAACAGCCGAACACTGGTCGAACATGGCCAATGCCCTGCGGGAACTGCAGCGTCCTGCCGATCAAGCGATGAACACCGCTTTGTCGGCTATCGACGGCAAGATCCACGATGCGATGTCCACGTACTGGCAGGATGTCGCCGGCGGGGACGGCAGCGATCTGCAGGGCCTGATCAATGCCTGCGACAGCTTCGCCCAGCAACTCGAACACGGTGCCACCGATATCGAATACGCGAAGCTGTCGATCTACTTTTCGTTGGCCGCGATGTTGGCGATAGCCTTCGTGCCCGGTATCGGTGAGCTCGTCGATGTCGCTGCCGCTGCCGCCGTCAAGCTCATCATCCGTAAGACGGTGCAAGAGCTGATCGACAAGCTCGCTGCCAAAGGCGCGGCATTTCTCGCCGAACGGGTCGGTTTGGAAGCAGCCAGCAAGTTGGGCGCGGACGCGGCGTCGAGACTGGCTCTCAAAGTCAGTACGGAAGCTGCCGGCGGCTCGGCCTTCGGCACGGCTTTCGGCGCGGGCACGGATCTGGCCGCCCAGAGTGTCCAGATCGCTGAAGGCAATCGCGACGGCCTCGACCTGGGCTCCGTTGGCAGATCCGCCGGCGCAGGCGCCATTGCCGGCGCGGTGGCCGGGCCGATCGCGGCGAAGTCTGGCCAGAGTCTGGCCAGTGCGGTGGGCACCGACCTCGGATCGAATTCGCTAGGTGGAGTGCTGACCCGCGGCGTGGGTGCAGTCCCCGGCAACATCGCCGGCAACACCGCGGCCGCTGCCGCAACGTCCGGAGGGCACGTCGACTTCAGCACCGTCGCCGACGGCGCAGGCGCTGGATTCGGTCGCGCCAAACCACATGAAGCTGTCCCTACACATGTCGACACCGGATCATCAACCGGCACCACGACCCCAGCCAGCACTCACACCGACTCCTCCCACGAACCCCCGGTCACCGCTGGCAGCGAGCGCCCCTCCACCGCCGACACATCCACACCGACGAACCAAACCCACACCGACACCGCGTCCTCGTCCAGCCCAACGCACTCGGAAACGACCTCGTCGGCCGCCGCGACCACAACAGGAGTCCAGGAAACCCACGGTCCGACTTCCACTGCCGTCGGCCATGACAATCCGATTGGGGCCCAATCCAATTCAGCAGGACCCGGCCACACCGCCGACAGCCGTTCCATTTCCTCCGACCCATCTGCCGCCCCCGCTAGCAATACCGGAGGGCACTCAGCCCTTGACCGTGGCGCCGCAGGACAGGCATCGTCGGCGACAACCACGCCACCCACACCGGACCGACAAGTCGCGCATGGGACAGCGACACCTGTCTCCAACGCGGCCACCCCCGGCGGCGACCGTCCCTCGCCTGCAAGTCCGGCTCGGACATCCACCGACATCCCCCAGCGTTCGGAGGTTTCGCCCCGATCAGACACACCCGCCGCGACCGATCGCGCCACAACCTCACAGCGCCCCGGCGATACTCCTCGATCATCCAGCAGCATCGACACACCGGATCGGACGACGTCAACGCCCTCCGCACGTGAAACCACCAGCAACACACCACGTCTCGACTCCGGACGGCACCAACCAACTGACCGGGCACCCGGCAACGGGACCGGTGACCGGTCACCACACCCCAACTCAGCCGCCAGTCGACCCGATACCCACCTGCCGGGTCCACGTGACACCGCCTCCCCGACACGAGAGACCGCAAACTCGGCGAATTCGCGCAACCCGGACACGGGACAACGCACCGCGCCCCGCCCCCCAGAATCCGCTACCAACCGTGCGCCCGCTGCCGACCGCAATACGCCTGCCGCGGACCGCAATACAGAGCCCCGCAGCCACCGTGCACCAGGCGACGATCCCGACAGCGTCCCAGATCGACGAGCCGCCGATCTTTCGGACCGGCCCAACGGCACAGACCATCACACACTCGAGCCAGAAGTTCGTGACACCTGGACCGAGGGCACGGGCGACCAGGCACCGCAGGTCGTTGCGCACCCGCCTTCCAGCGGTGACATCCGTGATGGTTCTTCGGCACCAGGCCAGCGTCGCAGCGACTCTCCACACACGGATTCGACTGATCACTCGCCCCGTGACACCGCCGTACCAGACGAACCGGACCTCGCCTATTCGGGCGGAGCGGTCCGGCCACGCGACGACTTCGCGGCGTTCGAATGGGCCGAAAACGCCTACGACCTTTTCCGAAGCGACGACCGTGATATCGACGACATCGCCGGCGTTCTCGCCGATCATCCGCGCGTCGACGGGACGCACTTCACACACGACGACGTCCAGCAGATCAAAAACCACCTGTTCCGCGAAGAACATCCGATCCAGGACTATGACGGAACCGTCGCACACCGACGCTACGACGCGGACCCCGACATCGCCGAAGCATGGATCCGATTGCGATCCGGCAGGCCGCACCCCGCCGATCTCGTGCTGCTCGAACACGAACTCGCGGAGTCGAACTACTATCGCGACAACCCGGGGGCGCTCTATCAAGAGGCCCACGCATACGCCAACATCGACCACAACTGGGCACCGGTTGCGGCGCCGCGCAGCGGCGAACGGTACGACACACTATGGGGACCACACGATGGCGCTACTGATCTACTACAACCGAATCAGGAACGACCCGAACGAGGTGGCATACCAGTTCGGGGAGACGAGGGACAACCTCGACCGCATCCTGACGATCGACACGACCAACAACACCGCCCGCACGGACCAACCGGAGGACGTGATTTTCCGGTCCGCGGCGGGACAGATCATGCTCCGGGCCAAACGCGAGAAAGCATGGCCGCAGAACGGGGTGATCGCCTCCTAACCGAGGGCGGCGAGCGCCGCGACACATCGGTCCCCGAACCGATCATTGGTCATTCGCCCCGGCCCGGAATGCCCAGCGCAGGCGAGCACGCCTTCCCCGCCCCCGGCTCTCACGACCCGGCGGCGAGCCGCAGCCACCCATCAGACCCTGATAACCACAGTGCTGGAGGCGATCCGGCGGCGCGACCCGAAGAGGCCAAATACTGGCCGAAGCTGCCAGTGGAGAGCAAGCCGTACTACGCCAATCCGGACTACCACGACCCGATCGCCGAACACGAATACGCGCGCGACCACCCGGTGAGTCCTGAAGCGCGGGATATCCGGTCCCGCAACAGCATCGAGGAATATCCGGAGCTAGCCCGACTGTCCGACTCAGAGATCGAGCTCATCCGCCGGAATCAGGATGTCGTGCTCAATGAGTCCGCCAACAAAGCCATGCGCAACGGTGACGAGGCGCTGCTGGCGAAACACGATCTCGAGATCCGGGCATTGGTCAACGCCTACAACAAACTGCCCGACCATCAGGGTGTGGTCTATCGATCTCTGTATATCGACGACCCCGCAGCTCTCAAGAGGTTTCTCCAGTACTACAACCCCAATAGGTCTGACCCGGTAGTCATCGATCCTGGCTTTGCGTCCTCGGACAAGGAAACCTCGATGGCAGGCGGAAACGTCGAGCTCATCATCAAGTCCCGCTACGGTAAGGACATCTCCTGGGCCAGCCTCAACCAGGCCGAGATCATCTTCCCGCCGGGGCACCAGTTCCGGGTCGATCACATGTCGTTCGAGCCGGGAAGACGCCCGCACGACCCGGGCAAACACATCATCCGTCTCACCGATCTGGGAAGGACTCCCGATGGCCATCAGTCCAGAGGAAATGAAACAGATAGCGCTAGAAATTCTCGGCCCGACGCTGCGCCAGTCCAACCCCGACCCCGAGAGTCAGGAAGCAGTACGGGAGATGGACGCCCACCGAGCCGCATTGGAAGCGAAGGGGCGTCGTCCAGCATCGGAGGAGCAGGTCAAGATCTGGCAAGCCTGGGGGGAGTCGGAACTGAAGCGTATCGCTCGGGAACAGGGAGAAACGACGGAATAGAACCGGAATCGGTTGCGCCGCACCATGGTCCGGTCGACCGCCCGGTACCGTCGACGACGCGCGCACCGGAATCAGAGCCGCCGCGGTGGGCACGCCCGGATTCGATGACTGAAGCCGACGCCAACCAATCTCACGCGCGGCCCGAGGCTCGCTCCGAGTACACCGAAAATGACTCTCCCGCAACAGAACACGCGCCGTCACCCACTCGAGCCCCGTCTCCGGAGCCGCCACCGCAACGTCCAGGCTTCGACCCCGAAGTCCACAAATACGTCGCCCGATTCGACGACGGCCGCCTCATTCCGATGGACCCGTTCTATAGCGGCGAATACAACCCCCACATCGGGCGCTACCAACCCACCCAGCAAGAAATCGCCGCCGCCCGTGCCCACCCACCGGGCGAGAGCCCACACGACATCCAGGTGCGCAACTGGCTCGACACCCAGCAACAATCGCACCCCAGCGATCCTGCTCCGGAGTCCCCGCCGCCAGCACCACAGGAACCATGGAGGTCGTCGCGAGCACCGGAATCGCTGCCACCGATAACTCACGCACCGACGCACGAGCCGACGACACCACATCCGCCGACCACGCCTGACCCGGCCCCACGGCAGCCTGTATCGCCAGATCATTCACAGGCACAATCGCATTCGGTGTCGCAGCACGCTCCCGAGTCACCCTCGCCGCACGCGCCGTGGATGTCCTCGCGTGCTCCCGAGTCGCCACTGCCGACACCGCATGCGCCTGCGCCGGAGTCGCACTCTCCGACACCGCCGACGCAACATTCCCCTGAAACACATCGACCCGTCTCACCTTCTCCGCATCACTCGCCAACGAATGTGGCGCCAGCGCCCCACAATTCGCCCACTCATAAGCCGACACCACCACACCAGCCGGTGGCCCGCACACCGTCGACACCACACCAGCGTCCACCAGAACTCAGCCCGCACCCTGTCCCGCCACCGCACCCCCGCACTTCACTGGCGCCTCCCGAATCCCCTCGCAGCTCGACACCCCCGCAAGTCATCGAGTCACACACACCGGTCCCGCGAACACCGGTACGACATGCGGGTCCAGCGGAACACTCAGCGCCGCACTCGGATTCGCGCGCACCGCAGCAGCGCGGTCCGCGGGCACATAGCTCAGAGGATCCCCAGCATCCGGGCAGAGCGCCGAGGCCGGATCAGCCTGGTCCACACCAGGGTCCGCAACGGCTGTCGCCTCAGGAGTTGCAGCAGGCACAGCAAGTGCGACAGATACGTGAGTGGTACCGCCATCAGCTGCCCGAGGGCGGCCATACCACTCAGGTGCCCACCGAGCATAGGGCGAATGCCAAGCCCGCCTACGACTTCCGGCGCTACCCCGACGAGCACCAAGGCCCCGTCGCGGTAGCCGGCATCAAGGTGCATGTCACCGCAGACCGCAGCGTATCCCCGGAACAGGTGGCGCGGTTGTGGGAAAGGGCGCAGTTGGCAACGGATCTGACCTTCAATCATGGTCAGCGGTTGTTGTCCGGTGACCGGGTGCTGATCGACTTGGTGCACACGCCGGATCCGGCAGCGGCGAACCTCCACATCCACGTCAGTGACACCTCCGGCCCCTGGCATCCCGACAGCCACCCCGACGCGATCGTCCAGCAGCTACGCGAGCATCTCGGATTGCAACCGGAACCAGGCCCGCGCGGAAACGGGTTCAGCCCGGACGAGATTCGCCAGCTCAGCAACGACATCGCCGAGGCCAATACCCCAGTCACCCGCGGCGACATCGCCGATGGTCGGGTGATCGGCGAAGGCAACCTCGACAACATCGAGGATCCCGCGTATCAACACGTAGTCGAGGATTCCGTCCGTGCTGGCAATAGATTCCTTGTCGGTGCCGATCCGCACCTGTACGCACAGCACATCAACGATGGTGGCCCCACGAAACCGGGTCGTAGCAACGACTGCAGTGATTGCACGATGGCGATCCTGTCCACCCACAACGGTCGGCCGATGGTCGCCGCCCCTCGATGGCCGGATGTGTTGCCTGACGGGAGCATCGACACCCACGGAGGTGAGGCCCTCGGTCTACAGCGCGCCGAAGCGTGGATCGGCGGCACTTGGCAACATTTCAACGACGGCGGCAGATCGATACCCGAGCAGTTCCAGGCATTGCATGACTGGGTAGCTCAACAAGGACCGGGTGCCTCGGCATACGTGCACAATGCCTGGCATACCCTCGACCCCCAAACTGGGCAAAAGCTCTACAACCCCGACGGCAGTCCGATCATGGGGGGTTCGCACGCCACCGCGATCGTCTACCCGCACGGGGCAAGCGGGCCGATGTGGGTAGACGCGCAACCGAAGCCGCCGATCATCTCCGATAAGCCCCCAGCGCACCTGGTCGACAGGTCGATGGGGGTGCGATTCATGATTTGCGACCCGAATGGAGGATCACATGGCGGCACAACGGTTCCAAACCGAGCAACAGGTCCAGCAGTATCTGGCCCAAGCATTCCCGAGCCTGCAGTTCGAAGGGCCGATTTCGTTCCAGCACGGATGGGTGTGCCGTCCGAAACTCACCCCGGAGGAGATAGCGCGGGGCATGGATCTGGGCCTGACCAGCTACGTGGTGAACCGGGAAACGGGCGTGGTGACGGTGCACCCGAGTCTGCATCCGTTCACGATCGGGGAGATGTACGACCAGGCGATCGAAGCGGGCCAACCGGTCCAGGGCGCCCAGATTTACCCACATCGCACCCGGACGACAATTCAACGCACACACGAGGACTCGGAGACGATCCAGTATCAAGTCCGAATCGAGTCGCTGCTCCAACCCCCGGAGCCGACCGAGGAATTCCAACTGACCATCACCAAGCACCCACTCAGCGTTCGGCCGACCCGGGCTGGCGCGTCACGCGCAGCGGCGTGGGCGCAATGGAAATCCCGCCAGGACGGGACCTGGCCGGAACAGGGAACCTTCGAGGACTAGGTTCCGAACACGCGGAGCTACCGCGCGACGTTGAAGTCCCAAAATCAATGTCGGCACCCGACTGGACACCAGCAGCCACAGAGGATTTCCCCGTACCTCGGGATACCTCGCGGGTCGACACGGGACCCAGTCACTCATCATTGGACAGCGATCAACCGAGTCCAGAATCGACACACCGTCCGCCTCATCTCGACGCCCCCACCCAGATCACCCGCGACGACGCGCCCCTCCGCGCAGATCCTGAACAAGCTGCTCGCAACTACGGCGAAGCCGATGCTCACCGACAAGCCGCAACCGACGAGAGCACACCGACGCCGGGCACCGAAGCGGAGCACGGACCGGATCTTTCGAATACTGCCCGCGACACTGCCGCAGACCTCCGCCGAGCAGAACGATGGGCTGTCGAGGCATACAACGCCATCCGCAACGCGGATGATGTGGGTCGGGTCGTCTCGAGCCTCGAAGGTGCTCACCGCCCGGACGGATCGAAATATACGCACTCGATGATCGAAGCGGTAAAGGATCACCTTTTCCACCAAGAGCATCCGCTACGCGCAACCGATGGCGGTCTCATCAATGCACGTTTCGAGGCCAACCCAGATATCGCGGAGGCGTGGATCCGACTGCGATCCGGTAGGTTCACCGACTCTGATCTTCTCCTGTTGGAGCACGAACTAGCCGAACACCAGCACTCGGTGGAAAATCCCGATGCCAGCTATGCAGACTCGCACAGGGCCGCAAACGAAGTCGCCAATTGGGAGCAAGGACGCCGCGCATCCAGTCCCGAGGATTACACATGGGATGGGCCGGTCCACGAAAACAACCGAACTCACGCCGACACCGACTCACACCTCGACGGTCGACGTCCAATGCCAGGCCAAAGCGGCGGCGAAATGCGGCCGCCGGGCGGACACGAACCCAACAATCCGTCAGGGAGGGAGAACCCTGGGCGAACTCCCGGCAACGCCGGCTTCGAGGTCCCTCGAAGTCACATCACCGGTCCCGATGAATCTCCTAGCGCCAGAACATCCGGCGCACGGGACCAACCCACTCCGTCCGCGGAGCCTCAGCGCTCGCGTAGTCATATCGAGCCTGCAGAAGCGACTCGAGATCAGCAGAACACCGCGAACACGCAGCGCGCAGAATCGACCGACAGTCCGTACCGGATTCCAGGAGAAAGCAACGACCGTCCTGCCCCGGCAATACCGGAGCGGGACGATCTACCGCCATCACCGGGCATGTATCGCGGAGACGACGGTTGCCTGCACAAGCCGGGAGACCCACCCAATTCCTGGCGCGATCGCGAAAAAGGCAGGTTACACGACTACAGCGACCCGCCCGGCGTATTCCGCAATAAGAACTATGATAGGCACAACGAAAAAGGGTTTGCCCCCAATCCCGACAAAGAAAATGATAAGAAGGTCATCTTTTCCGCAATCCCGGAAGGCCCCAAACAACCCTATGAGGTGAAAGACCCCGAGATCGCAAAAAAGATTCAACTGGAGTCCGACGAGCGCAAGAAACAGCAATCTGCCCGCGATCCGGCCGGGCAAGAACTCGCCAGGCTCATCCCGAAGTTCAAGGATTTCGGGATATCAGAGGTTCGTCAACTCAAGGACAGCGAACTCGATAAGGGCGTGATAAAAGAGCTGGAAAAAGAGATCCGTGACAATCCGAGCCTCAGCCCAACGGAAAAGCTGGAGCGGTTGGCGGATGTGAGGGATCTCGAGGCCAACGCCAGGATTTGGAATAGCCAGGGCGTTGATATGGTGAACACCTCCAAGGGGATGGGCGACCTGGGCGGTGACGCATATTTCCACGACAAAGAGATATTTCCTGGCGCTGTGCAGTTAACCCCTTTCAAGGGCGCTGCCGATGGCAGGGATATGGCCGACAGACTCGTGCTCCAACCCAAGACCGAATCAACACCAACCAAGCTCATCAATGGCGAGCAGAAGGGCGTCGGCTCCGAACTCGGCGCTGCGGATACCCCACATGGCCGCGCGCAGCAGATGTCTCCGGAGCATACGGCGAGAACCTTGGCCATCGACCGGAACCTCATCACAATTTTCAATGAGACCCCCGCGCAGATGAAGGCTCGCGGTCTCGATCCGAACAGCCCTGAAGGCGTCGCGTTCATAAAAGCCCGAGATGAATTGATCCAGGTGCACCGAGACGGCACCCTGGTAATCGAGAACCACAAAGTTCACGTCGATATCAATGGCAATGTCTCGGTGACCAAATACAGCCTGGTACGTGATGGCGAGCTGGTTCCCGTCCCGATCCTCGGCGGCATCGAACGCCCCCGCGTTCGCCTGCCGGAGTTGGTAATCGAAATGGAACGCGAGCTGGTTCTAGAACATACCCTCGAAATCACACGCGTACTCGAGGGGTTGTCTCCACGTGAACGGGAGGTTGTCGGCCTAGTTGTAGAACTAGCGCGCGAACCCCACGTGTTGGATCCCCAAGCAGCAATGCTGCACCTTCAGATGCGCCAATCATTGGAGACCATCAATCAGGCAGTAGAAAGAGGCCTATCGCTCGACGAAAGAAGCCAGCTGGTCACGGCCACGAAAGCAGGTCTAATTCGGGCGCAGGAATTAGAATTCGCGCGCAACTGGGAGCTCGTTCAGCGTTTGGATCTTGGCTCCGAGTCTGCAGTTATCGAGAAGCTCCTGGAATTGGATGTTAAATCGCGAGATATGTCGGTGACAGCAAACATCGAAGCGGCCAACCGGGAGATAGTCAAAGAGGCGGAGGCCAGGGTTTTGGAATACCGGGATCCGCAGTTGAAAGAGCGCTCCCGGTTCATCGCCCACGCGCTTGAGCAGGTCCGCGAGATGGATACGGCCTTCGCGCAAGGCAAGGAGCCAGACCTTGCCACAGTCCGGGCGAACCACGATCGTGTGCAACGCGTGATCGAGGTCGAACGAGAAAAAGAAGCCCGCGCGCTCGATGGACTGGGGCTGGACCCCGCTCATGACCGGCAAGTGACCGAATCGATCGAGGCCGCGCGCGCACGTAATTTAGAGCTGGCACGCGAAGAATTCGGACGAGAAATACTTCGGCAAGAACATAATCGTACGGTCGGCGACAATCGAGTTCTGCAGTTGACTCGTGAGCAGGCGCGAACCATGGATGTCCGGACGTATGCGCTCTGCCTCGAACTCGAACCAACCGGTTTCGATCCGCAATCGAGGTCTTTCACCTACGAGCCGACCGGACAACCACCTGTGCGAGTCCCCTACGACTCCATGGAGCGCCGTCAGGCGGAAATCATCAAGAACATCGAGCGCGGGACACCCGTCCAAACAGTCGAAGTCGAACATGTGGTCAGCGCCGGCCAAGGCCGGATCGCGACGGAGGCCGTGGGCGCGCGCGAGCGCGAAGACGACAGACAAGCCGAGCAACGACGCGTACAGATGCGGCGTGATGAACGCTTACGTGACCAAGCCCGCGCGCTGGAGCGAGAAGGTCGAACGCCGTCCTGAGCAGGGACATGTGCAGGAGTGCATCGCGATGACCGTTCCCCGGGAACGGAACCAAACGTAGTCCGGCGATAGGAATAAGGTGAATCCATGACGGGATGGCGTGCGCTGACCGACGACGAGATAATCGAATTGGCTACCGGCTTGCGATCGTTGGACTGGTCGTGGCAACTGCAGGATGTGCCCGCGATAGCCGCACGGTTCGATTGGCAGGTATTGATGGCCCGAGCGGATTGGGTCATGCTCGACTGCGGTTTCGGGCTGAGCAGCGGTGCGGTAACAGGCCGTGACGGGGTAGCCGAGTCCATCGAGTTGATGGTGGCAGACTCCGCAAGCGGGGACGCGACCGGCCGAGCAATGTTGCGTGACGCGTTCGTCAGGATGACCGAGGCCATAACCGGCGCTCTCGGCGAACCGACCGCCCGCATGCCGGGGGAAGCCGCCGAAATCCGTTGGGCTTTCCCGGAAACAACCTTGCGCCTGAAGAATCTGAGTCTCGCGCATACTGTTCAGCTGACGTATCAGACGAACGCCTCGCTGGCGGCTCTCGATAGATCCATCGAATTCGAACGGCAGGGCCTGATATGACGGATTGGACGGAATTCACCGAGCGACTGGCCGAGCAATTAGCGGTACTGCCCGCAGGCGCGATCGTAAAGATCGTCGAAGCGGGGGTCCCCCCAGGCCAGCAACGATTCGCGCAGTTCGCGCAGACCGACAGCGAGCTACTGGCCGAATTGGTGGGCGATGAGTTCCTCGAATCCACCGCACGGCCTGATGAAACGGGATACCGGCTGATCACCGAGTCAGGCTGGCAGGAACCCGATGACGACCATGGCCCTTACTGGTGGATCGAGCTGCCGTGGCCGGTCTATTCCGCCATATACCGCCAGTTGGCGGCGATGGTGGTGACCGGACTCCGTGACGCGTTCCGAATCAGCGCCCCAGAGTCGTTGACCTACGCCGCATGGAACAAGAACGCGGACGAACGCGACCTTCACCTGCCACTGCTCGGGCTGGCACGCCAGGACTGATCGGTTGTCATCCGAGCTTTGGGGAAACGGAGACCATGACATTGGCACTGTACGCAGAAATCGAGAAAATCGAGGAAGACGAGGAAAGAGTTCGTTACCGGTACACCGATATACAGGGCAGTCAGTACACATTGGTCCTGAACAAGGCCACCGAGGTAATCGCGTCGGAGAACAGCGCCGACGACATGCTCTATCGGGCCGTTGCGAGAAAGATCGCAACGGCGTGGTTGGACAGCGGCACAACGCCCGAGCGCCTCGTAGTGCAGTCATGAAGGCACCATCGGGAGCCCTTGAATGAAACTGATGCGGCGGTTTCGCCTGGTCACGACTGGTCGGCTCGATCAAGCCCAACTCGAGGAACTTCGAGCGGTCATCGGGCTGACCCCCTCCGGTGCTGCGAACGACGCGGTGGGCAGCGAATTGGGGCACCGCATCCGAAACCACCCGCGATACCCATCAATTCGCGCTTCTACTATCACGCTGCTGCGCACCGGCGCCGATGAATGGTCCATCACCATTGATGCCCTCCCCTTTTTCGATATCGCGACATCGATCGGGCTCGTCGAAGTCGGCTGCCGCGCAGCAGGACTGACTGTCATCGACCGGCATCTGTCAGCGGACGCAACCGTAAGCGACGCACCGCCCAGCGCTGCCTCGCTGGAGCGCGCACGCAAAATTTTGGAAGAATCCAGCACACGACTGTGGGGTGACACCCTCACATTCGGCACACCGCCCCCCGAAGCACCGCGAGCCCGTATCACTTCCGAAGACGACCTGACGTTGGACTATGCGGCAGCCACCGAATCGCTGTCGACGCCCCACGCGGGCCGACCTGTCTCGAAACCGCTCTTCGTCGCCGACCACATACCCGTCGCAAAGCCGATGCCGAGACCGTCCGGATGGCAGGCGTTGTCCGACAACGCGATCGCCGATCTCGCCGAGAAACTACGCACGCTGGTCTGGTCATGGCGAATGGACAATCTGCTGCGCTTGGTGACCGTATTCGGTTGGCAAGAACCCACGATCCACTCAACGGACCGGGTCCAGTTCGCCTCCGGTCTCGGCCCGGACACCGTCGATATCATCGGCTTCGACGGCGACGCGGTACGCATCGAAGTCACCGTCAGCACCCAGGCCGCTGATACACCAGACGGCCGCGACAACACAGTGGCGGCTTATGCCCGGATGGCGGACGTACTGACCAGATCCCTCGGCGAATCAACCGCTCGCCTCGACGACAGGGTTCCCGAAATCCGCTGGGCCGGTCCGCAAACAACCCTGCGGCTGATCGACTTCCACCACACGGTCCGGTTACAGCTGGTAACCAACGACTGGCTCAGCGCCCTCGACGAGGACGATTGACAACGCCCGTCGACCAGCGAGCTGGAATTGGGCGGATCAGGCCAGGGCGCGTGAACGTGAGAGTGTGGGCGGGAGCGGGATGGCTGTGTTGGAGACTGACGATAGGGCGGGGTTATGACGGGGTGGCGGGCGCTGGACGACGCCGAGATTGTCGAGCTGGCGCTTCGATTGCGGTCGCTGCATTGGTCGTGGCGATTGGCCGACGTGCAGGAACTGGCCGCCGAATTCGGATGGCACATAGAGCGAATAGGTCCACATTCGGTAAGCGTTGACGTTGGGTTCGGGCTGGCTAGTGGCCGCGTCGACGGCTGGGATGGACACGCCCACCACATCGTGCAGTCGGTGACCGACATCGACTCCGATGAGGCCGACAACGTGTGGGACGCGTTCGTGCGCATGACACGTGCGCTTACTGATGCGCTCGGGGCGCCGAGCACGCGAGTCCCGGGTGAATATCCCGAGGTGCGCTGGGCAGGACCACAGCAGACTCTCGCGCTGAAAGCCTTTCCTAGCGTGGTGAACCTGGAGCTGGTGCCCAACGAGCAGTTGGCTCTCGACGACGAGGGCGAAGCGCTCGCCGAGGCAGAACAGTCATGACCGGCTGGGACGAGTTCACCGATAGGTTGGCGAACCAGTTGGCGGTGCTGCCCGCGGGTGCGATTGTATCCATCCGAGAGCGTGTACCGAACCCGGATCGACGCCGGTATGCGCAGTTCTATCAGACCGATACCAAACTGTACGCCGAGCTACCCGGTCCTGGCATGCTGGACCCTGAGGTGCGGGCCGATGCCGCAGGGCTTGAGTACATCGCTGATCTGGGCTGGCAGCCGCCTATCGGGCGCGACAGCTACAACTGGTCGTTCAACGTGGCGTGGCCCGCGCCACGGGCCGAATACCATCGGCTGGCGGCGATGATCACCTCCGGTTTGCGGGATGCGTTCGGGATCGCTGCACCGGCGCAGTTGACGTATACGGCGTGGAACGAGAACAAGGGCAACGCCGACCTCGCCCTTCCCCTGCTGGGACTGGAACCAACCCCCAACCAGGCGGCACCGGCGACAGGGCCGAAAATCCCGGCCAGACCGAAACGCCGGTTGCTGCTGACCCTTTCGGGCGACCTCAACCACAATCGACTGGAACAGTTGCGTGACACCCTCAGCCTGAGCCGCCGCGGCCGTCTCGATGATCCCGATGCCGTGCAGTTCGGTTCACATGAGCTCGGCGCGGGCGGGGATACCTCCGTACTGGCCAAGCTATGGCGCGACGGCGAAAACCAGTGGTCCATCAGCGTCGAGGTCATGCCCGATGCCCTGATAGACAGCACCGACGTGGACCAGTGGCAGGAAATGCTCGAAACCGCCGCCCGGTCCGTCGGCCTCGACGTTGTCGAAGTCCGCGAATTTCCATGACCGTTGCGGGGCTGTCGGTACCTGCTGATTTCCATACTGTCGCATGGTCAGGGGATGTCCCGCGGGCCCTCGGATGTGGCTGGGTGGTGTTTGTGCCAACCGGATGCGCAATGATGTTGTCCCGTGGGTGATTACACGCCGGTCTTCGACCGGGTACGGGGTTCGCTGCTGGGTGGGGCGATCGGTGACGCGCTCGGGTGGCCTATCGAATTCCTGCAACTGGCCCAGATTCGCCAACGGTATGGAGCCGACGGGGTGCAAGGTTTTCTGCCTCAGCACGACGCGGGTGCGCCGCAACAGATTACCGATGACACCCAGATGACATTGTTCACCGCGGAGGGCCTGCTGCGGTCGGTTCCGGGAGTTGACCCGGTGCCAGCGCTGCGCAGAGCGTATCTGCGCTGGTTGCAGACCCAGACACCCGATGCTGCCGTACTGGACAGTGACGGCTGGCTGGCGAGTCAACCGTTTCTGTATGCGGCGCGGGCACCTGGGAATGCCTGTATGTCCGGTCTGAACAGGCAGGCATTGGGGTATCTCGCCCCAGACATGCTCGACCAACCCGGTCCCGTGAATCCGGGCTCGAAAGGTTGCGGCACCGTGATGCGGTCGGCACCGTTCGGACTGGCCGGGGCGGGCCCAGACCTCGCATTCACCACGGCCGCTCGCAGCGCGCAACTGACCCACGGGCATCCCACGGGATACCTCGCCGCAGGTGCGTTCGCGGCACTGATCGATCGTGTTGTCAGCGGTATCGAACTGCCGATTGCCGTGCAGCAAACCATTACTCAACTCGCGGCGTTTCCCGCAGGTGCGGAAACCATGGCGGCGCTGACCCGCGCTGTCGAGCTGTCCGAGGGCGTGGCGACCGCTGAAAAGGTCGAGCAGGTCGGCGCGGGGTGGATCGCAGAAGAGTGCCTGGCCATCGCGGTGTACTGCGCCCTGTACGCGGTCCGGACCGGCGATGCGCGCGCAGCACTGCTGTTGTCGGTGAACCATTCCGGTGACTCCGATTCCACCGGTGCGGTCGCCGGCAACCTGATCGGCGCCGCCCATGGTGTGTCCGGACTGCCGATGGAGTGGGCATCCGTAGTCGAGGGCCGCGATGTGCTGGTCCAAGTCGCTGACGACCTAGTCCTGAACTACTTTGTCGGCGACCGATCCGCGTTACACGACCGGTACCCGTTCGACGAGGGACTGTAAGAGGTCAGTCGTTGGTTCGCGTGACTGGTCTGCTGGATCTCGGAGATCGCGGCGGCGGTCCAACGCGATCGGCCGCTGACCGTGGATGACAACATTGGGTAGAGCGGCACGAGTACGGCCAACTGGGTACCGCCCTGTTGCGGGAGTTGTGCGATACACGCGGCGGCACAGCAGCTAAACAAACACTTGAACAGACTCCCTGCGGTCGGCCTATTCGAGGAGTTCCTGCGTTTCACGCAGAAGCCAGACGAATTCCGATTCGGACGGCAAGACGACCTGTTCGACGACAGGCGGTCGTCGCTGATGATCACCGCTTCGTCGATTGCCGTCGAGTGGTGAGAGGCGTTTGCTGAGCCTATGACCGCTGAGGTCGCCGTAGCCGCGACTTTGGCGTGCAGAGTGATCTCTACACCTCGGTCGAGGAACTCTCGCAAGGCGTCGGAAGAGGTGGCGTGTGCGCGGAGGGGTCGCCGGTCATGTCGACCAGGTTGTTGTCACCGGCATGAAAGAGATGCGTTCTGACTCCGCCCGCAGCGATTCGACGTGAGACCGCTCAGAATCAGTGCGCCGCTCCGTCTACATCCACATGAAGCTCACCGTTCAGACGTTCCTGACCCTCGACGGCGTGATGCAGGCCCCCGGCGGGCCCGAGGAAGATCCCAGCGACGCCTTCACCCACGGCGGCTGGCAGGCCCCCTTCCCGGACCAAGCCGTCGGCGAGTTCGTCACCGAACTCAACAGCCACGCCAGCGCATTCCTGTTCGGTCGCAGAACATTCGACATCTTCCGCGGCTACTGGCCTGATCAGACCGACCCCGGCAACCCCATTGCCACCGCGATCAACTCACTGCCCAAATACGTCGTGTCCAACTCGCTCAGCCAGGCCGATGCCACGTGGCGCGGCGAGCACCCCGACACCGCTCGTCTCCTCACCGGCGACGTCGTCGCGGCCGTGCAGGCGCTGAAGGACGAACCCGGCGACGAGCTGCAGATCTGGGGAAGCGGCAAACTGCTCCAGACACTGTTGCAGCACGAGCTTGTCGACCGCTTCCGCCTGATGACGTTTCCGCTGGTGCTCGGCTCCGGTCGCCGCTTGTTCAACGACGGCATCCTCCCGGCGACGATGCGCCCAGTCGAGCTCACCGTGACCGATCTCGGCATCGTCCTCGGTACCTACGAACCAGCCGGCCAGGTCCGCCACGGCCAGATGTAACCGGCTGGGGAATGCCGTCACATCACGGCTGGCTATCACCGTGGCGATCACGGCGACACGCACCGGTCTGATGTCGTCTTGATTCGGGACCTCGGTCAGCCGGTTGATCGACAACCCCGAGCACCCGTCCTCGATCGACACCAATCGCGCTGTATCCAAGCCTTGAAGCTCGACGTGCGCGATCTCGCGCACGAGTCCGGGATCGCACTCGAACTCGACGAGGCATACACCCCGCCAACCGGAAGCAGCTCTGCTGGGCACGAGCAACGCAAACACGTCACCGAGCTCATCCGCGCACTTACGGCGACGAACCGACATCCACTGCCACCGTTGAAGATTCAGACACTGTCGACAGACACACATTCGCCATCCGCGTAGATCGTCTTCCCTTTGGCTATCATCAGACGCAATGCATGTCGAGTTGATGCTTGATTCTTTGGATGGACTGTCCGCGGGGGACGCTTTGGGGCAACAGTTCCCGATCATGCGCCGATCCATCGCAGATCTTCGGGCAGACAATCTTCCCGCCGGACCGTGGGGGTGGACCGACGACACCGAAATGGCCTGCTCCGTGGTTACCGAGCTGTCCAGTCGCGGCGAGATCGACCAGGATCGGCTTGCCACCGCCTTCGCGCGACGCTTCGACCCGAGCCGTGACTACGGCTTCGCCACAGTCGGCACCTTGGGGCGAGTCCGCGATGGCGTGCATTGGCGCAAGGCGGCCGCAGCCGCGTTCGGTGACGAAGGTTCCTGCGGCAACGGTGCGGCCATGCGGGTTGCCCCCTTGGGTGCCTTTTACGCCGGCGACCCGGAAAAGGTTGTCACCGAAGCGGTCCGGTCGGCGCAGGTGACCCATCTACATCCCGAAGGGATCACCGGCGCCGTCGCGGTCGCACTCGCCGCAGCCCACGCCGCGCATGCCCGCCTCAACGGGACACGGCCCACACCAACCGAATTCATCACCAGCATCCTGGACCGCCTCGACCA